>NZ_JBTNSY010000001.1:0-432461 GCF_054515735.1 Mycobacterium sp. ML4
CATGCGGGCTCACACCCCAGTCGGAGCACCGCCGTCAAGCCTTCGGCAGCTTCAGCACCCGATTCTTACCGCTTTCGGCGACAAACAGGTTCCCCGCGCCGTCGACCGCCACCCCGTGCGGCCCGTCGAGCCCCGGGAACGGCAGCACCGACTGGGAGCCGGTCTCCGCGGCCACCCGCACCACCCGACCGGTGCCCGCATCGCTGACGTACACGTTGCCGGCACCGTCGACCGCCACCCCCCACGGCTTGACCAGACCGAAGAACGGCACCGTCGTCTGGGCGCCGGTTGCGGCGGTCAGCTTCGTCACCTGGCCGTCGCCGAGGTCGGCCACGTAGACGTTGCCGGCGCCATTCACCGCCACCCCTTCCGGCCCATCGAGGCCGGTCATCGGCAACGCCGTGTGCGGCTTCGCCGCGACGGTTCCTGGGGCCGGGGCTGCGGCGAGCGTCGGGGCACTGCTGGCGCCGGCCTCCGGCGCGGCAGGGGCAGCTTGTGCGGCGGCGGCCAGCTCCGTGACGGTCTGATACCGTTCGCCGGGTTCTTTGGCCATGCCTTTAGCGATGACGGCATCGAAATCCGGCAGCAGGTCGGGGCGGGCCACCGACGGTCTTGGCGGCGGCAAGCTCAGGTGCGCGGTGACCTGACTTTCCAGCGAGTCGCCGGGAAAAGGACGGTTGCCGGTCAGGCATTCGTACAACACACAGGTCAGCGCGTAGATGTCCGCGCGGGCATCGACGTCGCGGGCCATCAACCGCTCCGGGGCCACGTAATGCCAGCGCCCGAAGTGCGTCCCCTGCACGGGATCACCATGAGCCCGCGTTCAGCCCGTGTGCGGCATCGGCGGCGTCTGGCCGATGACGACGCCGCCGGCGTCGAGCGCCTGAAGTTGGTAGTAGCCGTCGTCGCTGCCGCCGCGCGGCAGCGGGGTGTCATACCCGGCCCAGTCGACGGTGGACAACATCGTCATCGCGGTGCTCTGCGGACCGTGTAACAGTCGCCACTGCCGCACTTCGGTGGCGCCGTTCCACACCGCATGGACGGCGTCACCGCCGAAGACCAGTTTCGGAGGTTCGGCCGGGCGGCCGGTCCACTGGTCGAGGTACGCGCGGTAGGTGCCACCGTCGACTTCAGCGTCGTACAGCATCGTTCCGTCCGGCGCGAATTCGGCGATGTGTGCGGCCGTTCCCCATCCACCGAACGTGGTCCCGCCGGGGAGCTGCTGCAGATTGCCCATCGCTCCGCTGCTGAGATTTCCGGGATGGCGCTGCGCACGCAGCAGGGTGGCCGTGCGCGCGGCGGGGTCCAGGCGGATCCATTTGAGGCTGCTCGGCACCGACCCGCCACCGGGCTGTCCGGCCTTGCCCTCGGCGTGGTTGTCGAACAGCGTCAGCATGTTCGCGCCGGGCATCTCGACATCGTGCTGGTAAGCGAATTCGACGCCCTCTGCCAGCGCGAACGTCGACTGCTGCCCGCCCAGGCGCCAATTGATCGTGCCGGTGCGAGGGTCGACGTTGAAAACCGTCGACATCGCACGCAGGCTGATCACCAGGTTGCCCGCGGGATCGAGTGCAATCGAATTCATGTGGTACGGGTCGAGCACCTGTCCGGCGGAGTACTTGGCGGGCGAGTCGCCGACCGGCACGTGCGCGAGGGCATCCCATTGGAACAGCGTCTCCCGTGAGGCAAGGTCGATCACCGAGGCGACGCAGTTGTAGACCCTGCCGTCCTTCGGGCCCCCGACGGTGCTGAGGTCGACGACGACCTCCTGATAAGACGTGACCAGGGCGTGCCCGTCGGGAGTGAGCCGGAATTCGTGAATGTCCGAGGACAGCGCGCCGCCCGGGGTGACGGTGTCGATCACGTTGTAGCGCTCGTCGGCGATGTAGCTGGCGCCCACGCCATGACCGCCCTGCTTGAGACCCTGCCACCAGGTGAGCACCGGTTTGCCAAGGTAACTCTGCACACGTAGATTGCCGGCGGTCTGGCCCGCGGGAAGCTCACGTTGCCACACCACTTTGCCGGATTTGTCGCAGACGACAAGGATCGCGGGTCTCCCCTCGCCACCAACCGCTCTGGCCGCGGTGGTGCCTGAGACGAAGAAGACGTAGCCGGCTCCGCCACCGGGTTTGTCGACGTTGACGGTGTAGCCCAACGACTGGGCCGACACTTCGGTACCCGAAGACGGTGTCGCCGGCGTCTTAGGCGGGTTGTCGTGCGAACCGCACGCCGCGGCGCCGGCGGCCAGCGCGGCGCCCGCCGCGACACCGAGTTGACGCCGCGATATGCGCCGGTCCATCGATCTCCTTCGAGGAGTCCACTCCTGCGGGCCGCTACCTGGGCTATTACATCAGGCGCAGTCCCGGGGCGGGATGAAACACTGAAGCCATGTGGTCGAGGGGGCTGGGCATCGCCGTGCTGACGGGCTTGGCGTCCGTCGGCTGCGCTGTGACACCCCCGGCCGGCCCGGGCTCGGCCGCCCGGTCGAACTATGTCGCAATGGGTGACTCCTTCGCAGCCGCTCCCGGTGTGCCGGAACCGGCGCTGCCGCGCGGATGCCACAAGTCAACCAACAATTACCCGGCCGTCCTGGCGCGCCGGCTGGCCGCCGCGGCATTCCATGACGTCACCTGCAGCGGGGCGACGGCCGACGATGTGGTCGATCGCGAACAGCGGACAGATCACGGGCTGATCCCACGCCAGATAGATATGGTCGGGCCGCCGACCGACCTGATCACGATCACGATCGGCGCCAACGACGTCGGGTTGGCCGGTGACGCGGAATCATGCGAAGTGAAGGCGGCCAATCCCAAGCCGTGCGCCGCGGCGTTCGTGGTCAACAACGTCGACCGGGTGTCAAGCGCCATTGCCCAGCAGGTGCCGGTGTGGAGCAGCATGATCGACCAGCTGCGAGCCAACGCGCCCAGAGCGCGCATCATCCTGGTGGGCTACGGAGTGTTCGTCCGGCCCGGTGGCTGTTTCCCCGATCAGCCCTTACTTCCCAACGACGCCAACTACCTGCAGTCCAAAGTCGACGAACTCGATGATCGGCAGCGAGAACTCGCCGCGGCCAAAGGGGTGGAGTTCTTCGACACCCGGTCGCTGTCAGCTGGGCACGACATGTGCGCACCGGCCGGTGAACGCTACGTCGAGGGCTACGTCACCAGGAACAGCGGCGTACCCCTGCATCCCACCGCGCTGGGCGCGACCGCCCTTGGGAATGCGCTGACCGATTACCTGGTCTTGTCGGAGAACCGATAAGCCCCCCGCTCTTCGCGGGTTCGCGCCGGGCACCGGTGCGGCACAGCCCAGCCGCGGTCACCCGCCGAGTTCCGCAGGGAAATTTGACGCGGGTGCAGGTTTAGCAGGCGAAACGGCAGTCAATCACTCCGGAGTCCGGCACGGCGTCAATGGTGGAATGGACGGGCATGATGCACACGCTGACTGGCTTCGGGACTTGTGCTTCGGTATTCACTGTGCTGGCCGCTTCGACGGTCACTCTGGGGACGGGCATGGCTGCCGCGACTGCGCCGGTGCCGATTAATCCCGTCTTGCGGAACTGCGATTTCAGCAGGGTCAACACGGCGGTCCAGATTCCACGTACCCTGCTCGGCCGCGGTATCGTCACTGTCCGCAGGTCCGGGTCGACGGTGACCGCCGACGTCAACCTGGTCATCTCCAACCAACCCGGCGCGCATTACGACGCCGGCCTGATTCAGGCGCCGCGCCCTGCCTCAGCCACGTGCGGCCCCGGGGACCCCGGCACCACGTTCACCGGCCTCGACACCGACCCGATGGGCCAGGCCAGTGTGTCCATCACCGCTCCGCTGCAGCAGGGCACGACCGGTATCTGGGTGATGATCACGTCACCCAACGAGCACAACCAGGCGCCGGGCGAGTTCTACTCCTCGGAGTACGTGGCGCCCGTGTAAGACCGGCGGGTGTTGTAATACCGTCGCAGGAATGACCGAGCACGAGATTCAATACGGTCAGGAAGCCGTCGACCGGCTGCCGTTCTCTTCGCCGGAGAAGTCGCAGCGGTATCGAACCGAGAACTACGCGGGTGCCGTCGGGCTCAACTGGTATCGCACGGACCCGACGCTGCAGGCCACCATGGCTTACTACCTCAAGCCCGACGAGCTGGCGGTGGTCGAGCCCCATCTGACCGGGATGGGCGAGCTGATGGGCGGGCCGGTCGCCCGCTGGGCCGAGGAGACCGACCGCAACCCGCCGCGACTGGAACGCTACGACCGGTGGGGCCACGACGTCAGCCGCGTGGTAATGCCGCCGTCGTTCACCGCTGCCAAGCGGGCAGTGCTCGACGCGCAGCAATCGCTGCGGGAGGCGTGTCGCGATGCGGGTTTCCGGTCGTCGCTGTCAATGTTCGCGTCGAATTATCTGCTCAATCAGGCCGACATCGGCATGGGTTGTGCGCTGGGCACCGGCGGGGGCATGGTCCAGTCCCTGGTCGCCGCCTATGCGCCGGCCGACGTCCGTGACCATGTGCTGGCCAAGTTCGACTCCGGCGAATGGGCGGGCGAGACCGCGCAACTGCTGACCGAACGCACCGGCGGTTCGGATCTGGGTGCGCTGGAGACGACGGCCCGGCGCTCCGGCGACGCGTGGTTGCTGAACGGCTTCAAGTGGTTCGCGTCGAATTGCGCCGGGGAGGCGTTCGTCGTGCTGGCCAAGCCCGAGGGCGCACCGGATTCCAGCCGTGGGGTCGCCAATTTCCTGGTGCTGCGCACCCGGCGGGACGGCACCCGCAACGGGGTACGGGTCCGGCGCCTGAAGGACAAGCTCGGCACCCGCTCGGTCGCCTCCGGAGAAGTCGAGTTCGTCGATGCCGAGGCGTTTCTGCTGTCCGGGGAGTCTTCCGATGATTCCGGCCCCTCCGACGGCAAAGGCCTGGGCCGGATGATGGAGCTGACCAACGCGGCGCGCCTGGGCATCGCGTTGTTCGGGTTGGCCAACGCGCGTCGCGCCCTGGTGGAATCGCTGTGTTACGCGCGGCAGCGACAGGCGTTCGGTTCAGCGCTGATCGACAAGCCCCTGATGCGGCGCAAACTCGCGGAGTTGATCGTCGATGTCGAAGCCGCCCAGGCGCTGGTGTTCGACGGCACCGGTGCCATCAATCACCGACAGCCCCGCAGCACGAGGCAACGCATCGCGGTGCCGGTCACAAAGCTCAAGGTCGCACGGCTCGGCATCACCGCGGCCTCCGACGCGATCGAAATCCACGGCGGCAACGGGTATATCGAAACCTGGCCGGTCGCGAGGCTCTTGCGCGACGGTCAGGTGAACACGATCTGGGAGGGGCCGGACAACATCCTTTGCCTGGACGTGCGGCGGGGCATCGTCCAGACCCGTGCCCACGAGGCATTACTGACCCGGCTGCGTGATGCGGTGTCGGTTTCCGACGATGACGAGACGACGCGCCTGGTGGGCGACCGGGTCGACGATCTGGAAGCGGCGGTCACCGCGTGGCAGAAGCTGGACGGCGCCGTAGCGGAAGCGCGGCTTTTTCCGCTCGCCCAGTTCATGGGCGACGTGTACGCCGGTGCGCTGTTGACCGAGCAGGCGGCGTGGGAGCGGCAAACGCGGGGCGGTGAACGCAAGGCGCTGGTCGCCCGACTGTATGCGCGCCGATACCTGGCCGATCACGGTCCGCTACGAGGCATCGACATCGTGGGTGACGAGGCGCTGGAGCGCTTCGACGAACTCGCCGAGGGAGCCCTGCGGCTATGAGTCGATCCATCTCGCGGGCCAACAGCGCGTTCTCCATGAATCCGTAATGGGTCCGGTAGTCGCGACGCGCGGGCCGGGGATGAGACGCCGGAACAGCGCCGCCCGCGGTGCCGCTGCCGCGACAGTGGTGGCGAACAGCACCTCTTGTTCGGTGATGAGTATGGGCGCCCGGCTCATCCCGTCGGAGGGCTCGCGGGCGGGTAGCTCCCGCGCGCCGACAGAGCCGGACTAGATCGGGATCAACCCGTGCTTTCGGGCCAACCGCGCCCAGTTCTGCTTGTCCCGCAGCAGGTGCATCGACCTGCGCAGCAGCAGCCGGGTTTGGTGCGGGTCGATGACAGCGTCGATGAACCCCCGCTCGGCGGCGATCCACGGAATCGCCATGTTGAGGTTGTAGCCCTCGATGAAGTCCTTCTTGATCTGCTGCGCCTCGGGCGTGGTCGGGTCGGGGAAGCGCTTCATCAGAAGCTGAGCGGCGCCCTCGGCGCCGATCACCGCGATGCGCGCGGTGGGCCAGGCGTAGTTGAAGTCTGCGGTCAACTGGCGAGAACCCATAACGGCATACGCACCGCCATAGGACTTGCGGATGGTGATGGTCACCTTCGGTACGTCGGCCTCGACCACGGAGTAGAGGAACCGGCCGCCCCGCTTGATGATGCCCCTCTTCTCCTCCTCGGCACCCGGCAGGAAGCCGGGCGTGTCCACCACGAACACCAGCGGGATTTGGAAGGAGTCACAGAACCGGATGAACCGCGCCGCCTTGTCGGACGCCTCGTTGTCGATGGCACCGGAGAGGTGCATGGGCTGGTTGGCGATCACGCCCACCGGACTCCCGCCGACCCGGGCGTACCCGGTGATGATGGCCGGCCCATGCTGCTGGGCGACCTCCAGAAAGTCGCCGTCGTCAAAGATGCGCAGCAGGATCTCGTGCATGTCGTAGGCCGCATTGTCAGAATCCGGCACGATCGAGTCGAGTTCGAGATCGGTCGGGGTGATCTCCGGTTCGAGTCCGGGATTGATGACCGGCGGCTTGGCGAAGCAGTTCGACGGCAGAAACGACAGGAATTCACGCACGTACTGGAACGCCTCGGCCTCGGAATTCACCACTTGATGAATGTTGCCGTAGCGGGCCTGCGCGTCGGAGCCGCCGAGCTCGTCGAGGGTGACGTCCTCGCCGGTGACCTCCCGGATCACGTCGGGGCCGGTGACGAAGAAATAGCCCTGGTCCCGCACCGAGACGAGCAGGTCGTCCTGGATCGGCGAATACACCGCTCCGCCGGCGCACTTGCCGAAGATGAGCGAGATTTGCGGCACCACCCCGGACAGCGCCTCGTGACGCTGGCCCAGCTCGGCGTACCACGCCAGCGAGGTGACCGCGTCCTGGATGCGGGCGCCGCCGGAGTCCTGGATTCCGATGATCGGGCAGCCGACCATCGCGCACCACTCCATCAGCCGGGCGACCTTGCGGCCGAACATCTCGCCGACAGTGCCCTGGAACACCGTCTGGTCGTGCGAGAACACCCCGACCGGACGACCGTCGATCAGCGCGTGCCCGGTGACCACCCCGTCGCCGTACAGGGCGTTCGGATCACCGGGGGTCTTGCACAGAGCACCGATTTCCAGGAATGTCCCCGGGTCGACCAGCGCGTGTACGCGGGCCCGGGCGCTCGGGATGCCCTTCTTCTCGCGCTTGGCCGCGGCCTTTTCACCGCCCGGCTCTTGGGCCAGCTCCAGACGAGCTCTCAGCTCGGCCAGCTTCTCGGCGGTGGAATGGATGACGGGAGCTGGTTCCGGAGCTAATTCGGTCACTACTTGCCTATCTCGCTCGTCAGTTCGGCCTCGATGTTGTCCAGCGCGCGGCTCATGTGTTCACCCACCTTGGCGATGATCGGCTCGTCGATGGCCTGGATGTGCTCGCCACCGATCGGCACGACCTCGAGGTCGGCGACGTACTCACCCCAGCCGCCGTCCGGCTTGCGGATGCCGTACCGCGGCTCGAACATGATCGCGTCGTCATGGTATCGATCGGCCATGTAGAGCGTGACATGCCCGTCGAACGGCTGGATCTCGGCGGTGTCGATCGCCCGGTTGTCCAGGTACGACGTGCGCTGGTGCTCGATGATCCCGGCCGGGATCTGTACGCCGCTCTGGCTGACGGCGTCCAGCACGAACCGCACCTGGCCATCGTCGTCGAGCTCCTCGAGCTGCTCGTACGGGATCGCCGGGATCGTGACGTTGAACGTCTTCTCGGCGAACTTGGCGTAGCGGTCCCAGCGCTTGCGGACCTCCTCCTTGGTCTGCGGGATCTCCTCGCCGGCGCGGACGGCGTCGATCAGGCCGACCCACTTCACGTCTTTGCCGAGGCGCTTCAGGCCGATCGCGCACGCGTAGGCCAGCACCCCGCCCAGCGACCAGCCGGCCAGGATGTAGGGCCCGTCGCCCTGCATCTCGATCAGCTTCGGCACGTATTGCGCGGCACGTTCTTCGATCGACCCCTCGACTCGTTCGAAACCGTACATCGGCGTGTCCGGCGGCAATCTCCTGAGCAGCGGCTCGTACACCACCGTCGAGCCGCCGGCCGGGTGGAACACGAACACCGGCGTCCGCGAACTGCCCTCGGGCCGCGCCCGCAGCGTTCGTACGAAGCCGTCGATCACGCCGGCCTCCAGGTAGTTGCGCACCTTGTCGGCCAGCGCCTCGATGGTCTCCGAACTCTGCACGTCCTCGACGGAGATCGGGCCGTCCGCACGCTCGGAGAGCCGCTGCGCCATCTTGGCGGCCCTCTCGTCGTCCAGCTTGGGCAACGGGTTGAAGATGCCGCCCGCGGACTTGCCGGTGACGACCGCCCAGGTGGCGAAGACGACGCGCTCGGCGGCGTCCCGAGGCGGAACGTCGGAGTTGAGCGCCTTGGCAACCGCCTCCTGACTCAATGCACCAGCCGTGGGCTTGTCGCCGTTACCGCTGGCGCCGTTGGCGCCCGGGCCGGCGGGATTCGTCGGTGGCGGTGGAATCGTTACGTCCGACGGCGGGGCGGGCTGCGTCTGCGGCTCCGCTTGCGGGACGGGCGCCGGCGCCACCAGGCTGGCTGGCGACGCTCCGCTGAGCAACTCGGCCTGCGCCCGCGCGATCTCCTCGGCGGTCTGCGTCTTCTGGTATTCGTGCAGCTGCTCGACCTCTTCGCGGTGCTCGATCGCGTACTCGATCAGCTTCTCCACGGCGTACAGGTTGGCATCGCGCACCGCGGTCAGCTGGATCGGAGGCAGGTCGAAGTCGTACTCGACGCGGTTCTTGATCCGCACCGCCATCAGCGAGTCCAGGCCCAGCTCGATCAGCGGCACCTCCCACGGCAGGTCCTCGGGCTCGTAGCCCATGGCCGCGGCCACGATGGTGCCCAGCCGGTCGGCGATGGTCTCGCCGGAGTCCGGAGACCACCGCCCGACGTCCGAGGGCAGGTAGCGGTTGGTGAGGCTGTCCGTCAGCGTCTCGGCGTCGGGCTCTTCGACGACAGGCGCCGGCGCGGCCGATTCGGCGGCGACCGCAGTGCCGGCGCCGACGGCAACCGGCAACACCGCCTCGGAACCGCCACGAGCCACCAGGGCGTCGTAGACCAGCGTGAAGGACTCGTCGATACGGGCGTGCACCTGCACCGACGCGCCCCCGGGATGACGGGTCAGCGTCGTCACCAACCGGGCGCCCTCGCCGGGCACCGCGCGCGGCTCGGCCGCCGTCAGCGTCGCGTCCGGCAGGACCGACGAGGCGGCGGCTTTGACCAGCGCCGCAAGATCGGGCGTCCTCTCCCGGGGCTTGTACTCCCACACATGGCGACCGTCGGGCAGCGCAACGTGGGCGCCCGGCATCAATATCGAGCCATCCCCGGCGAAATGCGCGTCCAGCCAGTGCTCTTTGCGCTTGAACCGGGTCGGCGGGATGTTCGCATAATCCTCGGGCCCGGATGCGCGGGTGAACAGGGTGCGGACGTCCAGGTCATGGCCGTGCACATACAGCTGCGCCATGGTCGAGATCATCGACTCGACCTCGTCCTGCTTGCGGGCCAGCGTCGGGATCAGCTGGGCGTCATGCAGACCAGCGGAAGCGGTGGTCAGACCGACCTGCATCAGCGCCACCGGGTTGGGCGCCAGTTCCAGGAAGGTGGTGTGGCCGCTGTCGACGGCGTTGCGGATGCCGTGGGTGAAGTAGACGCTGTGCCGCAGCCCCTTCTTCCAGTAGTCGACGTCGTGGATCGGCTCGCTGCCGGGCTTGATGTAGCGGCCCTCGTGCACGGTTGAGTAGATCCCGCAGGTCGGGCTCATCGGCTTGATGCCCTGCAACTCCGCGGCGAGCTCGCCGAGCAGCGGATCCATCTGCTGGGTGTGGCTGGCGCCCTTGGTCTGGAACTTGCGGGCGAACTTCCCCTCGGATTCCGCGCGGGCGATGATCGCGTCCACCTGCTCGGGCGGACCGCCGATGACGGTCTGGGTGGGTGCGGCGTAGACGCACACTTCCAGGTCCGGGAAGTCGGAGAACACCGTCTTGATCTCGTCGGCGGAGTACTCCACCAGCGCCATCAACCGGATGTACTCACCGAACAGCATCGCCTCGCCCTCACCCATCAGGTGCGAACGCGAGCAGATGGTGCGGGTGGCGTCCTGCAGGGACAGACCGCCGGCGAAGTACGCCGACGCCGCCTCGCCCAGCGACTGCCCGACCACCGCGGCGGGCTTGGCGCCATGGTGCTTGAGCAGCTCACCGAGCGCTATCTGGATCGCGAAGATGGTGACCTGGGTGGTCTCGATGCCGTAGTCCTGCGAGTCGTCCAGGATCAGTTCGAGCACCGAGTAGCCCAGCTCGTCCTGGACCAGCGCATCGACCTTCTCGATCCACTCGGCGAACACCGGGTTGCGCAGGTAGAGGCTCTTGCCCATCTTGCGGTGCTGCGCACCGAAACCGGCGAGCACCCACACGGGGCCGTTGGTCACCGGCCCATCGACGCTGAACACGTTCGGCCGCTGCTTGCCCTCGGCGATCGCGCGCAGCCCCTTGATGGCTTCTTCGTGGTCGTGGGCCAGCACCACCGCGCGCGAGCGGCCGTGGTTGCGCCGCGACAGCGAGCGGCCGATCGACTCCAGCGACGACGCCTGCCCCTCGGGGCTTTCCATCCAGTCCGCGAGTTCGGCGGCCGCGGCCTTTTTGCGTGAGGTCAGGAACGCCGAGATCACCAGGGGGACCGTTGATGGCGGAAGTTCTTGTGTCGCAAGCTCTTCCAGCGCCGCTTCCTTGAGCGCCAGCGCCTCCTCGGTGACGCCGGGCAATTCGTATTCGTCCGCGGCGGCGGCCGGCGCGTCGTCGTCGATGATCTCGCCGTACTCGTCGAAGCGCAGCGAGTGCCCGACCCCTTCGGTCAGGTCGCCGCCAGCGGAAACCACGGCGGCCTGCGGCGTGGCCGCCGGCTCCTCGGGCTCACGCTCCACCACGTCCCGGGGCAAGGTCTCGCGCACCACCACGTGCGCGTTGGCGCCGCCGAAGCCGAAGCTGGACACGCCGGCCAGCGCGTAGCCGCCGTAGCGAGGCCAATCGGTCGGCTCGGTGATCACCTTCAGGCGCATCGCGTCGAAGTCGATATACGGGCTGGGGCCCGCGAAGTTGATCGAGGGCGGCAGCTTGTCGTGCTGCAGTGCCAGCACCACCTTGGCCATGCTCGCCGCACCGGCCGCCGATTCCAGGTGCCCGACGTTGGTCTTGATCGCACCCAACAGCGCCGGGCGGTCGGCCGGACGGCCCTTCCCGACGACGCGGCCCAGCGCCTCGGCCTCGATCGGGTCACCCAGGATGGTGCCGGTGCCGTGCGCCTCGATGTAGTCGACATTGCGCGGGTCGATGCCGGCGTCCTTGTACGCCCGCCGCAGCACGTCGGCCTGGGCGTCCTGGTTCGGCGCGATCAGGCCGTTGGAGCGGCCGTCGTGGTTGACCGCGGTGCCGGCAATGACGGCCAGGATCTGGTCGCCGTCGCGGCGGGCGTCGTCGACGCGCTTGAGCACCAGCATGCCGGCGCCCTCGGAGCGGGTGTAGCCGTCGGCGTCGGCGGAGAAGGACTTGATCCGGCCGTCCGGCGCCAGTACCGCGCCGATCTCGTCGAACCCGAGCGTGACCGCGGGGGTGACCAGCGCGTTGACGCCTCCGGCCACGACCACGTCGGCCTCGCCGTTACGCAGCGCCTGCACGCCCTGGTGGATAGCCACCAGCGAACTCGAGCACGCGGTGTCGACCATGACCGAGGGGCCGCGGAAATCGAAGAAGTAGGACACCCGGTTGGCGACGACCGCACCCGAGTTCCCGGTGATCGCGTACGGGTGGGCGACCGTGGGGTCGGAGATGGCCAGGAATCCGTAGTCGTTGTTGGTGACGCCGACGAAGACGCCGACCGATTCGCCGCGCAGGCTGGACGCCGGGATGCGGGCGTGCTCGAGCGCCTCCCAGGTCAGCTCCAGCGCCATCCGCTGCTGCGGGTCGATGTTGTCGGCCTCGGTCTTGGCCACCGCGAAGAACTCGGAGTCGAAGCCCTTGATGTCTTTCAGGTAGCCACCGCGGGTGCGGGCCTTGGCGACGCGCTCGGCCAGCCGCGGCTCTTCCAGGAATTCCGACCAGCGGCCCTCGGGCAGATCCGTGATCGCGTCGCGGCCTTCCATCAGCGCGGCCCATGTCTCGTCCGGGGTGTTCATGTCGCCGGGCAGGCGGGTCGACAGGCCGACGATGGCGATGTCGACGCGCTCGGCGGGGCCGTTGCGCGTCCAGTCGGCGGCATCGCCACCGCCGTCGTCGGGCCGTTCGGGTTCACCCTCGATGATCCGGGTGGCCAGCGACTCGATGGTCGGGTGCTGGAACGCCACGGCCACCGACAGCGTGACGCCGGTCAGGTCCTCGATGTCGGCGGCCATCGCGACCGCGTCACGCGACGCCAAGCCCAGTTCCACCATCGGCACCGACTCGTCGATCGAGTCCGGCGACTTCCCCACGGCCTTGCCGACCCACTCGCGCAGCCATTTGCGCATCTCGGGGACCGTTAGCTCGGGCGAGTTCTCCTGGCTTATGTCAGACATCAGTTACCTTGTTCAGTCGTCAGTCAGAAGTGGCGAAGGTCGTCGCGGAGTTGACGCCGCTGCGCAAGCTGCCGTCGAGGTAGGCCGTGCGGCAGGCGCGGCGGCCGATCTTGCCACTGGAGGTTCGCGGGATCGAGCCGGCCTGGACCAGCAGCACGTCGCGCACGGTCACCCCGTGCCCGACGGCGATCGCCGCCCGGATGTCGTCGGCGATCGGCTGGTACTCGAGCTTGTGGGTCCCGGCGGCACGCTCGCCGACGATCACCAGCTGCTCGGAGGTGTCTTCGGCGTCGAACTTCAGGCCGGCGTGTGGGTCGTCGAACACTTTCTGCGGCAGCTCGTTGGCCGGCACCGAGAACGCGGCGACGTAGCCCACGCGCAACGCCTTGGTGGATTCCTGCGCCGTGTACTCGAGGTCCTGCGGATAGTGGTTACGCCCGTCGATGATCACGAGGTCTTTGATTCGGCCCGCGATATAGAGGTGACCGTTGTGGTAGGTGCCGTAGTCACCGGTGCGCACCCACAGCGCGTCGTCCGGGGCGCCCTCGGCGTGGGACTCGCTGACCCGCGACTTCAAGATGTTCTTGAAGACGTTGGCGGTCTCTTCCTCCTTGCCCCAGTAGCCGACGCCAAGGTTGTTGCCGTGCAGCCAGATCTCACCGACCTGCCCGTCGGGCAACTCGCTGGCCGACTCGGCGTCCACGATGACCGCCCACTCGTCGACGCCGACCTTGCCCGCGGATACCTGCGCAACCGCTTTCGGCGAGTCGGCGGCGACCTCGACGAAGTGCTGCTTGTTCAGTTCGTCGCGGTCGACGTGGATGACGGTGGGCGGCTCGTCCATCGGAGTGGTCGAGACGAACAGCGTGGCTTCCGCAAGACCGTAGGACGGCTTGACCGCGGTGGGCTTGAGGCCGTAAGGCTCGAAGGCCTTGAAGAACTTGCGCAGCGAGGCCGGCGACACCGGCTCGCTGCCGTTGAGGATGCCCTTGACGTTGCTGAGGTCCAGGGGCGGTTCGTCGTCGCGGGGCAGGCCGCGCACCGCGGCGTGCTCGAAGGCGAAGTTCGGCGCGGCGGAGAACGTTCCGCCGGTTTCGCCGGGTTTGCGGGCCAGTTCGCGGATCCAGCGGCCGGGGCGGCGCACGAATGCGGCCGGTGTCATGAAGGTGAAGCTCTGGCCGAGCACTGACGTCAGCAGCACCGTGATCAGTCCCATGTCGTGGAAGAACGGCAGCCAGCTGACCCCGCGGTCGCCTTCCTGGCCTTCCAGTGCGTTGAGCACCTGGACCACGTTGGTGGGCAGGTTCAGGTGGGTGATCTGCACGCCGGTGGGGGTGCGGGTGGAGCCGGAGGTGTACTGCAGGTAGGCGGTGGTGGTCTCGTCGGCGTCGGGCTCTTGCCAGGTGGAGGCGACCTCGGTGGGCACGGCGTCGACGGCGATGACCCGCGGGCGCTCCTTCGACGAGCGGGCCCGGATGAACTTGCGGACACCCTCGGCCGACTCCGTGGTGGTCAGAATCGTCGACGGCGTGCAGTCGTCGAGCACCGCGTGCAACCGGCCGACGTGGCCGGGCTCGGACGGATCGAACAGCGGGACCGCGATGCGGCCGGAATACAGTGCGCCGAAGAAGGACACCATGTAGTCCAGGTTCTGCGGGCAGAGGATGGCGATGCGGTCACCCGGCTGGGTGACCTGCTGCAGCCGGGCGCCGACGGCCCGGTTGCGGGCGCTGAACTCCGACCACAGGATGTCGCGTTCGATACCGTCGCGCTCGGTGGAGTAGTCCAGGAACCGGTATGCCAGCTTGTCGCCGCGCACCTTCGCCCACTTTTCGACGTGACGAACCAGGTTGGTGTTCGACGGGAACCGGATCTTGCCGTTCACGATGAACGGGTTGTGGTACGCCATGACGCCTTCTCCTGTCACAAACTCACTGTTAGTCGGCTACACCGACGGGTACTTCTCTAGCTGCCGGCGTACGCCGACGGTCGGTTTGGCCGACTGAAAAGCTCTGCGCGTAGCCCGGCTACGACGATCGCCTGCATGCGTAGGCGCCTGTCGTAACCGGTTTCGACCCACCCGGGTCAACCACATGCTCTTAATTTTCTCTTAATGTTAAGGGGCCGGGGGCGGCAGACCAAATCACAAGGTACGCCTGATCGTGGCCGCCAACGTCGCACTGCGGGCTGTGTCTGGATAGCTCAGCTATCGAATTGGTATCGAAGGATCAGCTGTGCTTGGGGTGAGGCGCCTTGTCGAGCACGCCCTGTGCCCAATTCAGCGTCCACTGCGTGGCAGACATGCCGTCGGAACTCCAGAAATCCGTGGTGGCATACAACGCGTGGATGGGCTGCCCGGCCCCGCCGGCCAGCGTATTCAGCGTGGTCGGCAGGTTGGCGGGACTGAACGCCTCCTTGGGGGCCGCGCAGATCAAATCGCCCTCGGCGCAGATCTCGTTGGTGCGGCTGTTGAGGTCGCCGAAGCCGCCCGGGCGCGCGCCGGTCATGGTCAGACCGAGGCCGGACAGCACCGGCACTTCGTGCAGCGTGATCTCAGCGCCTACGCCGGGCGGGGTGGGCGGAATGTTGTTACCCACGCCCTCTTGCCGGCGGCCGTCAGCGATCAACGTCACACCCAGGACGAGGTCCTCATCGACGGGACCGAGGCCGGCCCCGATATCGCTGGCGACGTCGCCGGCGATCACCGCGCCCTGGGAGAACCCGACCATCACGTAACTGGTCAGCGGGCACCGGTTGTTCATATCGGTCATCGCCTTGACCGTCGCCCGGGTGCCCTCGGCGCGGCTCTCGTTATAGGTCATCTGACCGTCGGCGCTCAACGGATTTCGGAACTGCGCCGTGTAGGGGACGGTGTACGTCTGCACGCGGCCCGCGGCGAATTGCTGGTGGATCGGCCCGGTCACGTTGAGCAGCAATGCCTTCGGAAACTGGATCGGGTTGAGCGGGTCGTCCGTTGGCCATGACTCCCAGGTCCCCGGAACCGAGATCAGCTGCACATCGGGGCAGGAGGCATCCTGGGAAGCCGGCCGCGGCTTCTTCGGGTGCGAGGTCGTCGGCCCGGGCGGCAACACCCCCGGTGGTACCGCGCTCGGCGGGACCTCGTGCTGACGTAACAGCATCACCCCGGCGATGATGACAAGGGCCACCACCAGAGCCATCGAGCCGGCTGCCAACCAGGCAAGCCGCCGGTGGCGTTTGCGCCGCGTGCTGTTCTTGGCCATCTTCTCCCGCTCACAGAGTCCGGTAGGACCCTCGGCGGGTCCCAGGCGAATGGTTGGGCAAGTGCCTTACCAGGTAACGCACCTTCGCGCCCTTCTCACCCGCGCAGCGTGGTGATGCGGACATACCGCGCTCTGCTGCACTCCCTACACGGTACCGGTCCGTGAAACGGTTTCGGCGCGGTGAATGCGCCGAGTGGCTAGCGAATGGCGCCGACTATGTCACCCGACATGGCGCTCAGCTGGCCGGCCCAGGAGCCCCAGCCGTTGTCTCCGCCGCCCGGAAAGTCGAAGTGACCGTTGTGGCCGCCGACGTCGCGGTAGTGCTGGTAGAAATTCCTGCTGTCACCCATCGCGGCATCCCCGGCGCCGAGCATGGCCGCGGGATTGCTGGCCGCGCCGGTGGTCGGACTCCACACCCACACCCGGGTGTTGTTCTGGGCCAGCAACGCCTCATGCACCCACGGGTCGTGCCACTTCCAGCGACCCAGCTGCGGAGCTCCCCACATACCGTTGCCGTCCACCCCGCCGAACTGCTGCAGACCGGCCAGGATCGCGCCGTTGGTGAAGGTGTTCGACGGGTACAGGAAACCGGACAGCGAACCGGCGAAGCCGAAGCGGTCGGGGTGGAATGTGGCGAGCGCCATCGCGCCGTAGCCGCCCTGTGAGGCGCCGACGACGCCGTGACCGCCCGGAGCCAGGCCCTTGTTGGCGGCCAGCCAGTCGGGCAGCTCGCTGGACAGGAAGGTGTCCCACTGCTTGCTGCCGTCCTGCTCCCAGTTGGTGTACATGCTGTAGGCGCCACCTGCCGGTGCGACCACCGAAATCCCCTTGCCGGCAAGCGTGTTCATTGCATTGCCCGCGGTGACCCAGTTGCTGACGTCCGGGTTGGCGTCGGCCGCGTCCAGCAGATACACCGCGTGCGGCCCGCCCGCCAGGAAAGCGACGGGAATGTCACGGCCCATGGCACCCGACGGCACCATCAGAGTTTCGTACGGAGCCGCCTTAGCTGTGCCCGAGCCCAGGGAGGCCGTCACACCCGCCACCGCGACCGAAAGCACGGCAACGCACAACAGCCGTAGCACTACCGACAGACCCCTCATGTCCACCCTCCATGGTGTGACGCTGTGCACGACAGAACCCTAGCCCGAAGGTAGCTAACCACACCCGGCGCGGCGGGATAAAGGGGAGCTGACGCTGACGGCGGCGACCCGAATGGGTCGCCGCCGTCAGACGGTTGTTCCTCGCGCCGGCGATTTAGGTGCCGGTGCCCTGGTTCACGCCTACCGCAGCCGCGGTGGCGGGACCGGCGCCGGGGGTCGCACCCAGCGTGCTCTGCAGGTCACCCTTCATCGCGTTGAGCTGCGCGCCCCAGTACGGCCAGTCGTGCGTGCCGTTGGCGTCGAAGTTGAACACCGCGTTGTGGCCACCGGCCGCGTTGTAGGCGTCCTGGAACTTCAGGTTGCTGGTCCGCACGAAGCCCTCCAGGAACTTGGCGGGCAGGTTGTTACCGCCGAGGTCCGACGGCTTACCGTCGCCGCAGTAGACCCAGAGCCGGGTGTTGTTGGCGACCAGTTTGCCGACCTGCAGCGACGGGTCGTTGCGCTGCCACGCCGGGTCATCCTTCGGACCCCACATGTCCGATGCCTTGTAACCGCCGGCGTCACCCATGGCCAGGCCGATCAGCGACGGGCCCATCGCCTGCGACGGGTCCAGCAGCGCCGACAACGAACCGGCGTAGATGAACTGCTCGGGGTGGTAGGCAGCCAAAATCAGGGCCGACGAGCCGGCCATCGACAGACCAACCGCGGCGCTACCGGTCGGCTTGACCTGCTTGTTGCTGGCCAGGTACGCGGGCAGCTCGCTGGTCAGGAAGGTCTCCCACTTGTAGGTGGTGCAACCCGCCTTGCCGCAGGCCGGGTTGTACCAGTCGCTGTAGAAGCTGGACTGGCCACCGACCGGCATGACCACGGAGATGCCGGACTGGTTGTACCACTCGAACGCCGGGGTGTTGATGTCCCAACCGTTGTAGTCGTCCTGAGCACGCATGCCGTCGAGCAGGTACAGCGCCGGCGAGTTGGCTCCACCACTCTGGAACTGGATCTTGATGTTGCGGCCCATCGCCGCCGAGGGCACCTGCAGGTATTCCACCGGCAGCCCCGGACGCGAGAACGCACTCGCGGTCGCGGAGCCACCGACGAAGCCGACCAGACCCGAGAGCAGGGCCGCACCAACGGCTCCCACCATCAGGCGGCGCGGCATACCTGTCACGGCGCCACGAAACCTGTCAACAAGCTTCATCCTTGCTTCCTCATCCTCATCCTCATGGGCACACCCTTACGCACCAATGTGCTTGGGGGCGCGTCCCGAATTGGGTCAGACTGCACGCACGCGGCGCTGCAGTGCACAGGTAGTCAACCACACCTTGAGGCCCCGGCTCTCCTTCGGGATGGCCTCGACGGCGGCATCCGACCGCGTTTCGGCGCTGTTTCGGCGCTCCGCGCGGCGTCCGGAAACCCCGTTTCCGCATGTGCCCCCCGCCGCGTGCTTGCTGGTGACGGCTCACATGTGATGTTGCTGAAAGTTTCCCGACGGCGCCAGGTGGACCGTGTCGGGTGATTCTTAAAAAAATTCTGAGCCGCGGGGCCGGGCGGACGCCGATTTCGGTTCGGGAGCGGAGTTCATTCGCGCGGCGGGGACGGCGGCACCCTGGGCACCTCCAGGCCACACTTCACCAACTCGTACAGCGGCACCCGGTCGATGCGGTACTGGGTGAACTCGTAGGCGTGCAGCACGTTCGACACGAATCGGCGCAGCGTCATCGGGGCACGTACCGAATTCAGCACGGCCTGGGTCGCGGGGCACTTCAGCGCGGCTTCGGCTTCGGCCACCCACTGCTGATCCAGGTAGCCCGGAATGCCCGGCGGCCACTTCACCCAGGGCCCGTCGGCGACCACCCAGTCCGGGAACAGGTTCTTGTCGTGCCCGATGCGGCCGTGCTTGAGGCGCTCGGTGTGCGCAGCCAGCGGGTTGGCCAGCCCGATCTGGTCGATCACCCGGACGTCGAGCCCGACGTTCATGCCCAGCATGCCCAGGTTGGTGAAAAACACCGTGTGCTGCGGTTTCTGGTCGACGGGGATGCCCGGGGCGCTGCCGGGCGGGATCATCGGCACCAGGTCCCACTGCGTGTAGTTGCCCGACGGCAGTAGCAGCGCACCCCCGGGGGTGTTGTCGAGTGCGACCAGCACCGCCGCCATGCGGGGGTAGTCGAGGTAGTCGGCGGCGGTCAGCGGGTGCGCGCGGCCGGTGGCCTGCGCATAGAAGCGGCGTTCGTCAACGATCCCGGAGTAGCTGACGTGCGTGGCGTCGTCGCCCATCCCGGGCGAATTGGCCGCCCACAGCGACCAGCCGGCCACCGCCAGCCAGAGCGCGCTCACGCCGCCGGCCAGCCAGTAGCCGGTCTCCTTCGAATAGTCCTTGCCGTCAGGTATCACCACCGGGATAACGGCGACCGGCGCCAGCAAACAGAACAGCGGCGTCAGCAACACCCGGCCGTGCATGAAGTCGCCACCTTGACGGATCCAGTACAGGGCCTGCAGCAGACCGCTGACGAGCATCCAGGTCACGACCGCCGCAGGACTCTGCAGGGCGCGCGCCAGCCGGCCATAGCCCGGCGCCAACGTGGGTCGCATAAACGAGGGCCGCCGCCGTGCCACCAGCAGCACGATCCCCAGCGGCACCAGCAGCACCACCGGCACCCACAGGGAGTAGGGCGCGTTGAAGTTCGCCAGGTAGATCATGCCTTGCGACCACTTGTCTCCGGCGGCATCCTTGGCCAGGGCGGTGCCCGGGACCAGCAGCCCGTAGTACCCCATCCGGAAGATCTGGTAGGCGACCGGCAGCAGCCCGCCGGCCAGCACGATCAGCCCGCGGCGTCGCCAGGTGCGAGCCGCGATCATCATCATGACCAGCGCCGCGCCGCCGATCAGCGCCAACTCGGGCCGCACCAGCACGCTGCAACCCGCGACGAAGGCGAGCGCACCGATGAACCACCGACTTTGCGGGCGGACCCGCAGCGGCTGCGCCCAGCAAATCATCATCCACCACAGCAGGCCGAGGTAGGCCATCACCAGCCCGCTCTCCAGGCCGGATGTGGCAAAGTCGCGCGCAGGTGGCACCGCGATGTAGGCGAGCGCGCCGGCCGGCAGCATGATCGCGCGGCGGCCACGCAGACTGGGCGCGTACAACCGGCCCGTCCCCAGCATCAACAGCACCACGCCGAGCACCGACAGCGTCAACGCCGCCGCCAGTGCCACATACTCGAGCCGCAGCGGGCCACCCACCCAGCTGCACACGTACAGCAGATACGTCCATACCGTGGAGGTGTTGGCCTCCACGCGCTCACCCGCGTTGAACACCGGCCCGTTGCCGGCCAACAGGTTGCGCACCGTGCGTAGGACGATCAGGCCGTCGTCGGCGATCCACCGGCGTTGCCAGGCACCCCAGCCGAACAGCACGGCGACCACCGCCACACTGGTCCACAAGCTGACCCGCACCGTGGCGGTGTAGGGGAACACCGGCCACTTGACCCGCCGAACCGACGGACGCCGTGCCAGTGCCGCGGCCTGCAGCGCCCTGAATCTCTGGCTAGCCGAAAGCAACAGCAGCACCAACTGTTGCGATCCAGGCCAGAGCGAGCAGCTGCAGCACGCGGTCGCGCAACGCGATGTCCTCGGGTTCCCCGGCCAGCCCGCCGTCGACGTCCACCGCGTAGCGGAGGATCGCGATGGTGAACGGAATCATCGACACCGCGAACCACGAACCCGAATAGCGGTCGCGCTCGAACGCCCAGAGCCCGTAGGACAACACGACGGCGGCGGCCGACAACGTCCACACGAACCGCAGGTAGGTACTGGTGTAGCTCTCCAGCGACTTGCGGATCTGCGCGCCGGTGCGTTCGGCCAGCTGCAGTTCGGCGTAGCGCTTGCCGGCCACCATGAACAACGACCCGAAAGCCGCGCTCAGCAGGAACCATTGTGACAGGGGGATATCGGTGGCCGCACCGCCGGCGATGGCGCGGATCAGATACGCCGACGACACGATGCAGATGTCGATCACGGCCTGGTGCTTGAGACCGAAGCAGTACCCCAGCTGCATGACCAGGTAGACGACCATGACCACGGCCAGGTTGGGTGTCAGCCACCAGGACAGGCCCAGCGATATCGCGGCCAGCACCACGGCCAGCGAGTACGCCAGCCACTCCGGGACCACGCCGGCGGCGATCGGCCGGAACCGCTTGGTGGGGTGCTCACGGTCCGCCTCGACGTCGCGTACATCGTTGATCAGGTAGATAGCCGAGGCCGCCAGGCTGAATACAACGAAGGCCACCCCGACTTTGGTGGCCACGTCGCCCCAGTCGTACCGGACCCCGCGCCCGGCCGCTGCCAGCGGCGCGGCCAGCACCAGCACGTTCTTCACCCACTGCCGCGGGCGGATCGCCTTGAACACCGCGGCTACCAGGTTCTGCGGCGGCCCGGTCACTTCCGCGAGATCGTCACTCATACTCACCACCTTTGTCGGGCCGCGCGGTCCACCCGGACGGCTGCCGCGGCAACCCCGGCACCGAGGGCCACGCCGGCGGCAACGTCGCTGGGGTAGTGCACTCCCAGCAGGATTCGCGACAACGCCATGGGGGGTACCAGGACCATCGGCAGCGGCACGCCTCCAGGTAGCCCCATAGCCCTGCCCAGCAAAATCGCCGCCGCCGTCGTCGAAGTGGCATGCGCGGACGGGAAGCTGAGCCGGCTGGGCGTGCCGACGTTGACCGTTACGGCCGGATGATGCGGCCGTTCGCGCCGCACCACCCGCTTCACCATGACGGCCGCGGCGTGGGCGGCGAAGGTTCCGATACCGGCCACCAGCCAGTCCCGGCGCCGGCGCGGATCCAGCACAGCCCCCAGCAGTGCCACCGCCAGCCAGCCGATGCTGTGTTCGCCGAAGTGTGACATCGCGCGCGTCACCGGCAGCACCCCCGGGCGCTGCGTCAGCGCCGACTGGACGGCCACCATTGCTGCGACTTCACCGTGCGGCGGCTCGGCCGGTTCAACCATGGCTGGCCGCACCGGCAGCGTCGGCCGAGCCATACACGGGTAGCACCATCTCCCACTTCTGCTTGCTGGACAGCACGGGCAACGCTTCCCGATACACCCGGCGCATCTCGTCGAAGCGGCGCGCCAGCTGGCGCTGCCGGCGCAACGACGCCAACAGCAGCGAGAACATCTTGGCGCGGTCCCGCTGCCGGTAGACGACCCCGCAGCCGTCGGCGGTGGTGACGGTGACGCCGTCGACCGTGCACAGCCGGAACCAGCGCGCGTCCTGGGTGGGGACGTTGAACTCCGGTCGCTGGTGGTGAGCGGGGTCGGCGGCCTTGAGGTTGTGCAGGATCCCGCGTGCCAGTCGGTAGCCGATGACCACCGGGTTCACCGGCGGCTTCATCACCTTCTTCTTGTGCAGCGGCGCCGGCAACTCGCTGGCGGCAGGCAGCACCACCGCGTCCGGGTAGGCCTCGCGCATGCGGCGTACCTCCGGCAGCGCCGATTCCAGGATGGAGAAGATGTGCTCGGGGCCGGCGAGGAAGTCGTCGATGGCCCGGTTCTGAATCTTCACCGTCGAATATTCAAGGCAGGCAAGGTGTTTCAGCGTCGCCTTGAGGTGGCTGCGGACCAGACCGGAGATGTCGCCGTCCCAGTGCATCGCGGCGACCACCAACCGGTTGCGCAGATGGAAGTAGGCCTGCCAGTCGATGGCGTCGTCCTTGTCGCTCCAGGCCATGTGCCAGATCGCGGCGCCGGGCAGCGTGACGGTCGGATAGCCGTGCTCAGCGGCCCGCAGGCCGTAGTCGGCGTCGTCCCACTTGATGAACAGCGGCAGCGGCTGACCCAACTCCTCGGCGACCTGGCGCGGGATCATGCACGTCCACCAGCCGTTGTAGTCGACGTCGATGCGCCGGTGCAGCAGCTTGCTCTTGTCCTCTTTGTCGTTGAGCGGGTACTCGGCGAAGTCGTGGTCGTACTCGGCGTGCGGCGCGGCGGTCCACATGAAGTTCGACCGATCCACCACCTCGCCCATGATGTGCAGGTGCGAGGGCTCCTGCAGGTTGAGCATCTGGCCGCCGACCAGCATCGGGGATCTCGCGAACCGGCTCATCGCCAGGACCCGCAGTATCGAGTCCGGCTCGATGCGGATGTCGTCGTCCATGAACAGGATCTGCTGACAGTCGGTGTTTTTCAGCGCCTCGTACATCACCCGGCTGTAACCGCCGGACCCGCCCAGGTTGGGCTGGTCGTGAATGGCGAGCCGGGCGGCCAATCTCTCGGCGGCCGCCGGGAAGTCCGGGTGGTCGCGCACCTTGCGGGCGCCCTGGTCGGGCACGATCACCGCGCCGATCACCTCGTCCACCAGCGGGTCGGCGGTCAGTTCGCGCAGCGCGTTGACGCAGTCCGCGGGCCGGTTGAAGGTCGGGATGCCGACGGCGATGTTGGCCGTCCCGGGGGCCGGGATCGGCGCGTACCAGCCGCCGTTGAACAGGGTTACCTTGGTGTCGGTGGTGATGTCGAACCAGATCCAGCCGCCGTCCTCGAACGGCTGCAGACTGACCTCGATCTCCAGCACCGCAGGGGTTTCGTCGGTGCCGCTGAATCCGCGTCCCTCGATGAAGATCCGGGCCCCGGTGGCCTTGGTCCGGTACAGGTCGACGCGACCGGTTCCGGTGAGTTCGACACGCAACACCACTGATTTGCAGATGGACCAGCGTCGCCAGTAGCTGGCCGGGAACGCGTTGAAGTAGGTCGCGAACGACACCTCGGATTCGCCGCCGATCTGCAGGGAGGTGCGGCTGGTCGCGTGCGCCCGGCGGGCGTTGGTGGTCGATTCCTCCAGGTACAGCTTGCGTACGTCGAGGGGTTCGCCGGGACGCGGCAGGATGATGCGCGACAGCAGGCTGACGGCGGTCATTTGGGTGTCGCCCCCTCGGTCGTCAGTGGGGCGCCGTCGCGCAGGTGTGGCGCGAGGGTGTTGTCGTACATGCTCAAAGCGCTGGCAATGGCCATATGCATATCCAGATACTGGTAGGTGCCCAAGCGACCGCCGAACAGCACCTTGGCGGCCGCGGTCTCGGACTTCGCCCTGGCCCGGTAGGCGGCCAACAGGGCGCGGTCGGCCTCGGTGTTGATCGGATAGTAGGGCTCGTCGTCGTCTTCGGCGAACCGGGAGTACTCGCGCATGATCACCGTCTTGTCGGTCGGGTAGTCACGCTCGGGATGGAAATGCCGGAACTCATGAATACGCGTGTGCGGGACATCTGGATCGTTGTAGTTCATCACCGGGGTGCCTTGAAAATCGCCGATCGGCAGCACTTCGAGCTCGAAGTCCAGCGTGCGCCAGCCCAGCCGCCCGTCCGCGTAGTCGAAGTAGCGGTCCAGCGGCCCGGTGTACACGACTGGAGCGTCCGGGCTGGCCGCGCGCAGTCCGTCGCGCACGTCGAACCAGTCGGTGTCCAGCCGGACCTCGATCCGGTCGTCGGCGGCCATGTTCTGCAGCCAGGCGGTGTACCCGTCGACCGGCAGGCCTTCGTAGGTGTCGCTGAAGTAGCGGTTGTCGAAGGTGTAGCGCACCGGCAGCCGGGTGATATTGGCCGCCGGCAACTCCTTGGGATCGGTCTGCCACTGCTTGGCGGTGTAGCCCTTGACGAACGCCTCGTACAGCGGCCGGCCGATCAGCGAAATGGCTTTTTCTTCCAGGTTCTGCGCATCAGCGGTGTCGATCTCCGAAGCCTGCTCGGCGATGAGTTTGCGGGCTTCCTCCGGGGTGAAGTACCGGCCGAAGAACTGCGACACCAGGCCCAGCCCCATCGGGAACTGGTAGGCCTGCCCGTTGTGCATGGCGAACACCCGGTGCTGGTAGCCGGTGAACTCGGTGAACTGCCGCACGTAGTCCCACACCTTCTTATTGGAGGTGTGAAACAGGTGCGCCCCGTACTTGTGGACTTCGATCCCGGTCTGCGGCTCCGGCTCGGAATAGGCGTTACCGCCGATGTGCGGGCGCCGCTCGACAACGAGGACCCGCTTGTCGAGTTGGGTGGCCACGCGCTCGGCAATCGTCAGGCCGAAAAATCCGGAGCCGACGATGAATAGGTCAAAACGTGCGGTCATCGGTTGCCTAGGGTATCCGACCTTGCCGCCAAAACCCGTTTCGCGGGTGGCCCAAATGCGTGCCGTCGGTCGAACGTCACACCTGTGAACCGCTCCCCTTACGATTCGATATCGTCACTCTAGTCACATCAATCTCACTCGTACCATCGGTCGTGTGGGTTACATGTCGTGCAGGCCGGACCCACAAAACGAATAGTCCAAATTGAGGAGACTTCCGTGCCGAACCGACGCCGACGCAAGCTCTCGACAGCCATGAGCGCGGTCGCCGCCCTGGCAGTCGCAAGTCCGTGTGCCTATTTCCTTGTCTATGAATCGACCGCCGACGCCAAGCCGGTGGAACACCACGAGTTCAAGCGGGCCGCCAACGTCGCCGACCTGCCGGGCGAGCTCATCTCCGCGCTATCCCAGGGACTGTCCCAGTTCGGGGTCAACCTGCCGCCGGTTCCGGCACTCGGAGGGAGCAGCGCCGCCAGCACGGGCCTGGGCACCACCGGGCTGGGGACCACGCCCGGACTGGCCAGTCCGGGCCTGGGCACCACCGGGCTGGGGACCACGCCCGGCCTCGCCAGCCCCGGCCTGACTCCGACGACGCCCGGCGCACTCCCGCTGCCGGGTAGCACGCTGACGCCGCCGACGGCTGCCACGGGGACCGGCGTCAACCCGGCACTCACCAGCCCCACCGGGGTGGCCCCCGGCCTGACGAGCCCGTCGGCCCTGAGCCCGGCCACCGGCACCGGCGAGGTCCCGATCACCGCACCGGCCGGATTGGATGCCGGCGCCGACGGGACCTATCCGATTCTTGGTGACACCTCCGGCCTCGGAGGCGGCGCCGGCACCGGACTGTCGCCGGTCACCCCGGCGGGCACCGGAAGCGGCGGCGGCGGCGGTCTGGTCAGCGACCTGATGCAGGCGGCCAACCAGCTGGGCGCCAGCCAGGCCATCGACCTGCTCAAGGGCCTGATCATGCCGGCGATCATGCAAGGCGTTCAGGGCGGCGCCGCCGGAGCTCCGGCGGCGGCGGGTGCTGCACCCGCCCTGCCCGGCGTTCCCGGTGCGGCCGGTCTGACACCGGTTCTGCCCACCGCGGGTGCGCCCGGCGTGCCCGCCATACCCGCGGCGGCGGGGGTGCCCGCAGCCGCTGCGCCGGCGGTGCCGGCGGTGGCCGCGCCACCGGTGTAACGAAGCCTGTCACGTGACGGCACCGCAGAGTCGGCGCTGGACCGGGTCCCGGCAACCCGCCCAGCCACTAATACTCTGCGGTGTCGTCGACAGCCTCCCCCCTTCCCCGTGAGCAGACACAAAATCGCCGTGGAGCGCCAGCTCCAACGCGATTTTGTGTCTGCCCGCGCCAAAAGCCGTGTCGCCTCATAAGGAACATTAGACACACACGTAACATCAGCCTGATGTCCCGCAGCCGCGCACCCACGATGCTGCTCACCGCCGCCTTGGCAACGGTGGTCATCGTGTCGTGGGTACTGATCCGCCCTTCCGCAGGCAGCACCCCGTCGCCCGCGAGGGCGCGCGACACCCAGCTCGCCGAGCAGCCTCTGGTGGGCCTCGGCGGCGGGGTGACCGTCCGCGAACTGACGCAGGCCACGCCGTTCTCCCTGGTAGCGCTGACCGGCGACCTGACCGGCACCTCGGCCCGGGTGCGCGCCAAGCGGGCCGACGGGTCGTGGGGCCCCTGGTACCAGACCGAGTACCAGACCTCGGCACCCGACGGCTCGACGGCGGACCCGCGCAGCACCGACCCGGTGTTCGTCGGCACGACGACCAGCGTGCAGATCGCCGTCACCCGGCCGATGGACGCTCCGGTGACCCAACCCCCGCCCGCGCCGTCGTACTCCGGTGATCTGGGCTATCGGCCGGCCACCAAAGAGCAGCCGTTCGGGCAGAACATCAACGCGATCCTCATCACGCCGCCGCAGGCGCCCGCCGAGACGCACTGGACTCCGCCGACCGGCGTCACCATGCCGGGCCAGGCGCCGCAGATCATCAGCCGCGCCGAGTGGGGGGCCGATGAGTCGCTGCGCTGCGGCAGCCCGGAATACGACCGCGGTGTGCGCGCCGCGGTGATCCATCACACCGCGGGCAGCAACGACTACTCACCGCTGGAGTCGGCCGGCATCGTCAAGGCGATCTACACCTACCACAGCAAAACCCTGGGCTGGTGCGACATCGCGTACAACGCGCTGGTCGACAAGTACGGCCAGGTGTTCGAAGGCAGCGCCGGCGGCCTCACCAAGCCGGTCGAGGCGTTCCACACAGGTGGGTTCAACCGGGAGACCTGGGGCGTGGCGATGATCGGCAACTTCGACGACGTCGCTCCCACTCCCATGCAGATCCGCACGGTCGGACGGCTGCTCGGCTGGCGGCTGGGGTTGGCCGAAGTCGACCCGAAGGCCACCGTGGAACTTCAGTCCGCCGGTAGCTCCTACACCACATATCCGGCCGGCGCGATAGCCAAGCTGCCGGCCATCTTCACCCACCGCGACGTCGGCAACACCGACTGCCCCGGCAACGCCGCCTATGCGCTGATGGACGAGATCCGGGACATCGCCGCGCATTTCAACGATCCGCCGGAGGAATTGATCAAGGCGCTGGAGGGCGGCGCGATCTACGAGCACTGGCAGGCGATGGGAGGCATGACCAGCCCGCTGGGCGCTCCCACGTCGCCGGAGGCCGACGGCGCGGACGGATCGCGGTTCGTCACCTTCGCCAAGGGCGCCATGTACTGGTCGCCGGCCACCGGCGTGCAACCGATCACCGGCGCCATCTACGACGCCTGGGCGGCGCAGAGCTATGAGCGCGGACCACTCGGGTTGCCGACCAGCGCGGAGATCCAGGAGCCGCTGCGGATCACGCAGAACTTCGTGCACGGGACGCTGAACTTCGAGCGGTTGACCGGCAACATGACCGAGGTCCGCGACGGCATCGCCACCCCTCTGTCGACCCAACCCCCGAGCGGCCCGAACGTGCCGCCCGAACACTTCTCGTTGCCGGCACACCCGCCCAACTAGTCTGCTGGGGTGCCCGAAACGCCCTACCTGACGATCGATCTCGATCGGGTGCGCGAGAACTTCCGGGTGTTGCGGTCCGCACTGCCCGATGCGCAGATCCGCTACGCGGTCAAAGCGAATCCGGCTGCACCAATCCTGCGCGTGCTCGCGGCTGAGGGTTCCGCATTCGACGTCGCCTCGGTGGGCGAGGCCGATGCCTGCATCGCCGCGGGTGTCGGCGGTGAACGCTTGGCATTCGGGAACACCGTCAAGAAGCCGGCGGCGGTGTCGGCGGCATATGCCCGCGGCATACGTGTATTCACATTCGACACCGCACATGACTTGAGCGTGCTGGCTGAACATGCGCCCGGGACACAGGTGGAATGCCGCATCGCTCCGGCTTTTCCGTCGTCGGTGACACCGTTCGGTCACAAGTTCGGCTGTGCACCGGGGCACGCGGCAGAACTGCTGAACCGTGCCCGTTCGCTCGGGCTGGCACCGGCGGGCGTGAGTTTCCACGTCGGTTCCCAGCAACTCGAGGTCTCCGCCTGGAATCTCGGCATCGGCTGTGCAGCAGCGATTTTCGACGAGTTCGGTGATCTCGGGACGATCAACGCCGGTGGCGGGTTCCCGCTGCCGTATGCACTCGAGGCTCCGGATTTCGAGGAGATCGCCGGGACCATCCGCGAGGCACTGAGCCGGCATTTCGGCTCGCAGACACCACGACTGGCACTGGAGCCCGGCCGGGTGATAGTCGGTTCGGCCGGTGCCATCAGCTGTGAGGTGGTGGCGGTACGCACCGGCACTGACGGACGGCGCTGGGTCTACCTGGACGCCGGGCGCTACAGCGGGCTGGCGGAAACCGAGAACGAGTACATCCGCTATCGGCTGCGCACCCGGCGCGACGGTGATCCGTCCGGCGATGCCGTGCTGGCGGGGCCGACGTGCGACGGCGACGACGTGTTGTACCGGAACTACCCGTTGCCGGTCACGCTGCGCCCCGGTGATGAGGTGGAGATCCGCGATGCGGGCGCGTACACCGCCAGTTACGCCTCCGTCGGCTTCAACGGATTGCCGCCTTTACCAACATTTTTCGTGCCGGAAGGCGGTGCGGGACGGACGATCGTCGAGCCCCTGGCGCCGGGCCTGACCCGAAACTGGACCCTGTCAGAGGTGATCTGCGATGTGCGGACCGACCACCAGCGGCTGGTGATCGGCCGCACCGAGCAAGGTGTGTCGCTGTTCAGCGACGACGAACGGCAGAGCACCGAATTCAGCCAGCTGGTCTACCACGAGGCGCTGCTGGTGCCCGCACTGTTGCTGGCCGAGCAGGTCGGCCGCGTGTTGATCATTGGCTCCGGGGAGGGAGTGGCCAGTCAGCTTGCGGTCGCCGCCGGAGCAGTGCACGTCGACCATGTCGACATCGACCGCGAAGCGGTGCGGTTGTGCGCAGAACACCTGCCCTACGGATACTCGATGGACGAATTACGCAGGGCGGAAAGGGGATTGGGCCCCATCACCATGTACTACCGGGACGGCTGGGAGTTCGTGGAGCAATGCAGCGCGCCGTATGACATCGTGGTGATCGACCTTCCCGACGAGCGCTCGGCGCACGCTCAACACAATCGCCTCTACGACGCCGCCTTCCTGGCGAAGTGCCGCGGGATCGGCCAGGTGGTCGTGGACCAGGCAGGCTGTCCGACACTCTGGCGCAACGACACGCTTCGCTGGTCGTGGCAACGTTTCCGCGAAACGTTCGGCACCGTCGTCTATTTCGGCAGCGATGAGCACGAGTGGGCGTTCCTGTCCGGCCTCTCGTACCCCGTCGCCGATCCGGTGGCACTGATGTCCGAGCGGCTGCCCACCCTCGCGTACCAACCGCGCACCATTGACGCCGCCTCGCTGGTGTCGGCCACCATCCCGCCGAAGACGTTGCGCGACTAGCGTTGGCCGATGCGGGCCGGCCGGTGGCCGCGCCAGCGGACGTGCGCGCGGGTAAATGCGGCCGGACATCTGGCTTTCGGCTACCAGCTCCGCCCACTGGCTGGGCGCGCACCTGGCCCGGGTCGAGACGGCGATCGACTGTCTCGGCGTTGAGGTCGTAGGTATTGAACTCACACCCGCAGTGCGTGGGCCGCTACCGGTGCCGGTGTGACTCAGGTGGAGTCGATGCCGATCGGAAAACGTTATTCAGCTCCGCATTTCGGTGCATAGCCACTACGCTTCAGTTGCCTCGGTTGAAGGCACGCTACCGAATCCCATTCTAGGAGGGTTGGACGATGTCCTACTTGGTCTCCACGCCAGCGCAGATCACAGCTGCGGCCGGGAACCTGGACAGTATCGGCTCGACGCTGCAGGAGGCGACCGCCGCGGCCTCAGCGCCCACGACCGGGATCGCGGCTGCCGCGGCCGACGAGGTATCGACGGCCGTTTCGGAGCTCTTCACCAATTTCGGCCGGGAGTTCCAGGCCCTCAGCTCTCAGGCGTCTTCCTACCACGCCGAGTTCGTGCGTTTGCTCGACGGTGGCGCGGCGGCGTACACCAGCGCTGAAATCGCCAATGCTGAACGGGTTTTCGAGTCCGCCGTCGGCTCCGCCAGCTGGACACCCAACGCCGCGGCCGCCGCTCCCGGCGGCGCCTACGGGCAACTCGTCACCAACACGCTCGCCAATCTGCAAGCCCTCGGCAGCGACTGGGCCGCCGACCCGTTCCCATTCCTGCGCCAGTTCCTGGCCAACCAACAGGGGTACGCACAGCAGATCGCGACTGCTATCGCGAACATCCCCGCGAACCTGCCAAATCTGCCGGCGGCCATCCAGGCGGCCATCAGGCAGATCTTGTCGTTCAACGCCGCGGCTTTCGTTCAACAGTTCATCAGCACCCAGATCGGCTTCGCCCAGACATTCGCCACCGCGGCTACCAACGGGATCAGCGGCCTGGTGGCCGGGCTGCCCCAATACGCGTCGGGCCTTCAGTTGGCGTTCCAGCAACTCCTGGCAGGCAATTACACCGGTGCGGTCTCGGATTTCGGCACGGCCACGTTGGGCCTGCTGGTTACCGGAGTCGACACCGGACCGGTCGTGTTCACCGGCAGCATTTTCAGTACGCTCACCGCCACCGTAAATCCAACGCTGCTCGGCCCGCTGGGAGATTTCTTCACCATCATGAACATCCCCGGCCAAGAGGCGCAGTACTTGACCAATCTGATACCACCGTCGATCCCCCGCCAGATCGCGCAGAACTTCACCAACGTGCTGGATACACTCACCATCCCCAGCATCGAAGCGCAAGCGGACCTGACTATCGCCACGGGGACTGCGGATGTCAAAGCCTTCTTCGGGCTACCCCTCGTGGCTACGTATGCAGCGGCGGGCGCTCCGCTGGCGACCCTGAACGCAATGGCAACCAGCGCAGAGGCTTTCGCGCAAGAGGTGTCGACCGGCAACTATGTCGGGGCGGCCGGAACGCTGTTCGATGCGCCGGCGGTGGCTTTGAACGGCTTGCTCAACGGCAACGTCCCTCTCGATACGACGATCAACATCCCCACGGGGCTGCCGGCGCCCTACAACAACATCGCGATTGTCCTGCACTTGCCTTCGGACGGGCTATTGGTTCCTCCCCATCCAGCAACCGCGACGATCGATATTCCAACGATCAATCCGATCGATGTGACCATCTTGGGCACGCCGTTCTCGGGATTGGTCCCGTTGCTGGTGAACTACGCGCCGCAGCAGCTCGCCGCGGCAATCGCGCCCGCCTAGAGGATCGCGACCGACACCACGATGCCGAGCGCGAACTGCGCCGCGGCCACCATCAGCGCCTCGAAAGCGTATTCGTCGGCTTGGAACAACCCGTCCATGTCGATGCCGATCACCACCGTCGCAATCCGCATCATCACCACCTGCGCGGCGATGCCGACCAACCCGAAAACGGCCGACGCCAGCAGGCCCTCGCGCAGGTTCCCCGACGACGAGTAGATGGCGATGACCACGATGAAGGCCATGCTGACCATCCCAGCGGCAGCGACGATGATGGCGTTCGGCTTGCCGGCGTTCACCATCTTGCGCAGCGGACCGGGTGTCGTCAGATCGATGGCGTAGAACCCGACGATCATCAGTATCAGCCCGACGATCGAGTACAGGATGATCGCGGCGGCGCCGCTACCGAGTCGACTCCAGTAGTCACCCGAATGCAGCGCGACAGTCGTCGTCATCGAAGATCAACTCCGTTCATCTCAAAGGAATCGTTCATCTCAAAGGAATCGTTCATCTCAAAGGAATCGTTCATCTCAAAGGGATTCGGTGTGGAACGAACGCCGCGCCATCATCGGTGATGAGTCCGGCAGTCTCGCGGATGCCCAGACCCGCCGCAGTGTCGCCGACCACCCAGGCCCCCAAAGCCGGCCGCATGTCGTCGAATTCGGGCAACGGGTCCAGCAGCTGGTAGACGAAGCCCTCGTCGCCGTAGAACCCGCCCGTGGCGGTCTCCATACCGGCGCCGACGACGCTGATGTTCGCGCCTTCCCGTCCCAGCTTGGGCTTGCGCACGTATTCGGTGAGTTCGTGCGGGTCGTCGAGGTAGGCGGGCAACAGGTTCGGGTGGCCTGGGTACATCTCCCACAACACAGCCAGGATCGCCTTATTGGACAGCAACGTCTTCCACAACGGCTCGATCCACATGGTCTGCGGCAGCGTCGACACCACGTACTTGCCGAACTGATCGTCGAGTACCCACTCCCAGGGATGCAGTTTGAAGATCGCGTGGATCGCGTCTTCCTCGAGGTCGACGAAACGCTCCAGCGCGGAGTCCCAGCCGACATCCTCGATTAGCAACCCGACGGTCTGAAAACCCGCTTCCGCCGCGGTCTCCTGCAGGTAGGTGGTGGTGATCTGATCCTCACCGGTGGCCTCCACGCCGGACCAGGCGAAGTGTAATTCATTGCTGGGCAACAGATCACGCACCACTTTCCAGCGGTCGACCAGTTGCTCATGCAGCGAGTTCCACTGGTCGTCGTCGGGAAATTTGTCTTTGAGCCAGTACCACTGCACGATCGCCGCTTCCAGCAGCGTCGTGGGGGTGTCGGCGTTGTATTCCAGCAGCACCGCGGGTCGGCGTCCGTCGTACCGTAAGTCGAAGCGGCCGTACACATGTGGGTCCGAGCGGCGCCATGATTCGGCGATGTGCGGCCAACTCCATTCCGGCAGGCCGAAATCCGCGTAGCGCTCCATCAGGACCACTTGCTCGACGGCGTTCAGGCACATCGAATGCAGCAGTTCGACGTCGGCTTCCAGCGCCAGAACCTCGTCCATCTCGAACTCGTAGTACACCGATTCGTCCCAGTAGGGCCGGTCGGCGCCGCGCGCGTCTCGGGCCGGTGTCCCGTAGACGAGCCCTTGCGACTCGACGATCGACTGCCAATTGGCACGCGGCTGCGACCTGCCGCGTTTCACGAGCCGCCACTCCCTTTGCCGCCGCTGCCGCCGATGCCGCCGCGCTGGATCGTGGTGCCCGACTTCGTGGTGACGGTGGCCCCCTTGGGGATGCTTGTGGTGCCGCCGGTCGGCCGTTGCCCGACCGAACCGGAGCTGCCGTAGTAGTAGCGGTACGAATGCCCACCCCAGAAGAAGAAGCCGTTCATTCCCGGGGTGTGACCGGTGCAGTAGCTGTCCGGGACGATCACCGGCTGGCCGTTCGGATCGTCCTGGACGCATTGGGCGGTGACGTGTTCCGGCGACAACAGCCAGTACCCGACGCCCGCCACCAGGCCCACCACTCCGACGGCGGCCGCAGAGCCCATCAAGATGCGCTTCTGCTTCCGCCGCTTGGCTTCGGCGGCCAGCCGTGCCTCTTCGATCTCGCGTTGCTTGTCCTCGTGCTTCTTGCGGGCGCGCAACTCAGCCGGTGTCGGCGGTCGCGGCTTGGTCGTTTCGGCGTCCTGGAACTGGATGCTGCCCAGCGGTTTGGGCTTTGGCGGCGCATCCGGCTCAGGTTCGCCGATCGGCGGTATCAGGCCGTCCGGCAGTGTCTCCGGGGCATCTTTGGCCGGCCGGTGCGCACCGAACGAACTCCGGCGGGGGCCGCGCTGTTCGCCCGGCTCGATGCCACCCGCCGTCGGCTCGCTCGGCCCGGACCCGGCCTCGTCGGTCCCCCCACCATCCGGCGGGTCTGATTCTGCACCCACTAGCTGCCCTCCGGTCCCCTCCTGCCGCCGCGCGCATTCGTGAACACGCGGGCAGTGTCCCACATCGCGCCCGCCGTGGCTAAGACCACCAGCGCTCCAGTACGCGTGCCACGCCGTCCTCGGTGTTGGGCGCCGTCACCTCGTCAGCAGCGGCCTTCGCGTCGGGGTGCGCATTGCCCATCGCCACTCCGAGGCCGGCCTGCAGCAACATCGGCACGTCGTTGGGCATGTCACCGAAGGCGACCACCTCCGACTCGGCGATGCCCAGCGGTTCGGCGATCTCGCGCAGGCCGCTGGCCTTGCTGATCCCGCGCGGCAGGATCTCCAGCAGGCCGTTGTTGGTGGAATACGTCAGGTCGCCCTCTTCACCGAGATGACCGGCCATCGCGGCGGCCATCTCCGCGCTGGGAACGCCCGCTTTGCGAATCAGCAGCTTGATCGCCGGCGCACTCAGCAGGTCGTCGACCGACACTTCGGTGTTGTCGGGGTTGAGCCACGCGTGTTCATAGCCCGGAGAGCTGATGAACTGCGGGGTCGCGGTGTCATGGGCTCGCTCGCCGATCCTTTCCACCGCGAGCCCGGCTCCGGGTAGCACCCGCAGCGCGATGTCGGCCAATGAGGCCAGCGTGTCGACGGACAGGGTCTGAACCGACAAGACCCGGTCGTGTTCGGGGTCGTAGATGACCGCACCGTTGGCGCAGACCGCCATCGGGGCAAATCCGAGGGCCTCGACGACCGGCCTGATCCAGCGCGGGGGACGCCCGGTCGCCAACACGAAGTGCGCACCCCCGGCGACTGCGGCACGCACCGCGGCGCGTGTGCGGGGACTAAGGGTCTCGTCGTCGTTGAACAGGGTGCCGTCGACGTCGCACCCGATGAGCGCGGGTCTTTTCGACGGCAAATCTCGCTCAGCGGCCGGCTCAGGCATCGGATCCCAGAGCCGGGGCGTTATCGCAGGCGGCCGGGTTTGTCAGAGGGACCTGCCTTCTGTCGTTTCTTCGCTGCCTCGTTGTACAGCTCGCGCTTGCGGGCTCGTTCGGCCAGTTCGGCGATACGGAATTCTTTGGACTCGTCCGGGGTCGGCGCACTGCCGCCCAACCGGCGCGGCACCCAGGGCTCACCCTCCGGATGCGGATAATTTTCCTGCGCCCAATAGAGCATCGCCTGCATCGCCTGACGCAAAGTCGCGTTGAGCGCTTCGTAATCGCCTCCCGGAGACAATGGCGGCCCGATTGCCGCTGTGATGGGTATCTTGCTGCGCACAAGCTTCTTCGGATGATCTTTGGGCCAGATCCGGTGTGCGCCCCAGACGATCATCGGAATGATCGGCACCTGCGCCTCGACTGCCATCCGTGCTGCCCCGGTCTTGAATTCTCTGAGTTCGAAGCTCCGGCTGATTGTCGCCTCTGGATGCACCCCGATAAGCTCGCCCTCCCGCAGCCGCTGTACGGCGACCGAGTACGCCTCGGCACCCATGCTGCGGTCCACCGGGATCAGTTGGATGTGCTTGATCACGTAATTGACCGCCTTCACCTCCTGCATCTCGGCCTTGATCATGAACCGCAGCCGGCGCTTGCGTTCCTTCGCGGCGAGCGACGCGGGGATCCAGTCCACATAGCTGGTGTGATTGAGCGCGATGATGCCGCCGCCCTGCGACGGAATGTTCTCCAAGCCGTGGTAGGTGATCTTGTTTCCGTTCAGCGCCATCGCTGTGGGAACGAGATACTCCAGCATCCGAAAGACTGGCTCGGCCATCTCTTACGTCTCCTTTTTCCCTACCGCTACTGTCGCGGCATCCGGCCAGCGGCCCTCGCCGCACTCTCCTCAGCGTCCATTTGCGCGGCCTCCGATAAGCTCGGAGCCCCGCCGCCAAGTCGCCGTGGCACCCAACTTGCGTTGGCTGGATGAGGATAGTGCTGCTGGACCTGCAGCAACAGCGAAGACATCGACTCGCGCAGCACTTCGTTGGTCCGAGACACGTCCGGCAGGGCCTGCAGCGGCGGCCCGATCGCCACGGTCACCGGTATTTTCTTGCGCCCCAGCTGTCGCGGCAAGCCCTTGGTCCAGATGCGATGCGCGCCCCAGACGATCACCGGGACGATCGGCACGCCGGCTTCGATGGCCATCCGGGCGGCGCCTTTCTTGAAATCTTTGAGCTCGAAGCTGCGGCTGATCGTGGCCTCCGGATAGACCGCGACCAACTCGCCATCCCGCAGTGCCTGCACCGCCCGGGCATAGGCACCGGCCCCAGAGCTGCGGTCCACCGGGATCGCACCATTTCGCTTGATCAGGAAGTCGACGATTCTGACCCGCTGCATTTCGGCTTTGATCATGAACCGCAGCCGCCGATGTCGCCGGCGCATCGCCAGTCCCACCGGTAGCCAGTCGACATAGCTGGTGTGGTTGATGGCGACCACGGCGCCGCCGCGCTGCGGAAGGTTCTCCTCGCACGTAACGGTGATCCGCGTCCCGGTGCCGTGAACGAGAAGCTGAGCCAGAATTTCGCAGGCGCGGTAGACGGGTTCGGCCATCGGTCACTCCGCGGCTCCGGTGGGGTGCGCCCGCTCGGCACGACGGGCCGCCTTGACCGCCGCCTCCTCCGCGTCCATGCGGGCCGCCTCGGCCAGGGACGGGGCACCGCCACCCAGACGGTGCGGCACCCAGAACTCGCCGGACGGGTGTGGGCCGTACTGTTCCTGGGCGCGGATCAGCAAATGTTGCATCCGGGAATGCAGCAGGGCGGTTAGTTCGTTGGTCGACAGGGTCGGTTCGATCGGTTCCCCGACGATGACCTGAATCGGCACCTTGGGTCGGAAGAGCTTCTTGGGGTGACCCTTCGTCCAGATCCGCTGCGCGCCCCAGATGACGTGCGGAACGATCGGCACGCCGGCCTCTATCGCCATCCGGGCGGCACCCGTCTTGAACTCCTTGATCTCGAAGCTGCGGCTGATCGTCGCCTCGGGATAGACACCGACCAGCTCGCCGGCCTTGAGGTGTTCGACTGCGGCCGCATAGGACGCGGCACCGCTTTGCCGATCGACCGGGATATGGCGCAGAGCGCGCATGACCGGTCCGGTGACCTTGTGGTCGAACACCTCCTGCTTGGCCATGAACCGCACTTTGCGGCCGAGCCCCTGCCGGTACGCCGGCAAACCCGCCAGCGTGAAATCGAGATAGCCGGTGTGGTTGATTGCAACGACGGCGCCACCTGTGGCCGGCACGTTCTCCACGCCGCTCACGGTGATCTTGAGACCCTGCAGGCGAAAGATCATTCGGGCGAGGGTGATGACGGTGCCGTATGCAGGTTCCACAGCAGTTCAGCCTAGTGCTCCGAGCTGTTGGGCACCCCAAGTGGGCAAAACGCGTAGTGAGAGAGGTGAGCGTTGTCGTTCCCCGTAACACCACCGCCGATCCCCGCCGTGGTGCTCCGGCTGGCCGGCGGACGGTCGGTGCACGCGGTGTGGCGCAACGAGCTCGGCGACGTCACCTTCCGGGTGGACCACGGCGCCGAGTTCATCAAGGTTGGCGGGCAGCATTCGGCCGACTTCACCGACGAGGCGGCACGGTTGCGCTGGGCGGAGCGCTATCTGCCGGTGCCGCACGTCGTCGATCTCGGGGTCGACGGGCAGACGCCCTGGCTGCGCACCCGCGGGCTGCCCGGGGTATCCGCGGTGCACCCACGCTGGCAGGCGGTACCGGCGATCGCGGTGCGCGCGATCGCCGTGGGCTTGCGCACGCTGCACGACAGGCTGCCGGTGGCATCGTGCCCATTCGACTGGTCGGTGGCCAGCCGGTTGCCCGTGCTGCATCCCGCGCACCGGGCCAAGCTCGAGGACCCGCCGGGGATCGACCGGCTGGTGGTGTGCCACGGCGATGCCTGCGCTCCCAATACGCTGATCGACGAGCGCGGTGAGTACTGCGGTCACGTCGACTTCGGTGAGCTCGGCGTGGCCGACCGGTGGGCCGATCTCGCGGTGGCAACGCTGTCCCTGGGCTGGAACTATCCCGGCCGCAACTGGGAGGCGGAATTCTTCGCCGCTTACGGCGTCGACCCCGACCCGCTGCGTATCGACTATTACCGGCGGTTGTGGCAGGACCCTGCGCTGTGACCCAAGCTAAACTCGGGGCTGCATTCACGCGGACGTCAGACGGTATTCGGAAGGTATTTGTGCAGGTTACAAGCGTCGGCCACGCCGGCTTTCTGATCCAGACCCGGGCCGGCAACATCCTGTGCGACCCATGGGTCAACCCGGCCTATTTCGGGTCGTGGTTCCCGTTCCCGGACAACAGCGGGCTGGACTGGGACGCCCTGGGCGAGTGCGACTACCTGTACGTCTCACATCTGCACAAAGACCACTTCGACGCGAAGCTGCTGGCCGCGCACGTCAACAAGGACGCAGTGGTACTGCTGCCCGATTTCCCGGTGCCCGACCTGCAACACGAGTTCGAGAAGTTGGGGTTTCACCGGTTCTTCGAGACCACGAATTCGGTGCAGCACCGGTTGTCCGGTCCCAACGGGGATCTCGACATCATGATCATCGCCTTGCGGGCACCCGCTGACGGCCCGATCGGCGACTCGGCGCTGGTGGTGTCCGATGGTGAGACCACGGTTTTCAACATGAACGACGCCCGCCCGGTCGATCTGGACGTGCTGGCCGCCGACTTCGGGCAGATCGACGTGCATCTGCTGCAGTACTCCGGCGCGATCTGGTACCCGATGGTCTACGACATGCCCGCACGCGCCAAGGAGGCGTTCGCCACCCAGAAGCGCCAGCGCGGCATGGATCGCGCTCGCCAGTACATCGCGCAGGTCGGGGCGACGTGGGTGGTCCCGTCCGCCGGTCCGCCCGCGTTCCTGGACTCCGAACTGCGTCAGCTCAACGACGACCGGAACGATCCGGCCAACATCTTTCCCGACCAGATGGTGTTCCTGGATCAGATGCGCCGCCACGGCCACGACCGCGGCCTGCTGATGATGCCGGGGTCCGTCGCCGATTTCACCGGCTCGCGGCTGAACTCGCTGCGGCACCCGTTGCCCACCGAGCAAATGGAGGCGATCTTCACCACCGGCAAGGCCGATTACATCGCCGCCTACGCCCAGCGCATGGCGCCGGTGCTGGCCGCGGAGAAGGCCGGCTGGGCCCCTGCCGCCGGTCCGCCGCTGCTCGAGCCGTTGCGCGCGCTGTTCGAGCCGATCATGTTGCAGAGCAACGAGATCTGCGACGGCATCGGTTATCCGGTGCAGCTGGTGATCGGGCCGGAGACGGTGATCCTCGACTTCCCCAAACGAGCGGTGCGGGAGGCCGTCCCGGACGAGAAGTTCCGGTACGGTTTCGAGATCGCACCGGAGTTGGTGCGCACGGTGCTGCGCGACAACGAACCGGACTGGGTCAACACCATTTTCCTGTCGACCCGGTTCAGAGCCTGGCGTGTCGGTGGTTACAACGAATACCTGTACACGTTCTTCAAGTGCCTGACCGACGAGCGGATCGCCTACGCCGACGGCTGGTTCGCCGAGAGCCACGACGATACGGCCTCGATCACGCTCGACGGTTGGGAGATTCAGCGGCGCTGTCCCCACCTCAAAGCTGATCTGTCGAAATTCGGTGTGGTCGAGGGCAATACGCTGACCTGCAACCTGCACGGCTGGCAGTGGCGGTTGGAAGACGGACGCTGCCTGACCACGCGTGGGCACGAGTTGCGGAGCCGGCGGGCATGAGCGCCGCGGCCGACCTGTGCTACGACGACGGCGTGGTCCAGTTGGATCAGATGGCAATCACATTGCGCCGCTATCACTTTCCTTCCGGCACGGCCAAAGTCATCGGCCTCGATCAGATCCGGGGATACAAGGCCGAACCGCTGGGCCTGTTGACGGTCCGGTTCAATCTGTGGGGTAGCCCGGACTTGCGCCGGTGGCTCCCACTGGACCTGTACCGGCCGCTCAAGTCGACGCTGATCGCCCTCGACATACCCGGCTCGCAGCCCGCCTTCACACCGGCGCGTCCCGATGAATTCCTGGCCTGCCTGGACGGCCTGCTCAGCCAACGCGGCTGATTCTCCGCCGAACCGCTAGCGGTCCTGCAGCGCCGCCTTGCCCGCGTTGTAGCCGGGGGTGAACGTGATTCCCGGCCCGCCGTGACACCCGGCACTGCCCAAGTACAGGCCCTGCACCGGGATCGGCTGTCCGATATAGCCCTTCGGGCCGGGCCGGTTCTGCCCGATCTGGTTGGAGTGCAGCAGGCCATGACAGTAGTCGCCGCCGGGCGCACCGAACATCACGCCCATGTGCTTGGGCGTGAAGGTGGTGTGCCGGATGATGCTGGGTTCGAAATTTGGTGCCAGCCGGGTGATCTTGTCGATGACCCGCTGCCCCATCTCGACCTTGGCCTGACCGTAGTCGGCTCCCCCCTCGATGGGGAACCACAGCGCAAACGCCGATGCGGCGTGCTTACCCTCCGGCGCGAGCTCCGGATCGTGCACCGACGGAATCTGCAGCACCAGCGTCGGGTCCGCCGGCACGATGCCGCGGCGGCAGTCCTCCCACTGCTGCTGAACTTCTTCGGGCGTGCAGAAGATTCCGATCGACGCCTGCATGGTCGGGTCGTTGAGCGCCTCGTACGGCGCGGCGAACTGCGGCGCCTCCTCCAGCGCGAAGTGCATCTGCAGGTAGCTCCCGCGATGGTCGATGCGCCCGTAGCGCTCCCGGATCTCGCCGGGCAGCACCGACGGGTCGATCAAGTCGTTGACCGTGGCATCGGGTGCGATCGACGAGACGACGATCGGGGCGTGCAGGGTGTCTCCGGCCTCGGTGCGCACTCCGGTGACCCGACCGTCGGCCACCAGGATCTCGGTTACCTTCGACCGCAACCGGACTTCGCCGCCGTGGTCCTCCAGCACCTGTGCCAGGTGCGCGGTAAGCGCCCCGATGCCACCGCGCAGCTTCTTCATCTGGACGAAGTCGCCCTCGGGGATGCCCAGGCCGAACGCCAGGGCGGCGGCACTGCCCGGCGTCGACGGACCCCGGTAGAGGGTGTTGACGGCCAGCACCGTCATCGATCCCCTTATCGCGCCGTGCTTCTCGCGGTCCGGGAAGTAACGGTCGAGCACATCGGTGACCGAGCCGAACAGCATGTCGTCGATCGCGGAGCGTTCGAATTCGTTGGTGGCGCAGGCATACATCTCGTCGAAGGTCTTGGGCAGCGTGCCGGCCTCGAAACGGCCCAGCGCCCGGGTGGGCGCCTGCGCCCACATCAGCAGCCCGCCCATGCCGGCCACCGCGTCGGCCCCGTGCACCTCGTTGAGGTGGGCGAACATCTTCATCGGGTCGCTGTACTGGACCAGCGGATCGTCACCGATGCCGCGCAACGCCACCGACATCACCTCGAGGTCGACCGTCGGCAGCGCGTCCAGGCCGAGTTCGCCGATCACCTGCGCCGAAGTCGGGAACTGCACGGAGCCGGCGATCTCGAAGTGGTACCCGTCGAATAGTTCCACCGTCGACGCCATCCCACCCGCGTAGAGCTTGGCGTCCAGGCAGACGGTGCGCAGACCCGCCCGCTGCAGCATCACCGCCGCGGTCAAGCCGTTGTGGCCCGCGCCGATGACGATCGCGTCGTACTGGGTTCCCGATTCAGACATGCCGACCTCCCGAATGGGAGGCTGACACGGTCACCAAGTTTTGTCAATTATGACGAAACACGACCGGTGACCCACGTGTCGGTGATCCCCGCGCGCAACGCCTCCAGCGCGACCTGGCTCATCCTCGCCAGTTCGCCCAGCGATCGGTCCTCACCCAACATCCAGGACTCCATCGCTCCGAAAATCGCTGCTGCGATGCAGCGGGAGATGACCACGCTGCGCAATCTCGCGTCGGGGGTTCGGCCCGCCGCGCAGCCGCGGCGCACCAGCTGCGCCTGAATCGCCTCCGCCAGGTCGGCCTGTACCTCGCGGATGTGCCGGACGATCCGGCCGGGGTCCAGCTCGCCGCCGCGCAGGGTCGCGATCTTGGTGACCGCCTCGACGTCATACGGGAACGCGAACACGGCCGCCTGCACCGAATCGATGACCGCCTCGTCGACGGGGCGCGCGTCCAGCGCGGAGCGAAACCAGTTCAGACCGGTGTAGTCGGCGAAGAGCAGATCGTGCTTGGAGCTGAAGTGGCGGTAGAAGGTTCGCAGCGAGACGCCCGCGTCGGCGGCGATCTGCTCGGCAGACGTGTCCTCCACTCCCTGGGCCAGAAATCGCACGACCGCCGCCTGCCGCAACGCCTCCCGGGTACGCTCGCTCCGCGCCGTCTGAGCCGGCCTGACCATGGCAGTAAGGTACCCCAGCGGGTCAGGAATTAGTTATGTCAATATTGACAAAACTTTGCGAACGGGGTGAGACTGCGGCAATGGTGTCTCTCATCGCCCACGCGGTCCTGGGCATCGCCGTCATCTACTGGATCATCGGCTCCAACCGGCAGCTCTACGCGAGGCCGGCCGACGGTCCGCCGTTCTCGCCGCTAGAAGTCGTGTACTACCTCGTCGGCATCGCCTCGATCGGTCTGGGCTGGTACTTCAACATCCGTTTCGTGCAGGAGTACTCCCGCGGATCGCACAACCCGATCTGGGGTCCGGGCAGTTGGACGCAATACATCCAGCTCATGTTCACCAACCCGGCGGCGGGGTCGGCCGGCCAGGATTACACGATCGCGAATGTGATCCTGCTGCCGCTGTTCTCCATCACCGACGGCTACCGGCGCGGTTTCAACCGGCCATGGCTGTTCTTCGTCAGCAGCCTGTTCACCAGCTTCGCGTTCGCTTTCGCGTTCTACTTCGCCACGATCGAGCGTCAGCACCGGCACCAACGCTCGCGCGAAGCCGCCGCCGCCTAGGCAGGCTCGAGCACCTCGGTGCCGACGTAGGGCACCAGCGCCGCCGGCACCCGCACGCTGCCGTCGGGCTGCTGATGGTTCTCCAGTATCGAGACCAGCCAGCGCGTGGTGCCCAGGGTGCCGTTGAGCGTGGCCGCCGTCTGCGCCTTGCCGTTTGCGTCGCGGTATCGGGTGGCCAACCGGCGCGCCTGGAACGTGGTGCAGTTCGACGTCGACGTCAGCTCGCGGTACGTCGCCTGCGTCGGCACCCACGCTTCGCAGTCGAACTTGCGTGCGGCCGACGAGCCGAGGTCGCCGGCGGCCACGTCGATCACCCGGTAGGGCACCTCGATGTGCGCCAACATCCGGCGCTGCCAGCCCAGCAGCCGCTGATGCTCGGCCTCGGCCTCATCCGGACGGCAGTAGACGAACCCCTCGACCTTGTCGAACTGGTGAACCCGGATGATGCCGCGGGTGTCCTTGCCGTAGCTGCCGGCCTCCCGGCGGAAGCACGACGACCAGCCCGCGTACCGCAGCGGCCCGCCGGCCAAGTCCAGGATCTCGCCGGAGTGGTACCCGGCCAGCGGCACCTCCGAGGTGCCCACCAGGTACAGGTCGTCGGCCTCCAGCCGGTACACCTCGTCGGCGTGGGCGCCCAGGAATCCAGTACCCAACATCACCTCCGGACGCACCAGCACCGGCGGAATCATCGGGATGAAGCCGTTCTCGACCGCGACGCGCAACGCCAACTGCAGCAGTCCCAGCTGCAGCAACGCCCCGCGGCCGGTCAGAAAATAGAACCGCGAGCCGCTCACCTTCGCCCCGCGCTGCATGTCGATCAGGCCCAGCGACTCACCGAGCTCCAGGTGATCCTTCGGGTCGGAGAGCGCCGGCGGCTGACCGACCAGCTCGAGCACCGCATAGTCGTCTTCCCCACCGGCCGGAACCCCGTCGACGATTACGTTGGAGATCGCCATGTGCGCGGCGGTGAATGCCACCTCTGCGGCAGCCTGGTCCGCCTCGGCGGCCTTGACCTGCTCGGCGAGGTCTTTGGCGCGTTGCAGCAGCGCCGGGCGCTCTTCCGGGGACGCCTTGCCGACGCTCCTGCTGGCGGCTTTCTGCTCGGCGCGCAGCGAATCGGCCGCCGAGATCGCCGCACGGCGCGCCGAGTCGGCACTCAACAGGGTGTCGACCAGCGCCGGATCTTCGCCGCGGCTGAGTTGGGAGCGTCGTACGGCGTCGGGCTCCTCCCGGAGGAGCTTGAGGTCGATCACGGCCGCAAGACTACTTCCCGGGTCGCTGCCCGATCTCACATGCGCAACGATTTTCACGCCTCCCCGTCGGCCCTGTCAGAATGGAGCCGATGCTGGACGCGCCCGAGAAAGAACCGGTACCCGACCCTGCCGCCGACGAGGCGGCAGAGGCGGCGGCTGCCCAGGAATCGCCGGCGGCCGGCGCGACCGCGTCGCAGCAGCCGTCGCGCGGGTTTCGCTGGCCCCGGTCGCTGCAGGCGTCCGCGACCCGGCGGGGGCTGTTACTCACCGCCCTGGGCGCCCTGCTGATCGCCGGCCTGGTGACCGCCCTGCCCGCGGTGGGCACCGGTCCGGGCCGGCTGGCCGGATACATCAACAGCAACCCAGTGCCCAGCACCGGTTCCAAGGGCAATCCCGCGTTCGCCCGTGCCACCAGCGGCGACTGCCTGAACTGGCCGGAGGGAACGCCGGAGTCGGCGAGCATCGTCAACTGCGCCGACGACCACCGGTTCGAGGTCGCCGAATCCGTCGACATGCGAACCTTCCCCGGTTCGGAGTACGGCCCCAACGCCGCACCGCCGTCTCCGGCGCGCATCCAGCAGATCAACACCGAGCAGTGCGATCCGGCCGTGCGCCGCTATCTGGGCGCCAAATTCGACCCGAACAGCAAGTTCACCGTCAGCATGCTGTGGTCGGGTGACCGGGCGTGGCGGCAGTCCGGTGAGCGCCGGATGCTCTGCGGCCTGCAACTGCCCGGCCCGAACAACGAGCAGGTGGCCTTCAAAGGCAAGATCGCCGACATCGACCAGTCGAAGGTCTGGCCTGCCGGCACCTGCCTGGGCATCGACCCGACCACCAACCAGCCCGTGGATGTCCCCGTGGACTGCTCCGCGCCGCACGCGATGGAGGTCACCGGCACCGTCAACCTCGCCGAGAAGTTTCCCAACGCGATGCCCTCCGAAGCCGACCAGGACGGCTTCATCAAGGACGCCTGCAACAAGATGACTGACGCCTACCTCGCACCCATCAAGCTGCGTACCACCACCTTGACTCTGATCTACCCCACGGTGTCTCTGCCGAGTTGGTCCGCGGGCAGCCGCGAGGTGGCCTGCAGTATCGGCGCGACGCTCGGCAACGGCGGCTGGGCAACGCTGTTGAACAGCGCCAAAGGCCCACTGTTGATCAACGGCCAGGCGCCGGTGCCGCCGCCCGACATCCCCCCGGAGCGCCTCACTCTGCCGCAGATCCCGGTGCAGCTGCCCACCCAACCGCCGTCGGCGCCCGCCCAGCAGCAACCGCAGCAACAGACGCCCACCACCCCGCCCGGCAACCAGCACCTACCCAACCAACAACCCGTGGTGACGCCTACCCGGGAACCGTCGTCACCGTCGAGTCAAACACCGTCACCCACCCAGGCAGCACCGCCCCCGGCCGACGGCGGTGCCCCGCCACCGGCACAGGCACCCGAAGGTGCGCCGGCCACCGAGCCCCCACCCGGGTAGCCAGGTGACCGTGCGGATGGACCCGCAGCGGTTCGACGAATTGGTCTCCGACGCACTGGATTTGATCCCGACAGACTTGACCGCCGCCATGGACAACGTCGTCGTCCTGGTCGCCGACCGCCATCCCGACGAAGGCGACCTGCTCGGCCTTTATGAAGGGGTGGCGTTGACAGAGCGCGATTCCGACTACGCCGGAGCGCTGCCGGACACCATCACCATCTTTCGCGACGCACTGCTGGATGTCTGCTCATCCGAGACGGAGGTGGTCGACCAGGTCGCGGTCACGGTGATTCACGAGATCGCCCACCACTTCGGCATCGACGACGACCGGCTCGATGAGCTGGGCTGGGCCTGACGGCCGGTTCAACGGGCATGGCCGGGCGCGGCACCCGCCCTTTGTCGGCGCCCGGTGCTAAGAACAGGTTATGAGCACAGGCTGCCGCGACTGCCGGGCAGGCTTAGATCACTGCCACGGCACCGTCATTCGTCACTCCCTGGGCCGGCCGGAATGCACCGAGCCGGACTGCGTCGCTCCTGAGTTGTTCACCCACGCGTTCGTCGTCGACTGTGACGTGGTCGGCTGCGCATGCGGGGAGGTTTCGGGCGATCTGATCCGATCAGCGCATCGGGTCGGTGCTTGACGACACTGCGTCCTGCGCCGGCGTGGTGTCCGGTGCCGGGTGAAACGGCGGCGTGAGATGTCCCCACCGCACGCAGCTCCACCGCCCGTCGGTGATCGGCGCCAACGCCACCGACTCGGCGTTGTCCAGGGGGTTGTCGAGGACGAAGGTGCTGTCGACACCGGCCAAAACCGCGGCCGCCAGTCGAATCGCCGCGCCGTGGCTGACCACCACGATGTCGCCGTGCCAACGGTCGTCGTCCAGGTAGCGCATGCGTAGCTCGGTGAGGACCGGCACGTAGCGCTCGAGGACATCGTTGGCGGTCTCACCGCCCGGCAGGGCCAGGTCCAGCTCGCCGCGGTGCCAGCGTCGGTAGACCGCGTTGAACTCTTCGATGGCCTCGTCGTCATTGCGGTTCTCCAGGTGGCCGACCTGTACCTCGTGAATGCCGGTCAACTCCTTCGGGGCAAGCGCGACTTCCGAGGCGATCACCGCCGCGGTCTGCGACGCACGAACCGCCACCGAGTGCGCGAGGACGGTCGGGCGGCTGTGTCCGCCCCGCGCGAAAGCCCTTGCCTGGTCACGCCCCAGCGGTGTCAGCGCGGCGCCGGGCGGCAGGGTGTCCAATCGCCGTTCGACATTGCCGAAAGACTGTCCGTGCCGCACCAAGATCAACCGGCCACTCATCGCAGTGTCTCCCCCACCCCGCTCCGCAGCCGCGCCAGCCAGCGCGATGCCTCATCCGACGCCGGCGGCAGCACCCCCGCAGCCCGGCCGGTAGGCCAGGATCCCAAATAACGCACATCGGCACAACGACGGTGCAAGGCTTTGAGTGCCTCGGCGACCGCTTCATCGTCGATGTGGCCGACGCAGTCGACGAAGAACATGTAGGTGCCCAATCCGGTCCGGGTGGGCCGGGATTCGATGCGGGTGAGGTCGATGCCGCGCATTCCGAACTCGGTCAGCGCTTGTAGCAGCGCCCCCGGCGCGTTCTCGATCCGCAACACCGCCGAGGTGCGATCGGCTCCGGTGCGCTGCGGGGGCGGACCGGGCCTGCCGATCAGCACGAACCGGGTCCGGGCGTTGGACTCGTCGACCACGCCCTCCGCCAGCACCGTCAGTCCCCGTCGAGCTGCGGCCAACGGCGATGTGACGCCCGCGTCGACCTGACCTTCGGCCACCTGGTGCGCTGCGTCGGCGTTCGAGTACGCCGGTTTCAGCTGCACATCGGGGAGGTTGGCGGTCAGCCATCGCCGCACCTGCGCGGCGGCCACCGGAAAGGCTGCCAGCGTGCGCACTTCGGTGGCGCTGCGACCGGGTTGGACGACGATGCTGAATGCCACGTCCAAGGTGGTCTCGGCGTAGATCTGCAGCGGCGAGCCGAGTGCCAGGCTGTCCAGGGTGGGCGCCAGCGATCCGTCGATCGAGTTTTCGATGGGTGCACAGGCATAGTCCGCACTGCCGTCGCGGACCGCATCGAGGGCGGCCGGCGTGCTTTCCACCGCAAGCGGCTGCGGGGTTCGGGGCTCACGCCCGGGGATCAACCCGTCGGCGGTGATCTTCTGCAGGGCAGCCTCGGTGAAGGTTCCCTCAGGACCGAGGTATGCGATGCGCAACACGCCCCCACCCTATCGGCGCACGCTCAGCGCACCCGACCTTGTCACCGCCACCGAACTAAGTTATCTTAGGCTTACCTAACAAACTCGGAGGTAGACGGTGCGCACGGCCCCCCATCCCGCTCCCACGACGGCAGAACGAATCCGTAGTGCCTGCTCACGGGCCGGCGCCGGCCTGCTGGCGATCGAGGGCCGGGATCCGGTGCCTACGGTCCTGCACCATTTGCTGCGCGACGGGAACTTCGCCCTCGCAGTGCCCCGGGCGGACGCCCCGCTGGAGTGCGGAGCCCAGGCGCTGCTGGAACTCACCGACTACGCGCCACTACCGCTGCGCGAACCCGTTCGATCGCTGGTGTGGGTGCGCGGCCGGCTGCACCGGATCCCGTCGAGCCGGCTGCAGGTGGTGCTCGATGTGATCGCCACCGAGGACCCGAATCCGGCGCTGCTACAGGTGGACCGGCCCGACTGCACGCCGGCCCGCGACGAAGAGCGCTACATCCTGCTGCGCCTTGCGATCGAATCCGTGGTGGTGACCGACGCCACCGGCGCCGAGCCCGTCGAGGTCGCGGAGCTGCTCGGCGCCAGACCCGACCCCTTCTGCGAGATCGAGTCCACGCTGCTCTGGCATCTCGCGACCGCGCATGACGACGTGGTCGCCCGCCTGGTGTCCCGGCTGCCGGCGCCACTGCGACGCGGACATGTGCGCCCCCTCGGACTGGACCGCTACGGCGTGCGGTTCCGCGTCGAAGGCAACGACGGCGACCGCGACATCCGGCTTCCGTTCCACAGGCCGGTCGACGACATGGCCGGACTGCGCCAAGCCATTCGCATTCTGATGGGCTGCCCCTTCGCCAACGGGCTGCGCGCACGTCGATAACCGCGGCCGGGGACGTAAGTTAGCCGGGTGAACGGCGATCGATCACCCGAACCGCCCCGATTACGCAGGCCAATCGTGCCGCAGCCGGCGCAGCCCACCCGACCGGAGCCCGCCCCGGTGATCCGCCGTCCCGCCCGCGTACCGGGACCGGCGCCCAGACCGGCCGCCGCGCCGCCATTGCCGCCGCCGCCGGCTCCGGCGGCACCCAGAGCTCGTCGCACACGGCGGAAGCGCCGCTGGATCCGCACCATCGCCCTGAGCGTGGTGGTCCTGCTGTTGCTGGCGACTGCGGGCGTGCTGGCCGGCATGCTGTGGTTCGACTCCGCGGTGCACCGCCAACCGGTGTTCTCCGACTACGCGGACCGGCCCGGGCCGGGGCGCGGCACGAACTGGCTGCTGGTCGGGTCCGACAGCCGCCGGGACCTCTCCGCCGAGCAGCAGCAGGACCTGGCTACCGGCGGTGATGTGGGCACCGGCCGCACCGACACGATCGTGTTGGTGCACGTGCCCGGATTCGGGTCCAACATGCGGACCACACTGGTATCGATTCCGCGCGACTCCTACGTGCCGATTCCCGGCCACGGCCGCGACAAGATCAACGCCGCCTTCTCCCTCGGCGGGGCGCCGCTGTTGGCGCAGACGGTGGAGCAGACCACCGGCCTGCGCTTGGACCACTACGCCGAGGTCGGATTCGGCGGGTTCGCCGTCTTGGTCGACGCCGTGGGCGGGGTGACCGTATGCCCCGCCGAGCCGATTCACGACCCGCTGGCCGGGCTGGATCTGCGGGCCGGCTGCCAACAGGTGGACGGGCGCACCGCCCTGGGCTACGTCAGGACCCGCGCCACCCCGCGCGCCGATCTGGACCGGATGATCAACCAACGGCAATTCATGTCGGCGTTGCTGCACCGGGTGACAAGCCCGGCGGTATGGCTCAACCCGTGGCGTTGGTATGCGGTGCCGCGCGCAGCGGCGGGCGCCCTGACTGTCGACCGCGGGGACCACGCGTGGGACCTCGCCCGGCTCGGCTGGGCGCTGCACGGCCCCACCACACCGATGACCGTACCCATCGGGGAGTTCACCGACAGCGGCGTGGGCGCGGTGGTGGTGTGGAACCACGACGCCGCACGCGACCTGTTCGACGCGCTGACTGCGGACGCGCCGGTGCCGCCCGGCGCCCTACCGAACCAGCCGTGAGCAACCGCGACGGTTCTGCGCGGCATGCAAATGGATGAATTGGCTCCACCCATTCTCAGGTAGCGTTGCGCCCGCCAATAGCTAAACCTGGCCCGGCCCAGAATAGGTTTAACGCCGCGGCATAGTTAGGAAAACCTCTCCCGAATGGTGATGCCTTCGTTGCAGATGCCCAACCTGCATTCCACTGAGCAATGGTCTCATGGCGAAATTTCATTACGCCGGGTTCGCGCCTTTGTCAGCCTCGAAACCGTGACGTATCGCTTTGTCGACCGGGAAACCGCGACACTGCATTACGGCTGTCCCTTGATTCCAGTCGCGCCTAGCAGCAGGCCTGCGGTCCCACCGGTGCCTGCGTTGCCGGAAGTGATCGCTCCGGTACCGCCGTTACCGCCGTTGCCGCCGTTCCCGATCAGCACAGCGCTACCGCCGTTGCCGCCGTCACCACCAGTGGAGTTGCCTCCGCCGCCGGCGCCCCCGGCGCCGCCGCTACCGAACAGCTGGCCGGCCTTTCCGCCGGCGCCACCATCACCCCCGTTGGTAAAGCCGGGCGTGCCGGCTCCGCCGATCCCGCCGTAGCCAAGCAGGGTGGCGTTGCCGCCGACTCCGCCTGCTCCGCCATTGTTTCCTGATCCGCCCGCGCCGCCGGACCCGCCGTTGGAAATCAACAGTCCGGCGTTGCCCCCGGGCCCGCCGACTCCACCCGTGCCGCTAATGCCAACTCCGCCGGTCCCGCCGGCGCCCCCGGTGCCGAACAGCTGACCACCATTTCCACCGGCGCCTCCGGCGCCGCCAATGGCGCCGTTGCTGAATCCACCGGCGCCGCCGGCGCCGCCTGGGCCGGCAAGCAGTCCGGCGTTGCCGCCATGCCCGCCTGCTCCCCCGCCGCCCTGACCTCCTCCGCCGACTCCGCCATCGCCACCACCGGCGCCGACCAGCCCGCCAAACAGCCCTCCCGTACCGCCGGCCCCGCCGGCCCCGCCGGTCCCGTTGGCAATGATCGTGGTGGAGCCGCCCATGCCACCGCCACCGCCGGCGCCGAACAGTCCGGCGGACCCGCCTGCTCCGCCTACCCCACCGAGCTTGCCGGCTGATGCGCTGAATCCACCAGTGCCGCCGACCCCGCCGTTGCCGGAGAGCCATCCGCCGGCGCCGCCGACTCCGCCGGCCGCGCCATTGCCGGTTGACGAGTTTCCACCGGCTCCGCCGACGCCGCCGGTGCCCCACAGGCCAGCGGCCCCGCCGGTCCCGCCGTTTTGGTCAAGTCCACCGGAGCCGCCGGCGCCACCGTCGCCGAGCAACCAGCCGCCCGGCGCGCCATCTGCACCCGATCCTGCTGGGGCGGGCGCGCCGTTGCCGATGAGTGGGCGCCCGGTGGCGAGCTGGACCGGCGCATTTACCGCATTGAGTGCCTGCTGTTGCAAGATGTGCAGCGGCGAGGTGCTGATCGGAGCGTTGAAGCCGTCCCGGCCAAACAGCACGCCACTGGCGCCGCCGGTGCCGATGGCACCCGCCGCCGTTCCGGTTCCGCCGTAGCCGCCGTTGCCACCGTTTCCGATCAGCACGGCGTTGCCACCTGCCCCCCCGAGGCCCCCGGTGGTGGCTCCCGACCCGCCGGCTCCGCCGGCCCCGCCGATGCCTAGCAACGAGCCGGCCTTACCGCCGGTGCCGCCGGCGCCGCCGGCGGCAGCTGCGCTGGCCCCACCGGCCCCACCGACCCCGCCGGAGCCGAGCAGCAAGGCATCGCCGCCAGCTCCACCGGTCCCGCCGTTGTTGTTTCCGCCCCATCCGCCGACCCCGCCGGCACCACCGTTAGAAATCAGCAGGCCGGCGTTACCGCCATGCCCGCCGGTTCCCCCGACGCCAAATTGGCTGTTGCCGCCGGCGCCCCCCGCCCCACCACTGCCGAACAACATCCCGGCATTACCACCGTCACCGCCGGCTCCGGCGCTCCCTTGGCTGGATCCCCCGGCGCCCCCGGCCCCACCGCTGCCGGCGAGCCATCCGGCGTTGCCGCCGGCCCCGCCGGCACCCCCATTAGCTCCACCAGCCCCGCCGCCCATGCCGCCGTTCCCGCCGCCGGCGCTGACCAGCCCGCTCAACAATCCCCCGGCCCCCCCTGCGCCGCCGGCACCACCGCCAGAGGACCCATATCCACCGGCTCCGCCAACCCCGCCGGCACCGAACAGGCCGCCGGCTCCGCCGGCGCCGCCGGCCCCGCCGGCCGCGCCAGACAATCCGAATCCGCCGGCACCGCCGACCCCGCCATTGCCGAACAGCTGCCCGCCGGCTCCGCCGGCACCGCCCGCCCCGCCTTGGACCAACGCTGACCCCGGACCGCCGGCCCCACCAGCGCCGCCGGCGCCCATCAAGCCGGCGGCGCCGCCGGCGCCGCCCCGTAGACCCGCCGCGCCCGACCCGCCGTCGCCGCCGTCGCCGAGCAACCAGCCGCCGGGTGTTCCGTTTTGCCCCGTGCCGGGTGTTCCGGCCTTGCCATTGCCGATCAACGGACGCCCGGTAGCCGCCTGGATGGGGGCATTGATTGCGTCGAGCAATTGCTGCAATGGCGAAGCGCTGGCGGCCTCAGCGCTGGCGTAGGCGCTTGCGGTAGCAGTCAAAGCCTCGACGAATCGCTGCTGGAAAGCCGCTGCCTGAGCGCTGATCACCTGGTACTGGTGACCATGTACCGAGAACAGCGCGGCAATGGCTGCCGATACCTCATCCTCGGCGGCCACCAGCACCCGTGTCGTCTGGGCCGCCGCGACGGCGTTCGCGGCGTTAAGCGTCGAACCGAAACCGGCTAGATCAGCGGCGGTTTTCTCCAAAATTTCCGGCATCGTGAATACAAACGACATTTCGACCTACCTGGAACGGCGTTTACGTACGACTCGCAGCTGAACCTCATTGAATCAGCACCCCGCCGAGTCTGAAAGGGTTGCCCGTCGTCGTTAACGTGACGGTCGCAAGTCTGGCCGGTCGTGGTCGCCCAATATTGGCAAGAGTACGTATAGGGCGGATAGGTGACGTGATCTGCTTCAGCGGGGCCGGTCATGGGCACCATCCCACTCCTGGTCGACTCCATCTGAAGCTAAGCCGACCACCGGGAGCAGCTCGTTGCAGTGGTTCCTTACCGAGCAGGTCGAAGAGGTCCGGCTGGGTCAGGCACGCCGCGGGCGCTCAGCTCTAGTACGGCGAGCTAACCGCTGTTCTCGGTAGCCTTGCGCCTTTCCAGCCATGCCTTGGTACGGCCGGGGTGGTTCGTGGCGATCCACGCCACGCCGACCTCGCGACAGAAGTCGATGTCGTCGTACTCGTCAACCGTCCAGCAGTACACGGACCTGCCCTGGGCGGCCGAGCGGTCGACCAGTTGCGGGTAGTCCCGCAACGCCGGCAGCGAGGGTCCGACCGCGGTGGCGCCGACGGCAGTGGCCGCACTGCTGGTGAGGTAGCGGCCGGTCTTGCCCAGCAACACCGTGGGCAGCATCGGCGCGGCCCGCCGGATGCGCCAGACCGCCGCAGCGGAGAACGACATCACCACCGCACGCGATCGATCCGCGGACGCCGGAGCGGCGATGCCGAAGCGGTGCAGCAGCGCCAGCAACTTGCTCTCCACCAGCGACCCGTACCGGACCGGATGCTTGGTCTCGATGAAGATCTTCACCGGACGGTGCCAGTCCAGGACCATCGCAACGAGTGCGTCCAGCGTCAGCAGTCCGGTGTCACCGTGCGTGCCGTCGGGCCGCCAGCTGTCGTGCCATACCCCGTACTCCAGCTCTCGCAGTTCGGCCAGTGTCGTCGTGCTGACCAAACCCTCGCCGGTCGAGGTCCGGTCGAGGCGGCGATCGTGCACACACACCAGGTGGCCGTCACGGGACAGCCGGACGTCACATTCGACCCCGTCGGCGCCTTCTTTCAGAGCTATGTCATACGCGGCCAGGGTGTGTTCGGGGCGGGAATACGACGCGCCGCGGTGGGCAACCACAAAGGGATGCCCGGCGAGGACCTCATCCGCCCGCGTCATACGCCTATGCTGCCGGTTCCTGTCCCTCCAGCTCAACCGCAGCGGCTGGTACCGATTGGGTGGGGCGATCCGCGTCCACTACGACCCAGCGATGCGCCGGCCGTTCCACAGGTTTGCGTTCGAATCCCTCGAACACGCGGGCGACCGCGCCCACCGCGACGGCGGCGACCAGGTAGGCGAGCATCACCATCACCGTGTTGTTGGCGATGCCTTGAGCATCGCTGGACAAGCTGGTGAGGATGGCGAACACCGAGACCGCGTAGCTGACGACCCAGGCGAGCCACCAGAACGAGATCGATTTGCGCACCCGCTCGTAGTGGTCTTCGACAAGTGCCAGCTCAATGACGTAGACGGGCGCCATCACCACGTTGGCGAACGGCAGCAGGCAACCGGCCCAGAGTCGGCGGGTCGAGCGATGCTCTGGTATTCCGTGATAGGTGAACGCCGCGGCACGCCGCGCGATCAGCCACTTCACCAGCACCAGGAAACAGGCCAGCATCGCCGCCAGCGCCGCTACACTCGCCGCGATTCCCAGCCAGTCCGCCGCCGCGGCCACCAGAGAATTCAGCAGGGTGTTGCGGTTGTAGACCAGCAATCCGTAGCGCACGGCATATACCAGCGCCGCACCGGCGAGCACGAGCTGGGTGGCGAACATCAGCACCCGCACAATCTCGGCGCTGGGTCCTGCCTTGACCGGGGCTCCCGGAGAGGCCGTCGCGGACACCACCCGGTCGCCCAGGGTCCAGCGCGGTATGACCATGTAGCGGGGTGTCGGGCCGAGCGGTCGTCGGACCGGTCGCGGCGGCGGCGCGGCGCCGGGGCGCACCGCTATCCAGCGGAAACCAGGTGGGAGCCGGGGCGGAGTGCGGGTCACGGCGGGGCCGGCCGGCCTCTGCAGTGCGGCTTGTCCGCTCCACCGCGGGTCACCGGGCGGCGTATCCGGCAGCGGCGCCATCAGCGCCCCGCGGCAACGTGGGCACCACGTGCGCTGACGCTCCCGCACGTTCCACCGAGTGCCGCACTGGGAGCACACCTGAATCACCGGACCAGCCTAATGGGTGTCGTCCGGCACGCCGCGGCACCGCTGGGCCTCATAGCACAGTCGCCGCCGCGACCGGCGGGCGCCTACGCCGTAATAGACGTGACCCAGGACACAGCTACTAACGGCTATCCACAATTTCCACAGGTTTATCCACAGCTTGGATGGGCGGTCAAGACAGCCCCTATCGGCCAGATTCAGCGGTGACTGTGGATAACATCTATGGTTACGAGGAGTGTCGATAGACAGGCTCGCGACCGCTCGAGCGAATAGATCATCGCATCCACATCCGCGCATACCCGCTGTGAACGGCAGCCAAACGTACGTGTTCGCGCCGACCAGGATGGCCCGGCCGGACGACAGCCCACCACCGGAAACACGGCCCCACCGAACGGCCCGGGCCGCGCCGGCATCAGGTTTTCCTCCGCCGCAGTGTTAGCGCTATGATCGCGGACGCAGAGCTTCGTTGTGACTCACCTCACTAGACTCGTCGGCGCGGCTAGATAGACATGCAGTTGGAAGGCGTTTGATGGCCACACATTCGTTCGGTCCGGGTTCGACGCCGTCGAAGTCGTACTCGGGGTCGCCAGCCTGGAACCAGGCGTATGTCGTCGCTGCTTTGCGTGCCGGCCTGATCGCTCTGGCGCTGCTGGCGATTCTTGCCCTCATCGCGCTGTCTTGATGCCCGCTTGATTCGGCCGCCCTGGGTATACCGACCGCGTGCTGCCCAGGGTCGTCCTTGCGGCATACGCGGTCATGGAGCAGGGTTGGATATGCCAGGCTCGCCCCGTGGCGGGACCCCGCGAATGACACGTCAGACGATTTGCTCATCGAAGGAAGGAAAGCCGTGGCTGAATACACCCTGCCCGACTTGGACTGGGATTACGCAGCACTGGAGCCGCACATCTCTGGTCAGATCAACGAGATCCACCACAGCAAGCACCACGCCACGTATGTCAAGGGCGTCAACGACGCGGTCGCCAAGCTCGAGGAGGCCCGCGCCAAGGGCGATCACTCGGCGATCTTTTTGAACGAGAAGAACCTGGCCTTTCATCTCGGTGGTCACGTCAACCATTCGATCTGGTGGAAGAACCTCTCGCCGGACGGCGGTGACAAGCCGACCGGCGATCTGGCGGCCGCGATCGACGACCAGTTCGGTTCGTTCGACAAGTTCCAGGCTCAGTTCAGTGCCGCGGCCAACGGGCTGCAGGGCTCGGGTTGGGCCGTGCTCGGTTACGACACCCTGGGTGGCCGACTGCTGACCTTCCAGCTCTACGACCAGCAGGCCAACGTCCCGCTCGGTGTCATTCCGCTGTTGCAGGTCGACATGTGGGAACACGCCTTCTACCTGCAGTACAAGAACGTCAAAGCGGACTACGTGAAGGCGTTCTGGAACGTCGTCAACTGGCCCGATGTCCAGTCGCGTTACGCGGCGGCCACGTCGAAGACCTCTGGCCTGATCTTCCCCTGACCGTCGGTTCCACCGACTGGGGCGCCGCGCGCCATCGCGCGGCGCCCCTGTTGCTCTCTACGCCGCATCGACCGCTTCGCGTGTTGCCGGTGAGTAACGTCGCCGATCACCGGCCCTGACCGGTCGCGATTCGACTTGCAGGGAGCCAAAACCCCGCGCATGCTTGATTATTCGAGCTAACATGTGTTCGAGCTACCAGCGTGGTTACTTCGAATGAAGGCGTCACGGAGGCAAGATGGATACTGGGTCAGGCCGGCCGATAGGTGTATCCCCTTTTCATGCTCGCGGTGCCCTGAAAGGGTTTGTGATTTCAGGACGTTGGCCGGATTCCACAAAGGAATGGGCTCAGCTGCTCATGGTTGCGGTGCGGGTCGCCTCACTGCCCGGATTGCTCTCCACCACAACGGTGTTCGGCGCTCGCGAGGAGCTTCCCGACGAGCCTGAGCCCGGAACCGTGGGTCTGGTCCTGGCGGAGGGCACCGTGTTCGGCGAAACGGCGATTCAGCCGGGGTATTTCGCCGACCATCAGCCCCCCGCGCTGCTGATGCTGCATCCGCCCTCCGAGACGACGCCATCACTGCCGGAATGCACCGGCGCGGCGTCAGGTTGCGTGTTGTTGCCCGGCTTGCCCTATCTGGGGTTGGAGCACCGCGCCGCGTGGGTGGAAGCCGAGGCCGACGGCACCATCACCTCCATGGTGAGCCGGGTCGGCGTGGACCCGATCAGCCATCCCGACACCGCGATCCTGGCGATGCTGCTCGCCGCCTGAGTGCGGGGAGTTCTTCGCACCCTGTCAATCCGAAATTCACCGTCGTCGGCGTTGGCGCGCAAACTCCTGATCCGGCCGCAAGGCAGCCGCCGGAGTGCCGGTATGCGGGCTCCGGAAATACCTGCGCCGCTGTGGCGAGCCTTCGACCACGATCCGGCGCCCAGCGCGGCGCGGTTCACTTCGGCGGTGTCCGGCGCGGCTGCAAAGCCCCCGGCGGCGGTCGGCTCACAGCGGCGCATCGGTAGCGACAGCAAAGTGACCAGTGGTCGTTTTTTATCCACCCGCTGGTTGCCCAGAGTCCCCCGGCTCGGTTTCTGAAGCACTGGCAGCCGCACGCTTGGGCGCTGCCAACTGCGAATCACAGCGCCGGTTCCGGCTGGGTATTCTGCGGATAACCTGTGAAATCCGGTCGATTTGTGGACACCCGGTCCTTTCGTTTAGATGCTCGTCGGGGGGGTTGCGGTCAATCGCCCCGCACGCTGGTAGCGGGTACGATCGGGTTTGCACTTGGTGGTGAACACGATCAGTCGCTACCATGATCAGCAAATACCTATTGATAACCGTTCCCTCATACAGCCCGGTGGAGGTCTTATCGATGAGCACGACGTTCGCTGCCCGCCTAAACCGCCTGTTTGACACGGTTTACCCGCCCGGAAGGGGGCCGCACACCTCCGCGGAGGTGATCGCCGCGCTCAAGGCGGAGGGCATCACGATGTCGGCTCCCTACCTGTCGCAGCTACGTTCCGGCAACCGCACCAATCCGTCGTCGGCAACCATGGCCGCCCTCGCGAACTTCTTCCGGATCAAGTCGGCCTACTTCACCGATGACGATTACTACGAGAAGCTCGACAAGGAGCTGCAGTTCTACGCCACCGTGCGCGATGACGGCGTGCGCCGTATCGCGGTGCGCGCGCACGGACTTCCCGCGGAGGCGCAGCAGAAGGTCCTGGACCGCATCGACGAGCTGCGCCGGGCCGAGGGCCTCGACAACTGAGACCGAAGGTCCACACCTGACCTGGCAGTCCGGCCGCACCCTGTTCGGATTAGGGTTGGCCCAGCGTCGCGCACACGCATCGCGTCAGTTCACGAGATACCGGGAGGCGGCCGGGAATGGGCCTGTTCCGCAAGCGAAAGAGCCGCGCGACCCGTCGCGCCGAAGCCCGCGCGATCAAGGCCCGCGCCAAGCTGGAGGCCAGGCTTTCGGCGAAGAACGAGAGGCGCCGCATCAAGTCCGCCCAGAAAGCGGCTGACAAGGCACTCAACGCGCAACTCAAGGCGCAGAAAGACAGTGACCGGGTCGCACTGAAGATCGCCGAAACCGAACTCAAGGCCGCGCGCGAAGGCAAGATTCTGTCGCCCACCCGAATCCGCCGGACTCTCACCGTATCCCGCCTGCTGGCACCGGTCCTGGCGCCCCTGATCTACCGGGCGGCCGTCGCCGCTCGCGGCGTGATCGATCAGCGTAGAGCCGATCGACTGGGCATCCCGTTGGCCCAGATCGGCCAGTTCTCCGGGCACGGTGCCCGGCTGTCCGCCCGCATCGCCGGAGCCGAACAGTCGCTGCGGGCAGTTCAGGAGAAGAAGCCCAAAGACCCCGAAACCAAGCAGTTCGTCGCGGCCATCGGTGACCGGCTCTCCGAACTGTCCGCGGCCGTCACCGCCGCGGAAAATATGCCGACGCAGCGGCGCCGGGCGGCCCATGCCGCCATCTCCGCCCAGCTCGACGGGATCGAAGCCGACCTGCTGGCGCGTCTCGGGGTGTGACGCGGATGAAACGTCTGGTACGCACGGCGCCGCTGTGGGTTGCCATGGCGGTGGTCGCTGTGCTGATGGCCGGGACGGCGTCTGCGCATTCCGCCGCACCCCAGGACCCCGACGCACAGCTTCCCACCTGGCCGTTCGCGGTGGGAGCGATCGCGGCGGTCGCCGCCGTCGCGATCTGGTCCGTACGGCGCAGACCGTAGCCCACAGCTGTCCTGGCATGATGGGACCCGAGTCTCGCGCGACCTAGCGACCAAGCTGCAAAGGAGCCGCCGCATGGCAGACCCGCAGGATCGACCCGACGGCGCACCCGAATCCGGTCCGCCGGCCAAGAAAGCACCCGCCAAAAAGGCCGCCGCGAAAGCGCCGGCCAAGAAAGCACCCGCCAAGAAGGCCGCCGCGGCTAAGGCGCCGGCCAAAAAGACGCCCGCGAAGAAGGCACCGGCCAAGAACGCCGCCGCCAAGCAGGCTGAGCCGGCCGCCCCGAAGTTGGTTGAGCAGCGTGTCGACCTACAGCAGCGCGCCGAAACCAATGGACAGCTCGAAGCTGCTAAAGATGTTGCCGCGCAGGCAAAGTCGACGGTCGAGAGTGCGCAGAACCCGTTGCCCCGGGAGGTCTCGGAGCCGTCGGCCCTGCAGTCCCCCGTCCCGTGGGTGGTCGCGGTCACCCTGAGCCTGCTGGCCCTGCTGCTGGTCCGGCAACTACGTCGTCGCTGACCTATGTCGATCGCGTTCCGGCCCACCGCTGACCTGGTCGACGACATCGGACCCGAGGTGCGTAGTTGTGATCTGCAGTTCCGGCAGTTCGGGGGTCGCGCGGAGTTCGCCGGTCCGATCAGTACCGTCCGCTGTTTCCAGGACAATGCGCTGCTGAAGTCGGTGCTGTCGCAACCTGGCGAGGGCGGGGTCCTGCTGATCGACGGCGGCGGCTCGTTGCATACCGCGCTGGTGGGTGACCTGATCGCCGAGCTGGCCCGGTCCAACGGGTGGGCCGGGCTGATCGTCAACGGCGCGGTGCGAGATGCCGCCGCACTACGCGGAATCGACATCGGTATCAAGGCGCTGGGCACCAATCCCCGCAAGAGCACCAAGACCGGTGACGGGCAGCGCGATGTCGAAATCACGCTGGGCGGCGTGACATTCGTGCCAGGCGAGCTGGCCTACAGCGACGACGACGGCGTTGTCGTCGTCGCTGCAGGAGATTGAGCGCGCGACTAGACCGCTACCGCGGCGGGCTTTTTGGCGAAACGCAGACCCTCGTCGGCGATCTTGCCCCGCCGGATCAGGTGAATATCACGCAGATAGTTCTGGTTCAGCCGCCACGGGGTCCGGGAGCCCTGTTTGGGCAACTGGTCCAGCGACCGCAGCACGTAGCCCGGGGTGAACTCCATGAACGGCCGGTCTTCCACATCGGGGGCCGGCTCGTCCACCACGACCGTGTCGAAGTTGTTGTCGTCCATGTAATTCAGTAAGCGACAGCCGAATTCGGAAACCAGGTCGGCTTTGAGTGTCCATGAGGCGTTCGTGTAGCCGACGGTGTACACCATGTTCGGGATGCCGGACAGCATCATGCCCTTATAGGCCATCGTTCTGGTCAGATCCACCGGCTCGCCGTCGATGCTGGTTGTCGCGCCGCCGAACAGCTGCAGATTCAAGCCCGTTGCGGTGACGATGATGTCGGCCTGCAGCTCGCTGCCGGAGTTCAGCCGGATACCGGTCGGGGTGAACCTCTCGATGGTGTCGGTGACGACATCGGCCTTGCCGTGCCGAATGGCACGGAACAGGTCGCCGTTGGGCACCAGGCATAGCCGCTGGTCCCAAGGGCTGTAGTGCGGACCGAAATGCTTTCGCACGTCGTAGCCCGCAGGCAACTGACGCTGGGCCAAACCCATGAACATCTTCCGCATCCGCCGCGGCCATTTCTGACACGCGCCGTATACCGCCGCTTGCCGAAGCACGTTCTTCCACCGGATCGCGGTGTAGGCCGCTCTCTCCGGAAGCCAGCGGTTGAGCTTGTCGGCGACGCCGTCCGTCTCCGGCTGCGACACGATGTAGGTCGGCGAGCGCTGCAACATCGTGACGTGCTTGGCGCCCGAATTCGCCAGTGCCGGAACCAGCGTGACGGCCGTCGCGCCACTGCCGATCACCACGACGTTCTTGCCCTGGTAATCGAGATCCTCGGGCCAGTGCTGCGGGTGGATGATCGGTCCGGTGAAGTCGCCGGCGCCGGCGAATGTGGGTGCGTAGCCCTCCTCGTAGTTGTAGTAGCCGCTGCACAGGAACAGAAAAGAGCAGGTAATCGTGCTCGGCGTGCCGTTGCTGTCGATCTGCAGCGTCCACTGGTTGTCCGCGGTGGACCAATCCGCGCCCGTCACCCGCTGCCGAAAGCGCATGTGCTTGTCAATGCCGTACATGGCGGCAGTGCTTTTGACGTAGTCGAGGATCGGTTTGCCGTCGGCGATGGCCTGACGCTCGGTCCAGGGGCGGAATCGGAAGCCCAACGTGTACATGTCGGAGTCCGAGCGGATGCCCGGATAGCGGAACAGGTCCCAGGTGCCGCCCATATCGGCCCGCTTCTCGAGGATGGCGTAGCTCTTCGCGGGGCACCGGTCCTGCAGATGCCAGGCCGCGCTGACCCCCGAGATGCCGGCGCCCACGATCACGACGTCAAGGTGCTCAGTCATACCGGCCACGCTATCAACACTATGTCGAGTCGGCCAACGAGATGTCGACAAGGAACGCGCCGATACGCTGATGGGGGGGGGTGGGCGGCCAGGACGGCAGCCAAGGCTGGCCGTGCCCGTTGTCGACATGGTGTCGAGATTCTCGACGCGGTATACGCTGCTTGGATGGCCACCTCCCCCGCGACCAGGACGTCGCTGCCGCGCGGGCGGCGCAGCGCACGACCGTCCGGGGATGAACGTGAGCTCGCGATACTGGTCACCGCCGAAAAGCTGCTGGAAGATCGCCCGCTGGCCGACATCTCGGTCGACGATCTGGCAAAGGGTGCCGGCATTTCCCGGCCCACCTTTTACTTCTACTTCCCATCCAAAGAGGCGGTGCTGCTGACCCTGCTAGACCGGGTGGTCAACGAGGCCGATACTGCGTTGCAGGCACTTGCGGAGCGTCCCGAATCCGGACGCGACGACATGTGGCGCACTGGCATCAACGTGTTCTTCGAGACGTTCGGCGCGCACCGGGCCGTCATTCGGGGCGGCCAGGGTGTCCGGGCCGTCAATGCCGAAGCCCGGGAGCTGTGGTCGGTGTTCATGCAGAAGTGGATCGCCTATACCGCTTCGGTCATCGAGGCCGAGCGGGAACGGGGAGCCGCGCCCGACACGCTGCCGGCCGCGGAGCTGGCCACCGCGCTCAATTTGATGAACGAGCGCGCCCTGTCGGCATCGTTCCTGGCCGAAGAGCCTTCGGTACCCGAGGCCAGCGTGCTGGACACGCTGGTGCACATCTGGGTCAGCGCCATCTACGGCGAGAAACGCTGAGCTGTCGGCCGCTTGTGCGAACATATGTTCGTGCGCTGTGAGGCGACCATTCTGCACGCGGACCTCGACTCGTTCTATGCCTCCGTCGAGCAGCGGGACGACCCTGGATTGCGGGGGCGCCCGGTGATCGTCGGCGGCGGTGTCGTGCTGGCCGCCAGCTACGAGGCCAAGGCCTACGGGGTGCGCACCGCGATGGGTGGGGCGCAGGCACGCCGGTTGTGCCCGCATGCGGTGGTGGTGCCGCCGCGGATGAGCGCGTACTCCAAGGCCAGCGACGCGGTCTTCGAGGTGTTCCGCGACTGCACGCCGCAGGTGGAGCCGCTGTCGGTGGACGAGGCGTTCCTGGACGTCGCCGGATTGCGCCGGATATCCGGAACTCCTATTCAGATCGGAGCCAGGTTGCGCACCGACGTGCGCGACCGGGTCGGCCTGCCGATCACCGTTGGCATCGCCCGCACCAAGTTCCTGGCCAAGGTCGCCAGCCAGGAGGCCAAGCCCGACGGGCTGCTGCTCGTGCCTCCGGATCGTGAGCTGGAGTTCCTGCATCCGCTGCCGGTCCGCCGGCTGTGGGGGGTGGGCGCGGTGACTGCCGAGAAGCTGCACATGCACGGCATCACGACGGTGGCCCAGGTCGCCGAACTCGGCGAATCCATGCTGGCGTCCCTGGTCGGACCCGCGATGGGCCGCCAACTCTATGCCCTCTCGCGCAACATCGACCGCCGCCGGGTCAGCGCCGTGGTGGGGCGGCGCTCGGTAGGAGCCCAGCGGGCGCTGGGGCGGGCAGGCACCGGCATGTCGCGCGCCGAGGTCGACGCGGTGGTGGTCAATCTGATCGACCGGATCACCGGCCGGATGCGCGCCGCGGGTCGCACCGGCCGCACGGTGGTACTGCGGCTGCGCTTCGAGGACTTCAGCCGCGTCACCCGATCGCACACCATGCCGTGGGCCACCTCCTCGACGGCGCCCATCCTGGCCAGCGCCCGCCGGCTGGTGGCATCGGCGGCGCCGTTGATCGCCGAGAAGGGGCTGACGCTGGTCGGCTTCGCCGTCTCGGGCATCGACCGCGGCGGCGCCCAACAGTTGGCGTTGCCGTTCGCCGGGGAGTCACCCGCCGTCGACGCGGCGATCGACGAGGTTCACCGCCGCTACGGCAAGTCGGCGCTGACGCGTGCCGTGCTGGTCGGGCGCGACCCGGGGCTGGAGATGCCGCACCTACCGGACTGACCAGGTCAGCAACTCCTCGACCGGCCACGTGTTGATGATGCGGTCGACGGGGACTTCCGCGTCCAGCGCCCGCTGCGCGCCGTAGCCAAGGAAATCCAGCTGCCCCGGTGAGTGCGCGTCGGTGTCGATGCTGAAGACGCAGCCGATATCGCGCGCGAGGTTGAGCAGCCGGCCGGGCGGGTCGCGGCGCTCGGGCCGGGAGTTGATCTCCACCGCGGTGCCGTGGTCGCGGCAGGCGGTGAACACCTTCTCGGCGTCGAACTTCGATTCCGGACGAATTCCGCGGTTGCCCGAGACCAGGCGACCGGTGCAGTGCCCCAGCACGTCGACATGCCCGTCGGAGACCGCGCGCACCATTCGCCTGGTCATCGCCGCCGGTTCCATCGACAGCTTCGAATGCACGCTGGCCACCACGATGTCGAGACGATCCAGCAGCTCGGGTTCCTGGTCCAAAGTGCCGTCCTCCAGAATGTCGACCTCGATCCCGGCGAGAATCCGCAGCGGCGCGAACTTCTCGCGCAACTCGTCGATCAGGTCGAGTTGCTTACGCAAGCGGTCCGGCGAGAGGCCGTTGGCGATGGTCAGCCGCGGTGAATGATCGGTCAGCGCACAGTACTCATGCCCGAGGCTGGCCGCGGTGGCCATCATCTCCTCGATCGGCGCCGATCCGTCCGACCAGTTCGAATGCAGGTGCAGATCCCCGCGCAACGCCACGCGTACCTCACCGCCACCGAGATCCTCTGCAGCGGCGCGCAATTCGACCAACTGGTCCGGCTCGTGACCGGCCCACGCCTGCGCGATGACTTTGGCGGTCTTGGGGCCGATGCCCGGGATCGACTGCCAGCTGCCGGCCTGGCCATGCCGTTCCAGCGCGGCTTCGTCGAGACGCTCGATGATGTCGGCGGCGTTGCGATAGGCCATCACCCGCCGGGAATCCTGGCGTTCGCGATCCTTGTAATACGCGATCTGACGCAGCGCAAAGACCGGATCCATCAGAGCAACTGCCCGGCGATGAACCCGGCGAACACCACGGCGAACCCGCCCATCTCACCGACGATCAACAATGTCATCATGACGCCGGTCCCTCGCACCGGCGGGTCGAATTGGTTCTCGGTGTCACGTCGCGCGCCATGCACGATGTAACTCACGATCGCGCCGACGAAGAACAACACCGCGACGCCGGTCGCTGTCAGGTTCACCCACACCGGCCACGCACTGAGTTCGACGAACGGCGCGAACAACAACGTGGCGAATGCATACAACAGCGCCGCCCGGTGGGCGATGTCGACGTACACGTGGGCGCGGTGGTCGTGGGCGGCCATGATCTGCCGGTACTTCCACACCCCGAGGCCGAGCGCGAGCAGAAAGATCAAACCCGTTGCGAGCAGGGTGAGTTTGGTATCGAGTCCGAGAAGCATCGTCTGACCGAGTCTAATGTCGGAATCATGCGATTCGCATTCAAGACCTCACCACAGAACACCGCCTGGGCCGACATGCTGGCCGTGTGGCGGGCCGCCGACGACATCGACGTCTTCGAATCGGGCTGGACCTTCGACCACTTCTACCCGATCTTCTCCGACTCAACCGGGCCCTGCCTGGAGGGGTGGACGACGCTGACCGCGCTGGCTCAGGCCACCAAGCGGCTGCGCCTGGGCACCCTGGTCACCGGCATCCACTACCGTCACCCGGCAGTGCTGGCAAACATGGCGGCCACGCTGGACATCATCTCGGGCGGCCGCCTCGAACTCGGCATCGGCGCGGGCTGGAATGAAGAAGAATCCGGGGCGTACGGCATCGAACTGGGCAGCATCAAGGAACGCTTCGATCGGTTCGAGGAGGCCTGTCAGGTGCTGATCGGACTGCTCAGCGACGAGACCACCACCTTCGACGGCACGTACTACCAACTCAAGGACGCTCGCAACGAGCCGAAGGGGCCACAACGGCCGCATCCGCCAATCGCCATCGGCGGCAGCGGGGAAAAGCGGACTCTGCCGATCACAGCGCGCTACGCGCAGCACTGGAATTTCGCCGGCGGGACGGCGGAGGAGTTTGCACGCAAGCGCGACGTGCTCGCCGCGCGGTGTCAAGATATCGGGCGGGACCCGACGGAGATCACCCTGTCGGCCCATCTGGGCCTGGGGCCCGATCGCAACTACGGGCAAGTCATGGAGACCGCGGCCGCGTTGGGTGCGGAAGGACTGGACCTCGGCATCGTCTACCTCGCTCCGCCGCACGACCCTGCCGTCCTCGAGCCGCTGGCCCAGGCGATTCGCCAATCAGGTTTGCTGAGCTAGCGCGAGCAAACCGCATGCCCGTGCGACCGCCAGATCGCGTCAGATGGCGAAACGCAGCAGCTCTTCGGCCGTGACCAGACGTTCGTGTTTTGCCGGAAACTCACGGCTCTTGACCGGGTGGCGAACCAGTGACCAGGCGATTCTCGCCATTCTTGTCCGGGGAACTGGGTTCATGCGCACGGTGGTGACTCCTGCGATCGATTGACGCAACCGTGGCTCCCGGGCGGCCCGAGCTCCCTGTGACGGAGACCACAGACAGTTATTAGACACCGATGCGCTGGCAAACGTTCGGCGGCGCGCCGAACATTTATCAAATGTTTCGGATGTGACGGATGAGGTTAAGCGAGTGGTGCCGCGGTCGGCTTGATCGGCGCCGGCAACGCACTGGCACCCATCAGATAACGGTCCACCGCCGCGGCGGCGGATCGGCCTTCGGCGATCGCCCAGACGATCAACGACTGGCCGCGGCCCATGTCGCCGGCCACGAACACACCCGGAATCGAGGTCTCGTAGTCGTCGCCGCGTGCCACGTTGCCGCGCTCGGTGAACTTCACCCCCAGGTCGGTGAGCAGACCCGGCTTCTCCGGCCCGACGAATCCCATCGCCAGCAACACCAGGTCGGCTTCGAGCTCGAAGTCGGTCCCTTCGACCTTGACGAACTTTCCGTCCTGCATCGCCACCTCGTGCACCCTGAGCGCCGTCACGTGCCCGTCCTCGCCGACGAACTCCTCGGTATTCACCGAGAACACCCGCTCGCCGCCCTCCTCGTGCGCCGAGGCGATGCGGTACATCAGCGGATACGTCGGCCAGGGCGTGGACGCGGCCCGGGTCTCCGGCGGCCGGGGCATGATCTCGAACTGGTGAATGCGCGCCGCGCCCTGCCGGTGCGCGGTGCCCAGGCAGTCCGCGCCGGTGTCACCGCCTCCGATGATCACCACCTTCTTGCCCTTGGCGGTGATCGGCGGCTCCCCGTCCGGCCCCAGCACGTCGTCACCCTCCTGGACCCGGTTGCCCCACGGCAGGTACTCCATCGCCTGGTGGATGCCGTCGAGATCGCGGCCCGGCACCGGCAGGTCGCGCCACGCGGTGGCGCCCCCGGCCAGCACGACCGCGTCGAAGTCGGACAGCAGCTGCTCGGCGGTGATGTCCTCCCCGACGTTGACGCCGGGCCGGAATTGGGTGCCCTCGGCCACCATCTGCTGCAGCCGGCGGTCGAGCACCCGCTTCTCCATCTTGAACTCGGGAATGCCGTATCGCAGCAATCCGCCGATCCGGTCATCCCGCTCGAACACGGTGACCTTGTGCCCGGCACGCGTCAGTTGTTGCGCCGCAGCCAATCCCGCGGGACCCGAGCCGACGACGGCGACCGTCTTACCGGTATCGCAATGCGGCGGTACCGGTTCCACCCAGCCTTCGTCGTAGGCCCTGTCGATGATCTCGAGCTCGATCTGCTTGATCGTCACCGGGTCCTGGTTGATGCCCAGCACGCACGCCGGCTCACACGGAGCCGGACACAGGCGTCCGGTGAAGTCGGGGAAGTTGTTCGTTGCATGCAACCGGTCGATCGCGTCGCGGAAACGCCCCCTGCGAACCAGATCGTTCCATTCCGGAATCAGGTTGCCCAGCGGACAGCCGTTGTGGCAGAACGGAATACCGCAGTCCATGCAGCGCGTCGCCTGCTCGCGCAACGTCTCGCCGTCGAACTCCTCGTAGACCTCTTTCCAGTCCTTGAGCCGCAGCGGGACGGGTCGCCGCTTGGGCAATTCCCGGTGCGTGTACTTGAGAAAGCCAGTTGGATCAGCCATGCGCCGCCGCCATAATCGCCTTGTCGACATCGGTGCCGTCGCGTTCGGCGTCAGCGATCGCCTGCAGCACCTTCTTGTAGTCGCGCGGCATCACCTTCACGAAATGCCGCTGCTGGTTACGCCAGTCGGCCAGGATACGTCGGCCGACAGCAGAATCGGTGGCATCCACGTGCGCCGTGATGATGCCGTGCAGGAACTCCGCATCGTCGGAGTCCAGTGCCTCGGCGTCGACCATCTCGATGTTGAGGTTGCTGGGCAGTTGCTCCTCGGGGTCATAGACGTAGGCCACGCCGCCCGACATGCCGGCGGCGAAGTTGCGCCCCGTGGCGCCCAGGATGACCACCCGGCCACCGGTCATGTATTCGCAGCCGTGGTCGCCGATGCCCTCGACCACCGCATGGGCGCCGGAGTTGCGGACCGCGAACCGCTCACCGACCACCCCACGCAAGTAGACCTCACCGCTGGTGGCGCCGAACAGGATCACGTTGCCACCGATGATGTTGTCCTCGGCGACATAATCCTCGGGTGCATTGTCGGACGGGCGCACCACGATCCGGCCCCCGGACAGGCCCTTGCCCACGTAGTCGTTGGCATCGCCGTAGATACGCAGAGTGATCCCCCTGGGCACGAAGGCTCCGAAGCTGTTGCCGGCCGACCCCTCGAACGTGATGTCGATGGTTCCGTCCGGCAACCCTTGTCCGCCATAGGCTTTCGTCACCTCGTGGCCGAGCATCGTGCCCACGGTGCGGTTGACGTTGCTGATCGTGGTGGAAAAACGGACCGGCTTCTGGGAATCCAGCGCTTCCCGGCTCATCACGATCAACTGCTGGTCCAGCGCCTTGTCCAAGCCGTGGTCCTGCCGCGAACTGCAGTACAGGTCCTGGTTCATGAACGCCGATTCCGGCTCGTGCAGCACCGGTGTCAGATCCAGCCGGTGGGCCTTCCAGTGCGCCCGGGCCAACGTGGTGTCCAGCGCTCCGGCCTGTCCCACGGCCTCGTTCACCGTCCGGAAGCCCAACTGCGCCAGGTACTCCCGCATCTCCTCGGCGATGAACATGAAGAAGTTCTCCACGAACTCCGGCTTGCCGGTGAACCGCTCGCGCAGCAGCGGATTCTGGGTGGCCACGCCCACGGGGCAGGTGTCGAGGTGACAGACCCGCATCATGATGCAGCCGGCCACCACCAGAGGGGCGGTGGCGAAACCGAATTCCTCGGCGCCGAGCAACGTCGCGATCATCACGTCGCGACCGGTCTTGAGCTGGCCGTCCACCTGGACCACGATCCGGTCACGCAACCCGTTGAGCAGCAGGGTCTGCTGCGTCTCGGCCAGACCCAGCTCCCACGGGGCGCCCGCGTGCTTCATCGACGTCAGCGGAGTCGCGCCGGTGCCGCCATCGTGCCCGGAGATCAGCACCACGTCGGCGTGTGCCTTGGACACGCCTGCGGCCACCGTCCCGACACCGTTCTCCGACACCAGCTTCACATGTACTCGCGCCGACGGGTTGGCGTTCTTGAGGTCGTGGATCAGCTGTGCCAGATCCTCGATCGAGTAGATGTCGTGGTGCGGCGGCGGGGAGATCAGCCCGACGCCCGGCGTGGAGTGCCGCACCGAGGCCACCCACGGATACACCTTGTGCCCAGGGAGTTGGCCGCCCTCACCGGGTTTGGCGCCCTGGGCCATCTTGATCTGGATGTCGGTGCAGTTGGTCAGGTAATGCGAGGTGACGCCGAACCGGCCGGAGGCGACCTGCTTGATCGCGCTGCGCCGCCAGTCGCCGTTGGGATCCTTCTCGAACCGCGTGACGTCCTCGCCGCCCTCACCGCAGTTGGACCGGGCACCCAACCGGTTCATCGCGATGGCAAGTGTCTCGTGCGCTTCGGCGGAGATTGAGCCGTAGCTCATCGCGCCGGTGGAAAAACGCTTGACGATTTCACTGGCCGGCTCGACCTCGTCGATCGGCACCGATGGGCGCAGGCCGGCACGGAACTTGAGCAGCCCGCGCAGCGATGCCATCCGCTCGCTCTGGTCGTCGACCAGCCGGGTGTACTCCTTGAAGATCTGGTACTGCCCGGTCCGGGTGGCGTGCTGCAGCTTGAAAACGGTCTCCGGGTTGAACAGGTGGTACTCGCCCTCGCGACGCCACTGGTATTCCCCGCCCACCTCCAGCTCGCGGTGCGCTCGCTCGTCCGGCCGGTCCAGGTAGGCAAGTGCGTGCCGGGACGCGACATCGGCGGCGATGTCGTCGAGGGTGATGCCGCCGGTGGGACAGGCCAATCCGGTGAAGTACTCGTCGAGCACGTCCTCGGAGATGCCGACGGCCTGGAAGAGCTGCGCACCGGTGTAGGACGCCAAGGTCGAGATGCCCATCTTGGACATCACCTTCAGCACGCCTTTGCCCGCGGCCTTGACGTAGTTGTTGAGCGCTTGGTTGCGTTCGATGCCGTCGATCAGGCCGCGGTCCAGCATGTCTTCGATCGACTCGAACACCAGGTACGGGTTGATCGCGGCCGCACCGCACCCGATGAGCATTGCCATGTGGTGCACTTCGCGGGCGTCGCCGGATTCGACGACCAGACCCACGTGCGTACGGGTGCGATCCCGCACCAAGTAGTGGTGCACACCAGCCACGGCCAGCAGCGACGGGATGGGAGCCATCGTCTGGTCGGAGTTGCGGTCGGAAAGGATGATCAGCCGTGCACCGTCGGCGATCGCCGCCGACGCCTGCGCGCGCACGTCGTCGAGTGCGGCGGCCAGCCCGGCACCGCCCTCGGCGACCCGGTACAGGCAGTGAATCACCTTGGACCGCAATCCATGTGGCCTGCCGTTGACCTCGTCCTCGGGGTTGAGGTTGATCAGTTTGGCCAATTCGAAATTGCGCAGAATCGGCGATGGCAGTGAGATCTGGTGGCAGGATGTCTCATCCGGGTTGAGCAGGTCGCGCTCCCCGCCGGTGGTGCCTTGCAGGCTGGTCACCACCTCTTCGCGGATCGCATCCAGCGGCGGGTTGGTCACCTGGGCGAACAACTGGTGGAAGTAGTCGAAAAGCATCCTCGGACGCTTGGACAGCACGGCGATCGGGGTGTCGGTGCCCATCGACCCGAGCGGCTCCGCGCCGGTGCGCGCCATGGGAGCCACCAGCAGGTTCAGTTCCTCGTAGGTGTAACCGAAGGTCTGTTGCCGTACGACCAGGCGGTGATGCGGCATGCGCACGTACTTGTTTGCCGGCAGTTTCTCGAGCGGAACCAGACCCTTGTCGAGCCACTCCTGATACGGATGCTCAGCGGCCAGTTCGGCTTTGATCTCCTCATCGGAGACGATGCGGCCCTGGGTGGTGTCCACCAGGAACATCCGGCCCGGTTGCAGCCGCATCCGCTTGACCACGGTGGAGGGGTTCAGGTCCAGCACCCCGGCCTCCGACGCCATCACGACCAGGCCGTCTTCGGTGACCCAGATCCGGGACGGTCGCAGGCCGTTGCGGTCCAACACGGCGCCCACGATGGTGCCGTCGGTGAACGTGATCGACGCGGGGCCGTCCCAAGGCTCCATGAGAGCGGCGTGATACTGATAAAAGGCTCGCCTACGCCGGTCCATACTCTCGTGGCGTTCCCACGCCTCGGGGATCATCATCAACACCGCGTGAGCCAGACTGCGGCCGCCCAGGTGCAGCAATTCGACCACCTCGTCGAAGCGGGCGGTGTCAGATGCCCCGGGCGTACAAATCGGGAACAGCTTCTCGACGTCCTCCTGCGAACCGAAGATGTCGGTCTTGATCAGCGCTTCCCGGGCCCGCATCCAGTTCTCGTTGCCAGTGACGGTGTTGATCTCGCCGTTGTGCGCGACCCGGCGGAACGGGTGTGCCAGCGGCCAGGACGGGAAGGTGTTGGTGGAGAACCGGGAGTGCACGATTCCCAGCGCGCTGGTCACGCGGTTGTCCTGCAGATCCAGGTAGAAGGCCTTGAGCTGGGGAGTGGTCAGCATGCCTTTGTAGACGAACGTCTGACCCGACAGGCTCGGGAAGTACACCGTCTCGCGGCCCGGGCCGTCCTGACCCGGGCCCTTGGTGCCGAGTTCATGCTCGGCCCGCTTGCGGACGATGTAAGCGCGCCGTTCCAGCGCCATGCCGGACGCGCCGGCCATGAAGACCTGGCGGAAGGTGGGCATCGCATCGCGCGACAAGGCGCCCAGCGAGGAGTCGTCGGTGGGCACGTTGCGCCAACCGAGCACCTGCAGGCCCTCGGATTCGGCGATCTTCTCGACCGCGGCGCACGCCGACGCGGCGTCCTTGGACGACTGGGGCAGGAACGCGATGCCGGTGGCGTAGCTACCCGCCTCGGGGAGCTCGAAATCGACGACCTCGCGCAGGAAGGCATCCGGGACCTGAATCAGGATGCCGGCGCCGTCACCGCTACGCGGTTCGGCGCCCGCGGCACCGCGGTGTTCGAGATTGAGCAGTGCGGTGATCGCCTTGTCCACGATGTCGCGGCTACGCCGACCGTGCATGTCTACGACCATGGCCACACCGCATGAATCGTGTTCGTATGCGGGGTTATAAAGCCCGACGCGCCTGGGCGTCATTCCCACCTAACCCTTCAGCAGACTTTCTGCACGGCCGCTTCGCGAATCGACTTTCCGAATCGATAGGACCGCACTCGGAGGTTGCGGGCTCGACCCCCTCGGTCTCATCGACAGGCTGTCCGCCAAGCGGAGATAATCCGGTCGGGGATTCGTCCGTGCAGCATTGAACGGTAGCCCCGAACCTGGTTTCGACAAGTCGTAAAACGATATGACAAAAACCGCCTGACATGCCAACTTACCAATACTAACCGTTCACCTGGCAGCGCCGTAAATTCGCTGTTACCAGCGCTTGACGGTGGCGTGGCTGTGGCGGGGATCGCAACGCCCGGGCGATCAGCGCAGCTGTCCGGTTCGACTTTGCTGCAACTACCCGGGGGCCGTCCCGTCCCGCGGTCACCCCATGGCCCCCGCGTGTCACACCGGCAACACCGCACGCAATAACGCGTGGCAGCAATGTCAGGGATATCGGCACCGGGCCTGCGGCCAGCCGGCGTGCCGACGCGAGACACGGCTCGGGCAGAGTTTGCACGGCCCGGGCCCGGCTGGCGCGGACCAGCCGGTAGCCGATACTGGAGGGGCCCATGAACGAGCCCCAGGAATTTCTGCGCAACCGTATCCGGCGCGATCAGCGGGGCACACCTCCGCCCGAACAGCGCACCGCGAGTCCCCGGACGCCGTCCCCCTCGCCCGCGCCCCCGCCGGTGCAACACGCCCCCGCTCCGCCGCCGAAACCCGTTCCGCCGGCTCCGCCCGAGCCGGCGCGGCGCGAAATGCCACCGCCGCCACTCCGCGCCGACGTTCCCGCCCGTGCGGTTCCGCCCCTGCCCGGACCGGCCCGCCCGGTGTCACCGCCCCGGCGTCCCGACCATCCCCCACTACCGGCCGGACCCTGGCCGGGCGCCGCGGCGTCACCGACCCACACGCGGGCCCAGCCGACCGAACGCGGTTGGCGACGCGTGGTGCGTGCGGCAACATTCGGCCTGTTCAAGCCCGGGCCGTCGGCCGCGCAGCGCGATGCGGCCCGATTCGAAGCCGCCATCCGAACCGCCCTGCACGGCAACCACAAGGTCGGCGTGCTCGGTAAAGGCGGCGTCGGCAAGACTTCGGTGGCTGCCAGCGTCGGCTCGATCCTCGCTGAGCTGCGCCTGCAGGACCGCATCGTCGCGATCGATGCCGACACCGCCTTCGGCCGGCTCAGCAGCAGGATCGATCCGGGCACCACCGGCTCGTTCTGGGAGCTGACCGCCGACAAGAACCTGCAGTCCTTCGCCGACGTGACCTCCCGCGTCGGCAGAAACTCCACCGGCCTCTACGTGCTAGGTGGTGAACCGCTGTCCGGACCGCGCCGGGTGCTGGACCCCGCCATCTACCGGGAAGCCGCGTTGCGGCTGGATCGGCACTTCGCCATCTCGGTCATCGACTGTGGCTCCACGATGGATGCGGCCGTCACCCGCGAAGTGCTGCGGGATCTGGACGCCCTGATCGTGGTCTCCTCGCCGTGGGCGGACGGCGCCGCCGCTGCCGCCAAGACCGTCGAGTGGTTGTCGGATCACGACCTCGGCGATCTGCTGCGGCGCAGCGTCGTCGTGCTCAACGACTCTGACGGCCACGCCGACAAACGCACCCGGTCGCTCCTGGCTCGCGAGTTCGTCGACCACGGACAACCGGTGGTCGAGGTGCCGTTCGACCCCCATCTGCGACCGGGCGGCGTCATCGACGTCACAGCGGAGATGGCCGCAGCGACGCGCCTGAAGTTTTTGCAGATCGCGGCGACCATCACCGGCTACTTCGCCTCGCGAGCCGAGGCACCCCGCCCTCGCGGCCGCGGCTAGCGCCTCGGATCAGCCGCTGCCTGGACCCTGGAGATCACGGCGCCGCGCACGGTCAACACGTTCACCCCGAACAGCTGCCGGTCGACGGCCGACGACGCGCGGCCGGTCTTGCGCGCATTACCCGCCAGGGTGCCCGTCGGCGGTGCCGACGGGTTCGAGTCACTGGCGGGCCGCTCGCCGCATCCGGTTCCACCCGGTCGATGCGTCGTAGCAACCCGCAGACGCAAACAGCGCGAGAAATCTCAATGATTTCTCGCGCTGTCGACGCAGTCGGCTGATCACGGCCCAGACCGCAGACCCCTCGAAGCAGGGGCTCGGAACTGTCGCGACCTATGCCGATTGGGCGGTCACCCGCTCACGGACGGTGAAACCGTTGCGCTCGGCCAGCGACCGCAGCTGGGCCAACGCGAACGCCCGCGGACGGCCCGAGTCAGGGATCACCACACCGGCCCAAAGCCCCTCAGCGCCAGGCGATTCCACAGCTTCCTTCGCGCACGGCCACCGGCGTGGGCAGGCCCGGCACAACGTCTTGGCCTCTTCGTCAGGGGTCGTCGTCCAGCGGTCGGGGTCTTGCGTGCACACGCCCAGCTGCGGGACTTCGTACAGCGTTGTTGCGGTCATGTCGTGCATTCCTCCATAAAGCGTTGCGCGTTCTGCCCCTCCGCCAGAAGGTTAGCGCAATCAACCGTCGCAGTGCAACAGTTCATTGTGCAGCGGGGCGCAGCTAGCGCTACGGCTTTCCGGCGGGACGGGCGAGTTTACCCATTCAACCTGCAATCACCAGGGGTTATCTGCTGGCAATCGGCTGTGCGTCGGCTGATGATCAGCTGCTTCGATCGACAGCATTCGAACAAAGTGTTTCGCGTAGCGACGGTTGGCGCTATGGTTAACCGTAGCGGTTGGCCGGTTTCGGCATCTCGGCACCTGGCGTGACGACCGCACGCAAAGCGTAGCGAAGGTATAGCAATAGAAGGGTGCAACGGTTACGATGTTGGTCAGCGGAAGGCGGGTCCCGCGGCTCGCCGTGCCGACCGCCCTGACCAGCGCGAGCGAGGATTCCACGCAGATGCCCAACGCCGAATCGACTGTGCGGCCGGCTGCGCCGGCCGTCGCCGGCGGTGTCGCGGCCACTGCGATCGCGACCGGCTACACCGTCGTGGACATCGGCCGTCCGCAGCGTTATGGCCCGCAGGCCGCCGGTGTGGACCTGCGGGCGGTGGCCAATCACGGAACGTGGCGCGTCGTCGACGATCACCCGAGCGGTATGTTCGTCGACGGACTGCACGAGAGCCCGTCCGTCAGCGACAACTACAACGTCCGGTTCGGCGATCCCACTGGAGGCAAGGCGTTGACGTTCGAAGTCGTCAGGCCGTCGAATCCGCCTGAAGAGCACCGTCAGGACGATCTGACCAATGACGCCGACCCCGGCGTGGTGAGAGCCGGTGCGGCTGCCGCCGCCCGCCGTCGCGAACTCGACATCAGCCAGCGCAGCCTGGCGGCCGACGGCATCATCAACGCGGGTGCGCTGATCTCCTTTGAGAAGGGACGCAGTTGGCCTCGGGAGCGCACCCGCGCCAAGCTCGAGGAAGTACTGCAGTGGCCGGCGGGCACAATCGCCCGCATCCGTGAGGGTGAGGCCGTCGCCAATCAACCCGTTCCGACACCGGCCCCCGATGGCGCAGCCCAGGCCCCGCCCGCCGGTGACGGGCCCGCGTCGCTGATCGCCCAGGCCGTGGCCGCCGCCGTCGACACCTGCAGCCTGGCCATCGCCGCGCTGCCCTCTCCCGACGATCCGGAGTTCACCGAGCGTGCGGCGCCGATTCTCGCGGACCTGCGCCAACTCGAAGGCATCGCCGTACAGGCCACGCGAATCAGCCGGATCACTCCCGAACTCATCAAAGCAATGGGGTCGGTGCGGCGATACCACGACGAATTGATGACACTGGGCGCAACGGCACCGGGCGCCACCTTGGCCCAGCGTTTGTATGCGGCCCGGCGGCGGGCCAATCTTTCCACTTCGGAAACGGCGCAAGCGGCCGGAGTCAGTGAAGAAATGATCGTCCGAGCCGAAGCCGAAGAAGTCTTGCCGGCCGAAACTGCCGAAGCGATCGAAGCCCTCATAAGTCAGATCAATTGACATGGTCGGGCGGCGCAATCACACGCTGACGCGGTGGGATGCGATTGTCCGGGGAACGTGCACGCCGTTGCCAAACGCAGCTGTGAAGTTGGATCCGTGGTGCGCCCGAAATGGCCCGCCCCACCCGAAAATTCGTGCATCTAGCCCTGTCAGAGCGCTGCTAAGCTCAACATACGGTGCGAAGGTGCATAAAGAAATGACCGTGCACACCAACAAGCCAACGTAAGGAACCACTCAAATGTCGGGTAGCGCGATGTGCAGGACCACCAGCAACTTCATCTATGCCCAGTTGTTTTTGCTGGGCGAGGGTATTCCTGACCCGGGTGACATATTCAATGCGGGTTCGTCATTGTTCAAAGGCGTAGCCGACAAGATCGGTCTGGCCATTCCCGGCACCAACTGGATTGGCAGCGCCGCGGACGCCTATTTGAACCAGAACACAGCCCAACAGCTGCGCGCCAAGTTGATGGGTGACATCGACAATCTCACGGGCAACCTGATCTCGAATCAGGCCGAGCATGTTTCCGACACGCGTGACGTACTGCGTGCCATGAAGAAGATGGTCGACGGCGTCTACAAAGCCTGCAAATGGCTCGAAGACCACCTCTGGTTTGTCGGTGACGCCCTGTCGGTGGCGCTGGCCATTCCGGCCTGCGGCCTCGCGATGGCCGTCGTCGGCGGCGCCCTGCTCTACCTGACCATCATGACCGCGATGAACGCGGCCAGCATGGTCGGACTGGGCGGACGATTGCTCGACATCCTGACCAACCTGCCCAACCTGGCCGGGCTGATCCCCGACATCATCGGCGGCATCATCGGCGACCTCTGGCCGCCGAAGCTGCCCGACCTCCCGATCCCCGGCTTCCCCAACATCCCCGGCCTGCCGGAATTCACCTGGCCCCCCACCCCGGGCATTCCGGACTTCAACCTGCCCATCCCGGGCCTACCCGACTTCCAGTGGCCGAACATCCCGGGACTGCCGAACTTCGGCGGCCTCATCCCGGGCTTCCCGGACTTCGGCGGCGGCGGCCTGATCCCCGGTTTCCCCAACCTGCCCGGGATGCCCGGCATCCCCAACCTGTTCCCCGGACTGCCCAGCCTCGGCGACCTGTTCCCGGGTGTCGGCAACCTGGGCGCGCTGCCCACCTGGACGGAATTGGCGGCCCTTCCCGACTTCCTGGGAGGCTTCGCCGGCATGCCGGCACTGAGCTTCAGCAACCTGCTCAGCTTCGCCCAGTTGCCCGGCGTCGGACAGATCACGTCGACGATGGGCCAGTTGCAGCAGCTCGTGGCGGCCGGCGGCGGCCCGGGCCAGATGGGAAGCATGGCCAGCCAGCAGGCCCAGATGATCTCCGCGCAAGCGCAACAAGGCGCCCAGAAGGACGACCAGCAAGACATGGGGGCCGCGGCAGCGGGCTCCGAAGGCGAGCGCGCACCCGTCGAGGCGGGTGCCGGCGGCCAGCAGGGCCAGCAGGGGACCGTCCTCTGATTGCGAACACTCGGCCACTAAACGGCCAAACCCATAGCAAGCCAAAGCCATAGCGAGTAAAACGTTAAACGTAGAGGAGGGTCTACCCCATGTCCGGAGTTCTCAGCGTCGCGCCATCATTTCTGAAGGTGCTGTCAGGCATGCAGAACGACATAGCGAACCAATTCAAAACCGCGACCGACTCGGTCAGCGGGATCAGCAGCAAGGTCTCGATGACCCATGGTTCGTTCACATCCAAGTTCAACAATGCGCTGCGCGAAGTGGAAACCAACCGAGGCAATACCGGCAAAGGGGTGCAGGGCGTGGCCACCGGACTTGCCACGAACCTGATCCAGGCCGCCACCGCCTACCTCAACGCCGACCAGGGGCTGGCCGGCGTCATCGACAAGATCTTCGGCTGATCATGTCCGGTCCGCTCGCATCCGGTCGCGCGGGCTTGGTCGACGACGTCGTGGGCGTCGAGGTGACCATCGACGGCATGCTGGTCATCGCCGACCGGTTGCACCTGGTGGATTTCCCCGTCGCGCTTGGGATCCGGCCCAACATTCCGCAAGAGGACCTGCGCGACATCGTCTGGGAACAGGTGCAGCGCGACCTTACCGCGCAAGGCGTGCTGGACCACAACGGCCAGCCCCACCCGAGCGTCGCCAGGATGGTGGAAACCATCAGCAGGGCGGACCGGACCTTGGAGTGCCGGTGGTGGCGCCGCGACCGCGCGGACGGCGTGATGGTGCGGTTTGCGGTGTGCCGCAAGGGCGATACCCATGTGATCGCGGCGCGCGACGACGACATGCTGGTGCTGCAGCTGGTGGCGCCACAGGTCGGTCTGGCCGGAATGGTGACCACCGTGCTGGGCCCGGCCGAACCGGCCAATGTCGAACCGCTGACAGGAATCGCCAGCGAGCTGGCCGAATGCACGACGGCCGCGCAGCTCACCCGGCACGGGGTCCCGCCCGCCCAGGCGCGCATCTACGCCGAGATCGTGAGCGACCCGACGAGCTGGGTCGAGATCATCGCTACGCAACGGCATCCCGGTGGCACCACCACCCATACCTCAGCTGCCGCAGGGGTTCTGGACTCAAAGCATGGCCGGTTGGTCTCGCTGCCGCGGCGGGTCGGCGGCGAGCTGTACGGCAGCTTCCTGGCCGGCAGTCAACAGAACCTGCAGCGTGCCCTCGACAGCTTGCTGGAGCTGCTACCCGCCGGCTCCTGGCTGGATCACGCCCAAGCCTCCGCCTGAGGACGACTTCGCAAACTTCCGATACGAGAAAGGGACCCGACAGTGGACCTGCCCGGGAACGACTACGACAGCGATGATCTCGGAGCGCTGGACTTCTCCGGTGGTGCAGCCGCCGTCGAGCAGTCACCTCTTGACGCGCTGAGCGACTATGCACCCCCGACCGAATCCGGCGACGACGGAACGGAGCTCGACGCGCTGCAGGGACTGACGGAGAAGGAAGAAGAACCCGACCTCGCGTTGTTCACCGTCACCAACCCGCAGGGGTCCGTCTCGGTCACCGCGCTGATGGACGGACGGGTCCAGCACATCACCGTGACGGACAAGGCGTCGAGCATGTCCGAACCCGCGCTAGCGGAAGAGATCTTCGTCATCGCCGACCTGGCCCGGCAGAAGGCGCGGGCCGCACAGCACACCTTCATGGTGGAGAACATGAGCGAAATGACCGGCGACAGCGACCAGCAGAACGCGCTGCTGCACGAGTTCGTCGGCATGACCTTGAACCTGCCCACACCGGAAGAGGCCGCCGCGCGCGAGGCCGAGGTGTTCGCCACCCGGTATGACGTGGACTACACGGCCCGCTACAACGGTGATAAATGACTGATCGCCTGGCCGGTATGTTCGATAGTGCCGTCGGCATGCTGCCGTTGTCGCAGGCACGGTCCCTCGACCTGTTCACCGAGATCACCAATTACGACGACGCGGCCTGCGATGCCTGGGTCGGGCGGATCCGCTGCGGCGACACCGACCGCGTGACCCTCTTCCGCGCCTGGTATTCGCGTCGCAACTTCGGGCAACTTTCCGGTGCCGCCCAGATATCGATGAGCACGCTCAACGCGCGGGTGCCCATCGGGGGCATATACGGCGACATCACCTACCCGATCACCTCGCCGCTGGCGATCACCATGGGTTTCGCGTCGTCCGAAGCGGCGCAAGGCAACTACGCCGACGCACTGGAAGCGATCGACGCCAGCGCGGTCGCCGGATCGGAGCATCTGGTGGCGTGGCTCAAGGCGGTGATCTACGGGGCCGCCGAACGATGGACCGACGTGATCGACGAGGTCAAGGGCGCCTCGAAGTGGCCGGACAAATTCCTCGCCGGCGCTGCCGGCGTCGCGCACGGGGTGGCCGCGGCGAATCTCGGCCTGTTCACCGAAGCCGAACGCCGGCTTACCGAAGCCAACGACTCGCCGGCCGGTGAGGCGTGCGCACGGTCCATCGCCTGGTTTCTGGCGATGGCGCGCCGCAGCCAGGGTAACGAGGATGCCGCCGTGGCGCTGCTGGAGTGGCTGCAGACCACTCATCCGGAGCCCAAAGTCGCCGCGGCACTGAAAGATTCGTCGTACCGGCTGAAGACCACGACGGCCGAGCAGATCGCTTCTCGCTCGGACCCGTGGGATCCGGGCAGCGTAGTGACCGACCACTCCGGGCGCGACCGGCTGCTGGAGGAGGCCCAGGCCGAACTGGACCGCCAGATCGGGCTCAGCCGGGTCAAGACGCAGATCGAGCGGTACCGCGCAGCGACACTGATGGCGCGGGTTCGCGCCGCCAAGGGAATGAAGGTCGCCCAGCCCAGCAAGCACATGATCTTCACCGGGCCCCCGGGCACCGGCAAAACCACGATCGCGCGCGTGGTGGCCAACATCCTGGCCGGGTTGGGCGTCATCGCCGAGCCGAAGCTGATCGAGACCTCCCGCAAGGATTTCGTCGCCGAGTACGAAGGACAGTCAGCGGTCAAGACCGCCAAGACGATCGACCACGCCCTGGGCGGGGTGCTGTTCATCGATGAGGCCTATGCGCTGGTGCAGGAACGCGACGGGCGCACCGACCCGTTTGGTCAGGAAGCCATGGACACCTTGCTGGCCCGCATGGAGAACGACCGTGACCGCCTGGTGGTGATCATCGCGGGGTACAGCAACGACATCGACCGGCTGCTGGAGACCAACGAGGGTCTGCGCTCGCGGTTCGCCACCCGCATCGAGTTCGACACCTACAGCCCCGAGGAGATCCTGGAGATCGCCAAAGTCATTGCCGCCGCTAATGACTCGACACTCAGCCCAGAGGCCGCGGACGAGGTACTGGAGGCCGCCAAGATGCTGCACGACCGGACGCTGCGCGGCCGGCCGGCCCTCGACATCGCCGGGAACGGCCGCTACGCGCGGCAATTGGTCGAGGCCGCCGAGCAGACCCGCGATATGCGTTTGGCGCAGGGTCTCGACATTGAGGCTCTCGACGTGGACCGTCTACAGGAGATCAACGGCACGGACATGGCCGAGGCGATCGCCGCGGTACATGGACACCTCAACATGAGAGAGTGACACATGGGGCTTCGCCTGACCACTAAGGTTCAGGTCAGCGGCTGGCGCTTCCTGCTTCGCCGAGTCGAGCACGCCATCGTGCGCCGCGACACCCGCATGTTCGACGATCCCCTGCAGTTCTACAGCCGCTCGGTCTGGCTCGGTGTGGTCATCGCGGTCATCATCCTGGCGGGCGCCGGGCTGCTGGCCTATTTCAAGCCTCAGGGCAAACTCGGCGGTACGACCCTGCTCACCGATCGCGCGACCAACGAGCTTTACGTGATCATCTCGGGGCAACTCCATCCCGTCTACAACCTGACCTCCGCACGACTGGTGCTGGGCAACCCGGCCAGCCCCGCGACCGTCAAGTCCTCTGAGCTGAACAAGCTGCCCCTGGGCCAGACCCTGGGCATACCCGGCGCACCGTACGCCACCCCGGTGTCCGGTGACACCACCTCGGTCTGGACCTTGTGCGACACCGTCGCCCGCGCCGACACCGCCTCACCGTCGATACAGACGTCGGTGATCGCGATGCCACTGCAGCTGGACTCCTCGAATGATCCGGTCGACTCGAACGAGGCGCTGCTGGCGACCTACCAGGGTCAGCAATGGATCGTCACCGAAAAAGGCCGTCACTCCATCGATCTCGCCGACCGCGCGCTTACTTCGGCGATGGGGATACCCGTCACCGCCAAGCCCGTCCCGATTTCCGAGGGGATGTTCAACGCGCTGCCCAGCCAGGGCGCCTGGCAGTTGCCGCCCATACCGTTGGCCGGCACGCCCAACACCCTCGGCCTGCCCGATGATCTGGTGATCGGCTCGGTGTTCCAGATCCACACCGACAAGGGTCCCCAGTACTACGTCGTGCTGCCCGACGGCATCGCCATGGTGAACGCGACCACCGCGGCGGCGTTGCGCGCCACCCAGTCACACGGGCTGGTGGCACCGCCCGCGGTGGTGCCGAGCCTGGTGGTTCGGATGCCAGAAAAGGTCTACGCCTCACCGCTTCCCAACGATCAGCTCAAGATCCTGTCCCGGCCTGACGAGCCGACGCTGTGCTGGAGCTGGAGCCGCGCGGCGGGTGACCAGGCCCCCAAGACGACCGTGCTGTCCGGCCGGCATCTGCCCATCCCGCCATCGCAGATGAACAACGGCATCAAGCAGATTCAGGGCACGGCAACCATTTACATCGACGGCGGCCGGTTCGTTCAGTTACAGTCCCCTGATCCGCGCTACGGCGAGTCGATGTACTACATCGACCCCGAAGGGGTGCGCTACGGGGTGCCCAATGCCGATGCGGCAAAGGCGCTGGGGCTGAGTTCGCCGAAAACCGCGCCCTGGGAGGTCATTCGGCTGCTCGTCGACGGGCCGGTGCTGTCCAAGGAAGCGGCCATGCTGGAGCACGAGACGCTACCGGCCGACCCGACTCCCCGAAAAGTTCCGGGCGGAACCCCGGGAGCCCCGCAATGACGACGGATGAATCATGACGACGAAGAAGTTCACCCCGACCATCACCCGCGGTCCCCGGCTGACGCCGGGCGAGATCAGCCTCACCCCGCCCGATGATCTCGGCATCGACATTCCGCCGTCGGGCATCCAGAAGGCACTTCCCTATGTGATGGGCGGTGCGATGGTCGGCATGATCGCGATCATGCTGGCCGGTGGCACCAAGCAGTTGTCGCCCTACATGCTGATGATGCCGCTGATGATGGTCGTGATGATGGTCGGTGGCATGGCCGGCGGCACCGGCGGTGGGGGCAAGAAAGTGCCGGAGATCAACGCCGACCGGAAGGAATACCTGCGGTATCTGGCGGGCCTGCGCAGCCGGGTGACCGCGTCGGCCACCTCGCAGGTCGCCTTCTTCAGTTACCACGCGCCACACCCGGATGACCTGCTGTCGATCGTCGGAACGCAGCGGCAGTGGTCCCGACCGGCCAACAGCGACTTCTACGCTGCCACCCGGATCGGCATCGGCGACCAGCCGGCGGTGGACCGACTGCTGAAACCGGCCGTCGGCGGCGAATTGGCCGCCTCCGCTGCGGCACCCCAGCCGTACCTCGAGCCGGTCAGCCACATGTGGGTGGTGAAATTCCTGCGCACCCACGGCCTGATTCACGATTGCCCGAAACTGCTTCAGCTGCGCACCTTTCCGACGGTCGCGCTGGGCGGCCACCGGCCGAACGCGGACCGGATGCTCGCTGCGATGATCTGTCACCTGGCGGTTTTCCATCCGCCGGACCTGCTGCAGATCCGGGTGCTCACCGACGATCCCGATGATCCGGATTGGTCCTGGCTGAAGTGGCTCCCGCATGTTCAGCACCAGACCGAAACCGACGCCTCAGGGGCGGTGCGGATGATCTACACCAGGCCCGACCAACTGGCCGATCTGGCCGCGCGCGGACCGCACGCACCCGACGCGCTGCCCACCGGCCCCTACGTCGTCGTGGTCGACCTCACCGGAGGAAAGGCGGGGTTTCCCCCCGACGGACGTGCCGGCGTCACCGTCCTCACACTGGGCAACCACCGCGGGTCGGCCTACCGCATCCGCGCCAACGAGAACGGGTCGGCAGAAGACCGGTTGCCCGGCCAACAGTTCCGGCTGGTGACCTCGACCGCCGACAGCATGACGCCGCTGGAAGCCAACCGGCTGGCCCGCAAACTCGCCGGCTGGTCCATCACCGGCACCATCCTGGACAAGACGCAACGCGTCCAGAAGAAGGTTGCCACCGAATGGCACCAGCTGGTCGGTGCCAAGAGTGTCGAAGAGGTGACGCCGGCCCGCTGGCGGATGTACACCGACACCGACCGGGACCGCCTCAAGATCCCGTTCGGCCACGAACTCAAGACCGGCAACGTCATGTACCTCGACATCAAGGAGGGCGCGGAATTCGGGGCCGGACCACACGGCATGCTCATCGGCACCACGGGTTCGGGCAAGTCCGAATTCCTGCGCACCCTCATCCTGTCGCTGGTCGCGATGACCCACCCCGATCAGGTGAACCTGCTACTCACCGACTTCAAGGGTGGTTCGACCTTCCTCGGAATGGAGAAACTTCCCCACACCGCGGCGGTCGTCACGAACATGGCCGAGGAGGCCGAACTGGTCAGCCGCATGGGTGAGGTGCTCACCGGCGAACTCGACCGGCGGCAGAACATCCTGCGGCAGGCCGGTATGCAGGTCGGTGCCGCGGGCGCCCTGTCCGGCGTGGCCGAGTACGAGAAATACCGGGAACGCGGGGCCGACTTGAAGCCGTTGCCAACGCTTTTCGTGGTTGTGGACGAGTTCGCCGAGCTGTTGCAGAGTCACCCGGACTTCATCGGTCTGTTCGACCGGATCTGCCGCGTCGGCCGGTCGCTGCGGGTACACCTGTTGCTGGCCACCCAGTCGCTGCAAACCGGAGGTGTCCGCATCGATAAGCTCGAGCCCAACCTCACCTACCGGATCGCGCTGCGTACCACCAGCTCTCATGAGTCCAAGGCGGTCATCGGTACGCCGGAGGCGCAGTACATCACGAACAAGGAAAGTGGTGTCGGGTTCCTCCGGTGCGGTATGGAAGACCCGGTCAAGTTCAGCACCTTCTACATCGGTGGTCCCTACATCCCTCCGGCAAAGGTGGAGACCAATGGGGACGGCAGCGGCCGCACCCCGGCCGTCAAGCACTCCGTGAAGATCCACCAGTTCACCGCGGCTCCGGTGATCGACACCGCGCCGGCTATCGAAGAGGCACTGATATGACCGACACGGAAGTTCGCGCGCTTCGCGAGGTGGTGCTCGACCAGCTGGGCACCGGCGAATCCCGGGCGTACAAGATGTGGCTGCCGCCGTTGGCGGACCCGACACCGCTGAACGAGCTCATCGCACGGGATCGGCGACAACCGCTGCGCTTCGCGCTCGGAATCATGGACGAGCCGCGCCGGCACCTCCAGGACGTGTGGGGAGTCGACGTCTCGGGGGCAGGCGGCAACATCGGCATCGGTGGCGCCCCGCAGACGGGGAAGTCGACCCTGCTGCAGACGCTGGTGATGTCGGCAGCCGCTACCCACTCCCCGCGCAACGTGCAGTTCTACTGCATCGACCTCGGCGGCGGTGGCTTGATCTACCTGGAGAACTTGCCGCACGTCGGCGGCATCGCCAACCGGTCCGAGCCCGACAAGGTTTACCGGGTGGTGGCCGAGATGCAGGCCGTCATGCGGCAGCGGGAGCAGATGTTCAAAGAGCACCGGGTCGGTTCGATCGCGATGTACCGACAGCTGCGCGATGATCCCAACAATCCCGTCTCGGCCGATCCCTACGGCGACGTCTTCCTGATCATCGACGGGTGGCCGGGTTTCGTCAGTGAGTTCAACGAGCTCGAAGGTGCGGTGCAGGACCTGGCCGCCCAGGGCCTGGCATTCGGCGTGCACGTCATCATCTCCACCCCGCGATGGACGGAACTGAAGTCACGCGTTCGCGACTACCTGGGCACCAAGATCGAGTTCCGCCTCGGTGACGTCAACGAGACCCAGATCGACCGGATCACCCGGGAGATTCCGGCGAACCGGCCCGGGCGGGCCGTCTCAATCGAGAAGCACCACCTCATGATCGGCGTGCCCCGATTCGACGGCGTGCACAGCGCTGAGAACCTGGTGGAAGCCATGACCGCGGGCGTCAACCACATCGCGTCGCAGACCACCGAGAAGGCACCGCCGGTCCGGGTACTGCCCGAGCGCATTTACCTGCACGAACTCGACCCGAACCCGCCAGGCCCGGAGTCGGACTACCGCACCCGCTGGGAGATCCCGATCGGACTACGCGAGACGGACCTCACCCCGGCCTACAGCCATATGCACACCAACCCGCATTTGCTCATCTTCGGCGCGGCCAAATCCGGCAAGACGACGATCGCTCACGCCGTCGCGCGGGCCATCTGCGCCCGCAACAGTCCCGACCAGGTTCGGTTCATGCTTGCCGACTACCGCTCGGGCCTGCTGGACGCCGTGCCGCAGTCACACCTGTTGCAGGCGGGCGCGATCAACCGCAACAGCGCGAGCCTGGACGAAGCGGTGCTGGCGCTGGCGGCGAATCTGAAAAAGCGGCTGCCGCCGACCGATTTAACGACCCAACAATTGCGCTCGCGTTCATGGTGGAGCGGTTTCGATGTCGTGCTGTTGGTGGACGACTGGCACATGATCGTCGGCGCCGCAAGTGGCATGCCCCCTATGGCGCCACTCGCCCCGCTGTTACCGGCCGCCGCGGATATCGGATTGCACATCATTGTCACCTGTCAGATGAGCCAGGCGTACAAGGCCACGATGGACAAGTTCGTCGGCGCCGCCTTCGGGTCGGGCGCCCCGACCATGTTCCTCTCCGGAGAGAAGCAGGAGTTCCCTTCCAGCGAGTTCAAAGTGAAGCGGCGGCCTCCTGGCCAGGCTTTTCTCGTGTCTCCCGACGGAAAGGAGGTCATCCAGGCGCCCTACATCGACCCCCCCGACGATCTCCAAGAATAAGTGCACGGACCACCCCCAAGTCCCGGTTAGGATTATTTCAGTGCCAGTCGACAAGCCGGCGGAGCTGGTTCCGGGGACTCCGAGTAATCGAACCCCAGGGAAACGCTGACCAACGGTTTAGTTTCCGGCAATAAACGGCGCAGTTTTTGCCCGGAGCACAATTGCAAAGGCCATAACTGAACGAATAGAAATGGCGTATTGCGCCTTCGCGTGATCGCCGGCAGGATCCAGAGGGGAGTTGATCACCATGCTGTGGCACGCCATGCCACCAGAGCTGAACACAGCACGGCTGATGGCCGGCGCAGGCCCGGCTCCCATGCTGGCAGCAGCGGCGGGCTGGCAGGCACTTTCGGCCGCGCTCGATGCGCAGGCCGTCGAGCTGACCGCCCGGCTGAACTCACTGGGCGAAGCCTGGACCGGTGGCAGCAGCGACAAAGCGATCTCCTCCGCTCTGCCGATGATCACCTGGTTGCAGACCGCGTCGACACAGGCGAAGACGCGTGGCCTTCAGGCCACCGCGCAGGCGGCGGCATACACCCAGGCCATGGCCACCACGCCGTCACTGCCCGAGATCGCGATGAACCACATCACCACCGCGGTGCTCACGGTCACCAACTTCTTCGGCATCAACACCATCCCGATCGCCCTCAACGAGATCGACTACTTCGTGCGGATGTGGACCCAGGCCGCCGTCGCGATGGACATCTACCAGGCCGAAACGCTGGCCAACACCATGTTCGAGCAGATCGAGCCGATGGCTTCGATCCTCGACCCGGGAATGAGCCAGAGCATGGCGTCCAGCCCCATGATGGGCATGCCCACCCAGCTCGGCAGTGTCACACCCGGCCAGTTGTCGGCGACCGCCGGCCAGGTCGCGGAGCTGAGCGGACCGATGCAGCAGCTCACCCAACCCGTGCAGCAGATGACGTCGATGATCGGCCAGATGGGCAGCAGCTCGGGCGGCAGCGGCACGGGACTCGGAAGCGACGAATCCCAGCTAGGTCTCGTCGGTGCCAGCCCACTGTCCAACCACCCGCTGGCCGGCGGGTCGGGCGCGAGCGTCGGCGCGGGCCTACTGCGCGGCGAGGCGCTGCCCGGCGCGGGCGGCACGCTGGCCCGCACGCCACTGATGACGGGCCTAATCGACAAGCCCACCGGTCCCGCGATGATGCCGGCGGCGGCCGGCGAGTCGGCCACCGGAGGCGCGGCCCCGGTGGGTGCGGGGGCGATGGGCCAGGGCGCGGGCGGAGGCGGCAGCTCCCGGCCTGGCCTGGCGGCTCCGGCCCCGGCCGCTCAGGAGCACGACGAATCGGAAGAAGACCTGTGGGACGACGAGGACGACTGGTGATCGCCCACAGCCACAACAGACTTCCCGGCCAAACCGGGCCGGAAGACTTGCCAACCCATGGCGAGGAATGGAATGAGAGAAAGTAGTCCAGCATGGCAGAGATGAAGACTGATGCCGCTGCCCTCGCGCAAGAGGCAGGTAATTTCGAGCGGATCTCCGGCGACCTGAAGACTCAGATCGACCAGGTCGAGTCCACCGCGGCTTCGCTGCAGGGTCAATGGCAGGGTGCCGCCGGCCAGGCCGCTCAGGCCGCCGTCCTGCGCTTCCAAGAGGCCGCGAACAAGCAGAAGGCTGAGCTCGACGAGATTTCGACGAACATCCGTCAGGCCGGCGTCCAGTACCAGCGTGCCGACGAGGAGCAGCAGCAGGCACTGTCGTCGCAAATGGGCTTCTAGATAAATCCCCCCAGATACCACCAAGAAACGGAGCAAGAAACATGACAGAACAGCAGTGGAATTTCGCGGGCATCGAGGCCGCGGCCAGCACCATCCAGGGGAATGTCACGACCATTCACTCCCTGCTCGACGAGGGCAAGCAGTCACTGACCAAGCTTGCCGCCGCGTGGGGCGGTAGCGGTTCGGAGGCCTACCAGGGCGTGCAGCAGAAGTGGGACGGCACCGCTCAGGAGCTGAACAGCTCCCTGCAGAACCTGGCCCGGACGATCAGCGAGGCCGGTCAGGCCATGCAGTCGACCGAGGGCAACGTGACGGGAATGTTCGCGTAAGTAGGGCCTTCCTACGCGTAGAATCTCGAAGCACGAGATCGGGCGAGTTCAACCCATCCGGGGGATCTCGCCCCTTCTCGTGCTTCGTGTTTTTTGCCTACTGTGACGACCTTCAGAGAGGTTCTCATGCCGGCCGACTATGACAAGCTCTTTCGGCCGGCTGAGGATTTCGATTCGTCCGACGACGACGCGGGCGCGACTTTCTTCGACCCGAATGCGTCCGTTACCACAGCGCCTTCGGGCAATGGTGGTGCAGGCGTGCCTGCGGTCGATTGGTCGCCGCCGGCCTCCCCGTCGCCGCCGAGCGCTGCGGCGGAGCCCGCCCATGCCCCACCGCCGGACCTGCCCCCGATGCCGGTGAGCGAAGCATCTCCCGAACCGCCCGAACCGCCGCCGGCCGCGTTCGAGCCGCCGCCGGTAGCCGCTCCGGTGACCGGGCCTGCGGGGGCAGGGCCGAGGTCGTCGCGACCGCCGATGCCGATCGGCGGCCCGCCCCCGGCACCGCCCGAACCCCCCGCCCCCGAGCCGGTCGCACCGCCTGCTGAGGTTGCCGAGCCGGCGCCGGCGGCTTCCGAGCCGACTGCCGCAGGCAAACCACCCCGGCCACCGATGCCCGTGGCCGGACCGCCGCCGGCGGCGGGTCCGCAGCCTTCCGGCGAGCCGCGGTCGGCACCACCGAGGCCGCCGATGCCGATCGGCGGCCCGCCTCCGGAACCTCCACCGCCGCCTCCCGAACCGCCGCCGGCACCGCGGCCGGCCGCGCACCAACCGCCCCCGGCACCGCCGGAACCTCCACCGCCGCCTCCCGAACCGCCGCCGGCACCGCGGCCGGCCGCGCACCAACCGCCCCCGGCACCGCCGCCCCCTCCGCCGGCGCCGCGCGAGCGGCCGCCGGGTCCGGTACCCGGCAACGGACCGCCGCAGCCGAATGCCGGCGAGGCACCGCCGGCCCAGCCCGACGCCAACCGTCGGGTCCGGCTCGGCGCAAACAAGCAGCAGCCCGGCCCGCCGCCGGCACGACCGCAGGCCGAGGCGCCCCCGCCATCACATCGGGCCCGGCGGGGTCACCGCTACCTGCCCGACCCGGACTCCGGCGAGGTCGATCCCGACGCCGGCCCCTACTTCCGGGTCCCCATGCCACCGGATTCCCCCACGAGGCGAACACCCACCGGACAATCGTCGCCGCCGCCGTCTCAGGGCGGCAAGCGGCGAGCACCGTCGGGTCCGATTCCTGTCCATTCCCCGCAGGCACCACCCGCGAATCGATCGCCGACGGCCGCGCCACCGCCGTGGGCCCGCGCTCCCGGAACCCTGATGCCGGCGCCCGCCGCCGAACCTGCGCCGGTCAGCCCGGCCGCGGATTATGAGCAGCGGCCGACGCCCTCGAAGGGCACCAAACCCGTGCCGCATCGCGGCTGGCGGCGCGTGCTGTACACACTGACGCGCATCAACGCCGGTCTGTCCCGCGACGAGAAGTACGAACTGGAGCTGCGTGAGCGGGTCAGCCGCAAACCGCGCGGCTCCTATCAGATCGGCATGCTCGGACTCAAAGGCGGCGTCGGCAAGACGACGACGACAGTCACCCTGGGTACCATGCTGGCCCAGGTGCGCGGCGACCGGATCCTGGTACTTGACGCCGACCCCGGATGCGGCAACCTCGCCGAACGCGCCGGTCGCACCTCTTCGTCATCCATCGCGGATCTGATCGCCGACAAGAATCTGTCGCACTACAACGACGTGCGGGCGCACACCAGCGTCAGTGCGCACAATCTCGAGATCCTGCCCACCGCCGAGTACACCACCGCTCAGCGCGGGCTCAGCGGTGAGGACCTCCGGTTCGCGGTGGACACCGTTTCGAAGTTCTACAACCTGGTGCTGGCCGACTGCGGGCCCGGTCTGTTCGACCCGGTGACCCGCGGCGTTCTGGAGACGGCCTCGGCGATCGTGATCGTGACCAACGTGTCGCTGGACAGTGCGCGCCAGGCCGAGAGCGCCCTGGAGTGGTTGCGTAACAACGGTTACCAGGACCTGCTGAGCCGCGTCGTGGTGGTCGTCAATCACGTCGCGGTTGGTGAAACCAACGTCGCGGAGAAGCAGTTGGTGAGACAGTTCCAACAGCTGGTCCAACCGAACCGCGTCGTGCTGCTGCCCTGGGACAGGCACATCGCAGAGGGAACTGAGATTCAGCTCGACCGGCTCGGCCCCGTCTACAAGCGGCGGGTGCTCGAGCTGGCCGCGGCTTTGTCCGACGATTTTGAAAGGGCTGGACGTCGTTGAGCGCACCTGCTGTTGCTGCCGGCTCTGCCGCCACGGGGACTGCCCCCGCCCGTCCCGCCACCACGCGGGTGACAATCCTGACCGGTAGACGGATGACCGACCTGGTGCTGCCGGCGGGAACGCCGATGGCCACCTACATCGACGAGACCGTATCGGTGCTGGCCGACCTGCTGGAAGACACCCCGCAGGAGGTGCTGGCGGGTTTCGACTTCGCCGCCCAGGGCGTGTGGACCTTCGCCCGCCCCGGCTCACCGCCGCTCAAGCTCGACCAGTCGCTCGAAGAGGCCGGGGTGGTTGACGGCTCGTTGCTGACGCTGGTGTCGGCGAGCCGGACCGAGCGGTACCGGCCTCTGGTCGAGGACGTCATCGACGCGATCGCGGTGCTGGACGAGTCCCCGGAATTCGATCGCTCGGCGGTCGATCGTTTCATCGCCGTGGGGATCCCGATTCTGACGCTGCCGATCACCGCCATCGCCCTGCGTGCGTGGTGGGTCACCGGGCGGAACTGGTACTGGGCGGTGGCGCTTGCGGTGGTGGGGGCCGCGGCCCTGATGGCCTCGTTCGTTGCGAAGCGGTTCTACTCCAGGGCCGAGCTGTCGGAATGCCTGCTCATCGCGGCCTACCCGTTACTTGCCGCCGCGGCGGCCATCGCCATACCACTGCCGCGAGGAGCCACTTCGCTCGGAGCGCCTCAGCTCGCCGCTGCGGCGGCAGCGGTGCTGTTCCTGACGCTGGCGGTCCGTGGCGGTCCGCGGCAGCGTCATGAGGTGGCGTCGTTCCTCGTGGTCGCGATGATCGCGGTGGTCGCCACCGCCGTCGCCACCGGGTACGGCTTCAAGGACTGGGTGCCGGCCGGTGCGATCGCGTTCGGGCTGTTCGTCATCACGACCGCGGCGAAGTTGACCGTGGCGGTGGCCCGAATCGCGCTGCCTCCCATTCCCGTCCCCGGTGAGACCGTCGACAACGAGGAACTGCTCGACCCGGTGACCGCCGACCCCGCTATGGCCGACGCCGCCAGCGATGAAACTCCGACCTGGCAGGCGATCATCGCGTCGGTGCCCGCATCGGCGGCCCGGCTGACCGAGCGCAGCAAACTGGCCAAGCAACTACTGGTCGGGTACGTGACCGCGGGCGCGTTGATTCTGGCCATTGGTGCGATCGCGGTCGTCGTGCACGGTCACTTCTTCGTGCACAGTCTGGTGGTCGGCGGCCTGCTCACCGTGCTCTGCGGGTTCCGGTCGCGCCTCTACGTCGATCGTTGGTGCGCCTGGGCGTTGCTGACCGCGGCGGTCACGATTCCGACGGGCCTGGCCGTCCGGCTGAGCCTGTGGTATCCGAACTGGGCTTGGCTTATCCTGACCGGCTACCTCGTGCTGGTGGTGGTCGCCCTGACCCTGTACGGCGCGATGGCGTCGCTCCGCCGGCTGTCACCGGTGATGAAGCGCATTTTGGAACTGGTTGACGGTGCGGTGGTGGCGTCGATCATCCCGTTGCTGCTGTGGATCACCGGCGTCTACGACATGGTCCGTAATCTGCGGTTCTAATTTTTCTAGATCGGTGCCGCGACCGAACCCGCCGGTTGCGTGCCCCCGCCCGCGGTTTCGACGGGTGCGCTGACCAAGGTCGCGTTGCCGGCCGCCGCACCGTCGACCGGCTGACCGTCCGCCTCGTCCTTGCCGTCGTCGTCCTTCTTGTCCTCATCCGCCGGCTTGGTGTCACTGGCGAGCTGCGCCGGGGCACCGCCGCTCTGGCCCGCCTGCGAGGCGGCTTGCTGCACACTCTGGCCGACCTGCTGGCCCATCGGCGCCATCTGCTGAGCCAGCGGCGCGAGCTGAATCAACTGCGGAACGGTCGCTGCGATCTGCGGCGACATCGCCTGAGCCTGCGCGCCGACATTAGCCACCTGCGCCGCCGCGCCGGCTGTGGCCGTACCCAGCAACTGTTGTGCCGCGCCGGCCGGCCCGCCCAGCATCGCGGCCGCCGCACCCGCACCAGCACCGGAGCCTGCGCCGAGCAGCCCGCTGGACTGACCCGTCATGGCTCCTGTGACAGTGGCGCTCAGCGATTGACCGCCCGCAGCGAACCCGTACTGCGACAGTGCCTGACCCAACGACTGATCAGCCTTGGCGTAGATGTCGGCCGCGGTGCCCATGCTGGTTGCGGTGCGCTTCAGCGAGGCGGTGACGCCGGGCAGCCCGTCAGTGACGAGCGATTCGATGCTGGAGATGGTCTGGTTGATCGCGGCCGAGACCGAGTCCGATCCCGTCACGGCCATCGGGGCCGGCGGCGTCGGAAAGACGAGCTCGGTGAGTTTGCTTGCCGCGGCGATCAGGCGGGCCGGGTCAACGGCTAGCGGTTCCGCCATCACAGCGTCCCTTCTGTACGTTTCCCATCGGGAAAATCTTACCCTCGCCGCTGCGGCCCCCCGCGCGGCAATTCGCGCAGGTTTGCCGGCGAGCAGGTTACGGCTTCTCGGTCAGCGCGCTGTCGAGCAGTCCGGCGATGAAACGCCAGTACAGGAAGTCGACGACCGCCGGACGTTGGGCCGCCGGATCGGCGGCGGCGTAGGCCTGGTGCAGCGCGAGATCCCGGCTGTGTGCGGCGTAGGCATGGAACGCCCGCAGGTGCGCGACTTCACGGCCGGTCGCCGTGCTGGTCATCGGCGTCATCACGTCGAACCACAGCATGTGCCGCTCGTCGTCGGGTGCCTTGGCGTCCACCGGCGCCGGCGGCAACAGGTCCACCAGGTGCAAGTCGTCGGTCTCTTGCAGCTGAGCCGCGGCCGAGGGATCGACCACCTCGAGCCGGGACCGGCCGACCATCTTGCCGCTGTCCGGAATGTCGTCCTCTTCGAGGATGACCTTGGGCACGCCGGGGTCGGAGTTCGCCAGCTGCTCCGCGGTGCCGATCACCGCGCGCAGCTTGAGGTCGTGGAACGCGGCCCAGCCCTGTATCGCGAGCACCGGGTAGGTGGCGCAGCCGGCCTTCTCATCGGCGGGGACGTTGCGGTCGGCGCTGGCCATGTGAACCTTGGCGGGTAGTTCGACGCCCTCCGGGATGTAGGCCAGTCCATAGCTGTTTGCCACCACGATCTCGCCGTCGGTGGTGACCGCGGTGATCCAGAAGAAACCGTAGTCGTCTTCACCGCCGCTGTCGCTGGCGTTCAGTGCGGCGGCGACGCGCCGCGCCAGCCGCAGCGGGTCCTTCTTGGCGCCGCGCGCCGACGCCGCGGCCACCGCGTCGCGTGCCGCGCGCGCTGCCGAGATCGGCACGGACGGCAACACCGTCACGTCGTCCGCGGGCGGGCTCTTCTCCTTCTGCGCGTCATCGCTGCGCTCTGGCGCAGCCGGACGCGCCGGCGGCGCGGTGCGCGCCGAGACCGGACGCGGTGTCGCGCCGGCAGGGGCCCTACCCGCCGCGCCCAGCGGTGCCCGGCCGCCCGCGGCACGCGACCCGGCGCCGGGTGCGGCGGCCGCACCACCGGCGGGGCCGGCGCCTGAGGAGGCGCCGCCGCCTCCCAGGCCGGCCGAGGAGCCGCGGGCGGCGGCCGGCGGAATGCCGGTGGCCGCCGCCGGTGCCATGGCCGGCGACCCGTCGTCGCTGCGATGCGAGGAGCCCGAACCGGTCGCCTGACCGGGGTGAGTGGGCGCCTCCGCCGCCGCCGCCGGCTTGACGTGCGGGGTGTCGGTGGACGGGGTGAACGGGGTCGACGGCGTGCTGGGGTCGGTGGGCAGCGACGGCGCGTCGGGCGACGGCGGACCGACCGGTGTGGGGGCCGGGCCGGTACCGGGCGCCGGGTTCGCCGGGGCCGGCGCAGGAGCGGGGGTCACCGGGGCCGGCGCCGGTGCCGGCGCGACCGGGGTGACCGGCTTGTCGTCCGGCTTCGGCTTGACCGGCGTGATCGGGCTGATCGGGGTCCCGGGCGTGGACGGATTGACCGGGGCGGCCGGGATGGACGGGTTGAGTGGGGACACCGGCGTGCCGGGAGTGGTCGGGTCCAGCGGGTTGAATGGTATGCCGGGATTGAGCGGGTTGTACGGGTTGGCGGGCACGGGCTCGAACGGCCGCGGCGTCACCGGCTTCGACGGCGCGCCGGGGGTCACCGGGTTGTACGGGTTGGCCGGTACGGGCTCGAACGGCGTTGGGGCCGGACCGACCGGGGTCGGCCTTGCCGGTGTGGGCACGACGAGCGTCGGCACCTCCGGGGTCGGCGGCGCGACCTGATGCAGCAGATCCTCGAGCGCGTTGTGCGGCGGCTTCCAATTCCTGGATTCCAGCACCTGCTGGGTCGTTTCGGCGATCAAACTGGCATTGGCCTGCTGGGTGGCCCGCACCAGGGAATTGATTGCGTTTTGACGCTCCTCGGGTTCCAGCTCGGTGTCGTTCTCCAGAATGGAGATTTCCCGGTGTGCGCCGTCGACATTGTTTCCGATTTCCGATTTCGCCTGCACCAGCAAATCACCGATGTGCTGGTGCCAGGTAATGACGGTCGCGAGATAATCCTGCAGCGTGCTGATTTCGTTCAGATTCGCGCCCAACGCGCCGTTCGCGGCGTTGGCGGCACCGCCGGACCAGACGCCGCCCTGAAATACCTCGACCTGCTGGTGCCGGGCGGAATCCATCACGTCGGCGACCTGGTGCAGCATCCCGTTGAACGCCTGGGCCCGGTCGTAGAAGGCGTCCTCGTCAGCCTCGGGCCAGCCGCCCTCCAGCATCTGACCGGCATATTCGCCAGTCGGTCGTGGAATGCCCATTGCCTACTCTCCTACCGGGCGTCGGGGAGCCGGAGGGAATCCGGCCCCGCTCGGTGCCACCCGAACGTCATGGTTACCAAGCCTAACCGAGCTTAAAGCCTGCCAGCTGCGGCAATTTCGCGGTGCCGATGCGATTGCGGCATACTCATAACGATCTCAGATTTCGCTCGATAAACTCTCGGGTGCGCACCACGAATAATTCCGCAATTAGGGCGCGATCCATCCAGCAGGCACACCGCCGGATGAGTTCCGCTCGATGCTGTGGTCAGCCGCGGTTGTTGCTGGCGGCCTTGGTCATGGCCTCGAGCGCAGCGGTGAGCTGCTCACCGGCGGCGGAGTTGTACTGAGTCGCCGCCTGTTGCGCGTTCTGCAGGGCCTCGTTGATCCGGGCACCGACCACCTCGGCGCCCAGTTCCTTGATCAGACCTTCGTTGATACGCACACCGGTGAGCCACTGGTGGCCGTTGATGTTGACTTCCACAGTTGCGGCTTCGTCCTCGCCACGGAAGTTCCCGCTGTTCATCTGGTTCAGCGTGCCTTCCAGCGCCTGCTGAAACCGCGCCGCCAGCGCCAACGCCGCCGCGACATGCGGGTCCATATCCATGTCCATTATTTCGACTCCTTCATGTCCTGCCGGCGGCGCTGACCGATAACGGCCTCGGTCCACGCCCTGTCCTCGGTGTAGAGCGCTTCCTCATCCTGTTGCGCGCCCTTGGATTTGGAGCCTCCCCCACCCTGACCGTGACCACCCATCGGCATTCCCATGCCGCCGCCGGCCGCAGCGCCGCGGCCGGCCGCGCCGGCCGCACCTGCGGCGCCGAGGTCGCCGGCACCCGCCGGCCGCATCGATTCGCCCTCGATGCCACCGGTTGCCGGTGCCAGCGGCATCGACGGCATACCACCGCCGCCTCCACCGCCGCCCAACGACATCGGTTTCATACCAGGCTCTTTGGGCAGGTTCGCGGCGGCGTCACGTGCCGCGGCCAGCTCTGCGCCCACACCAGCCGGCATGCCGCCTCCGGTACCGGCGCCACCCATGGGCGACATCATTGGAGCCTGCATCCCGGAGCCCGAACCGCCGCCGGCCATGGCCGCCGCCTGCATCACCTGGGGGGGGATGAGGCCCGGTGTCTGCGCGGGCGGTGGCGGGTCAATCTTGATGGCTGGCGGCGGCTTCTTCAGGTTGAACGCCTTGACTTGTGCGGATTTGGTGTCGTATTCCTCCAGCACCTTCTCCGAAGTCTGCTGGTATTCGGCGTACACCTTGATGGCTTCTTTGTTGCCATCCGCGACCATCTTTTTCAGTGCCGCGATGTCCGCTGACGAGGGGTGGGCGCGTTTGGCGTAATCCTGCAGCTTCGCCATGAAGTAGGCCTGCTGGGCCAGCGCCGTCGCATTCTCCGACATGTAGACAATCCATTGGCGCTGCTGCTCCAGCGACTCTTCGCACGCGGTGGCGGCGTCGCCTTCCCACTTCTGAAAGATTCGGAACCGCTTGACATCTCCTTGCAGTGCGAAGCTGAACTTGTTCCATGCGTCGGACACGTTGTAGAGCGACAAACCCTGATCGCCGGTCTCGATCTTCTTCGCCGCGGTTTCCAGATCGGTGTAGCCCGCGTCGCCCGCCGCCGCCACCTGCTCGGTGTCCTGCAGGCCCGCCGAGCTGTCGCCACCGGCGCCGCCGGCGGATTCTCCGGTCACCTCACCGCCATCGTTGTCGAGGGCGGCCGCGCCCTCCTCGTCGACGTCGCCGTAGGCCTTCGCCGCGTTGCGCAGGGAGGTCGCCAGGCGGCTCCGCTCGCGGGCACCGGCCTCCAGGAAGGTCCGCATGTTCTCAGCGTTCAGCCGGATCTGCTCGGTCGCGTTGGTCGCGCAGGTCAGTGCACAGGGTGCGACCGGAACGTCGGTCGGCGGGTCGCCCATCGGCGCCTCGACCTCGTTGGCCCGGTCCAGAATCTCTTGCTGATCGACCGTCACGGTCTGTGGCTGAGTCATATCGGATCATCCTCCTTAATGCTCTAACCATTATCGTCGCTAAAGTTCGAGGTTCTTGCACCAAAAATCTCGGATGCGCACTATTTCGGCAGTGCCAGCTGGAAACGGCTCTCCTCCGGCGGCGAGACGCGGCGTATCGGCAACTTGCGGTGGCGCGGTGTGCTCACCATGTTGTGGCGCAGCACCACTTTTTCCACCCCCGGGTGCGGACCCAGATAGGTCGTCGCGTTCGGCCATGTCACCTTGGCGACCGGACCTACGGCAGCGCCGACGAGCCGGGCGAACTCCTCGAAATGCGGCCCCAGGATGACGTGCCCGCCGGCCGCCGCTGCGCGCACCACGAACTGGGTGAACGTCTGAGCGTCGCCGAGGTTCAAGCTGGCGTCGACCTCGTCGAACGGCAGATACACCGGACACCGGTTCACCGTCTCGCCCACCAGCACGCCGGCCGGCCCGATGGGGACCTGGCAATGCCGGTCGGCGATCAGGTTTTGGCCCGTCAGCGCCGGTCGCTGCCCGCCGAAGAGACGGGAGAAGCCGCGTGGCGTCTTCGGTTTGCCCGCCGTAGTGAGCAGCACGGTGGCCTGCGGCGCCCTGCCGGGCGCGATGCGCACCCGGGTGATGGTGTGGTCGGCCCGCGCCGACCACCACAGGTCGGGTCCGCCGGGCGCGGTGTAGGCCGCGGTGTAGGAGTCACGGCCCTTGATCATCGACCACTTCTCCCGCACGAATCCGATGTCGATGGCATGGTCGTAGTCGTCGAAGCTACGTCCGCAGACCGCGTCGACGCCGTGGCCGGCCAGGTTGTCGGCGATGCGGGTTGCCGAAGCCACCAGATAGCGGGCCAGGCCGGCGACGCCTTTGTCGCGGCGTTGTGCTGACTTGCGGGTGCGTTCCGGATCGGCGCGCAGCATGATCCACGTGCGGCGGTTGGCCGGTGCCGGGTCGGCGCCGATCACCTGCTGATAGAGGTTCACCACCTCGGGGCTCGCCGTCCTGCCCACCCGGAACCCGGCAGATACGATATCGGCCTCCAGGTCGGGGCAGTGCACTTGCAGCAGGTGTTCCAGCAGCCTGGTGTCCAGCACGTCGTCCGTGTGGGCCTGCCCGTCGACGACCACGGTCGGCGTGAACGGCCGAGGCTTGAGTTCGATGACGGCGATCAAGGTGTTGCGGCGCCACCTCACCGCGACGTGGTCGCCGGGTTTCACCGTCGCCCCGACTTCGGGCTCGGACGGCACGTCCGGCGGCTTGCGTCGACGCCGCAGCCAGGCGAACACCGTGGCCACCCATCCGGTCACGCGCCGGCCGAAGAACGTGACGAACACGACGATGGCCCCCGCCGCCACCAGCGCAATCCCCACCCACCAGTGCCGCATCGGCAGGAACACCAAAATGACCGCCGGCGCCAGTACCGCCCACACCAGCGTGTGTCCGGTACTGAACTTCAGCCGAAGCGGATTCCTCATCGCCGGCGCCTCAGCGCCCTGGCCAGCAGCGACCCGAAGCCGAGCGCCAGCAGCAGCCCCCCGACGGCGAGGGTGACCACCGTGATCGGCAGCCGGTCGGGTGCCGGTGCCATCACGGGTGGCGGCATCCGGCGGACGTCGTACGGGATGGTGGCCGGGCCGGGCGCGATGTCCCACGTCAAGGCCGCCAGGGCGTTCACAGTGCCCGAACCCACGAGGTTGTCCACGCCGCCACCGGGGTGTCGCGCCGTGGCTTCGATCCGTTGCATCACCTGCACCGGCGTCAGCTCGGGGAACCGTTGTCGCACCAGGGCCGCCACCCCGGAGACGTAGGCTGCGGCGAAGGAGGTCCCCGCGATCGGTACCGGTCCTTCCTTGCCCTGCAGGGCATTCACCGGGTCGCCGCGCTCACCGAGCGATTCGATGTTCTCCGCCGGGGCCGCCAGGTTGACCCACGGGCCGTGCATGGAGAAGGTGCTGGGCACACCGGTTTGGCCGATGCCGCCCACGGTGATCACCGAGTCGCCGTACCACGCAGGGGTGACCACGGTCTGGACCTTGTTCCATCCGCGGGGGTCGCCCGGGTTGGCCGCGTCGGGCGGCGGATTCTGAGCGCAGTCCCCGCCGGTGTTGCCGGCCGCGACGATCACGACCGCGTTCTTGACGTTGACGGCGTAATCGATGGCCGCTCCCAGGCTCGCCTCGTCGATGGGCCGAGTCACCTTGTAGCAGGCGGCTTCGCTGATGTTGATCACGCCGGCGCCGAGGTTGGCGGCGTGCACCACCGCGCGGGCCAGGCTGCGGATCGACCCGGCGGCCGGGGTGGCGTTGGGGTCGTTCGGATTCGATTGTGCGCCGACGGGTTCGAAGGCCTCCGAGGTTTGCCGGATGGAGAGCAGGCGCACGTCGGGCGCGACGCCGACGTAGCCGTCGGTGGGAGCCGGCCGGCCGCCGATGATGGCCGCGGTCAGCGTGCCGTGGGCGTCGCAATCGGACAACCCGTTGCCGGCCTGGTCGACGAAGTCGCCGCCCGGCTCCGCCGGGACGCGGGGTGAGGCGTTGACCCCGGTGTCGATGACGGCGACCGTCACGCCGGCGCCGGTGGCGAACTTGTGGGCCTCGGAGACGCCGATGTAGGCGTTGCTCCACGGCGCATCATGAAAGCTGGACTCCGGCAGCACCGTGGGACTCGAACACTGGACGCGTTGCTCGGTGGGCTGGTCGGGACCGGTGACATCCGGTGGCAACGCACCGGGATCGATCGGGGGCGGAGTCACTGCCAGTGCCGGCGGCGCGGTGAACGGTGCCGTTGCGACGGCCAGCGCCACCGTCATCAGCAAGATCCGGTGCACCCCCGAATCACTCCATTCATTGAGTTCGTGCGGCGTGTCAAACCCTGGCAGCAGTTTAGACGTAACGGCTGCGTGAACGGCGCTATTCGGGCCGCGTCGTTATGCGATGGATAGGGTGCCCGTCCACGCCGTTTGCGGACCCGCCACGACAAGTCCGATGCCCAGTCGGGCGCACCGCCGTATCCTCTCCCGCCCTCCCTCGATGCTGTGGCACTAATCCGTTTCCGTGCCAACCAATTTCCTGTCGCCCGGCGATGGTTTCGAGGTGCCGGCGCTCGCGGGGTTCATGGCGAAGTGATGACAGCGGCGGGTTCATCTTCTCGGGCCCGTTCATGGTGTACGGCGGCGTCCACTCGCTCACCCGCGAGCCGGCTCAATGTGGCTCGAGCACTACGCATTCCACTGACACCTGCGTTGAACTCTTCCGTTCGACCGGACACAGCAGCGCCCGGGCTGGGTGTCGAGCTGTTTGCCTTTCGGTGTGGTCGTCGGTGATCGTCATCGTCCGGATGAGAAGGGGCCGGGCGCCCCCTCAGCGGCTATGGCCGCGGCCATGGGTAGCGTTACACCTCTGTTTACTATTGTAAATACGGTACTTGCTACGATAGGCCTCGATCCCCCAGGAAGGGTTAGCAGATGCCCACACCCGTAATCGTTGGCGCCGTCCGCACGGCGATCGGCCGGTCCTTCAAGGGCACGCTCGTCAACACCCCGCCCGAGACGCTGATCACGGCGGTACTGCCCGAGGTGGTGCGGCGCTCGGGTGTCGACCCGTCGGCCGTCGACGACATCATTTTCGCCGAATCTCATTACGGCGGAGGTGATTTAGCCCGCTATGCGGCCACCGCGACCGGTCTCGAGCACGTGCCCGGCCAGTCGGTGAACCGACACTGTGCGGGCAGCCTCACCGCGATCGGCAACGCCGCCGCGCAGATCGGCTCGGGTATGGAGCGGGTGCTCATCGCCGGGGGCGTGCAGTCGCTGTCGATGACGCCACTGACCAACTGGCGCATCCCGGGCCCGGAGCTGAAGTTCGAGGAGCGGTGGATGCCGCCCACGCATGTCGAGACGCCGGATGCCCCGGCCAAGGACATGTCGATCACCGTCGGCTGGAACACCGCGCAGTCGGTCGGCATCACCCGCGAGGAGATGGACGCCTGGGCGGCTCGCTCCCATCAGCGGGCGGTCGGCGCGCAGGACGCCGGCAAGTTCGCCGACGAGATCCTGCCGCTGAAGATCACCCAGTTCGACGGGTCGGTCACCGAGTTCGCCGTCGACGAGCACCCGCGCCGGAACACCACGGTGGAGAAGCTGGCCGGACTGAAGGTGCTGCACCCCGAGATCGAGGGCTTCTCCATCACCGCCGGCAACAGCAGCGGCACCAATGACGCCGCCGCGGCAGTTGCGTTGGTGGATGCCGAGTATGCCGCCGCCGAGGGGTTGCACGTGATGGGCAAGGTCCGGGCCTGGGCCGCCGCGGGCGTGGCACCGCGCGACTGCGGGCTGGGCGCGGTGAAGGTGATCGGCAAGGTGCTGCAGCGGGCCGGCCTGTCGCCCGGCGACGTGGCGCTGTGGGAGATCAACGAGGCCTTCGCCTCGGTGCCTATCGCCGCGTGCCGGGAGTACGGCCTCGACGAGGAGAAGGTCAACTTCTCCGGCAGCGGCTGCAGCCTGGGCCACCCCATCGCCGCCTCCGGTGCGCGGATGGTGACCACGCTGACTTACGAGTTGATGCGGCGCGGCGGCGGGATCGGTGTGGCCGCGATGTGCGCTGGCGGCGGTCAGGGCGGGGCGGTCGTCATCGAGGTGTGATGTCCAGCGAGACATGCTTTTCCGCGCACGCCTCCAGTACCGCGGCCACCACGTCCTGACTGTGTAACGTCTGCAGGTCCTCGACAGTCACCGACCCTTTGGCGCTGCGGTGTTGAGCGGCCACCCGGGAATCGCGCAGCCGCTCGGCCCGTTCGACAACATTGCGTGCGAATCGTCCGTTCTGCATCAGATCGATTCCGTGCCTGCCGTCGGGTGCGCGATGTGACCGTAGCGTTGCGCAGGCCGCGGTCAGCGACTCAGCCGCACTCGGATCGATGATCGTCGCCCTCGGACTGCCGTAGCGCACCGCAATTTCCACCAGTTCGTCCGGCGTGTACGACTCGAAGCGCAGCTTGCGATTGAACCTGCCGGCCAGGCCGGGGTTCACGGTCAGAAACTCGTCGACTTCCTTCTCATACCCCGCTCCGATAAAGCAGAAGTCGAAACGGTGCACTTCTAGCGCCACCAGCAGTTGATTGACCGCCTCCATGCCGATCATGTCCGGCCGGCCGTCCTGATGCCGTTCCACCAGTGAGTAGAACTCGTCCATGAACAGGATCCGGCCCAGCGAACGGCTGATCAGTTCGTTGGTTTTGGGTCCCGAGGCCCCGATGTGCTCGCCGCAGAAGTCGGCCCGCTTGACTTCGATGATCTCGGGGTGGCGCACGATCCCCAGCCCCGCATAGATCTTGCCCAACGCTTCGGCGGTCGTCGTCTTGCCGGTACCAGGCGGTCCGACCAGCAGCATGTGGTTGGTTTGGTTGGTCACCGGCAACCCGGCCGCGAGTCGCAGTGCCCGGACCTCGATCTGATCCTCCAACTCGGCGACCGCGCGCTTGACTTCGGCGAGCCCGACTTGGTTGTTCAACAGCGCACGGCCCTCCTCCAGCAGCTGGTTGCGCCGTTGCTCCTGTTCGGCTTCGGTTCGCTGCTGAGCCGACCGCTGGGTGCTCACGTCCCACTTGTCTGTCCGGGTACCGATCGTCTCCTCGTCAGAGATCACCAGCCGCAGGGTGGTGTCGGTCAATGCCTGCTTCGCCGAAACCAACAACGCCCCATTGATCGTCGCTTTGGACAACCACATCTGTGCCTGCGGTTCATCGCCGAGGTGGCGGTACGCCATCCCCCGCACGTAGGCCAGATCTGCTGCGATCAGTGGAAAGTTTCCGGAATCAATTGCAGTGGTGGCGTTTTCGTTGCGGCCCTGCCGTGGTGGGCCGGTCACGTTATGCACCTCGACCCGATCGGCCCACTCGAGTGCCACCCGCGCCTGCCCGAGATGGGCGGCCGCATGCGCCGCCAGGGCACAGGTGGCGGCGCTGACCGCCGACATGATGATTGCTTGTGGTGGCAGGACCGCCGCCGCGACCGCGATGACGTCGGGCCACCGCTGTGTGACGAACATCAGGTACGCCTCGATGTGTTGCTGCCATTGGTAGTTTTCCCAGTTGTCCAGCAGGGCTGGATTTTTCAGCAATACGTCGGCCTCGTGGTACCGACCCGCATCGATCAGCGCGCTGGCCAGGGCCAGCCCGGCGTGTGATGACTCGCTCACCGAAATCGACAGGTAGGGGCCGGCTTTGATGGGCGCCGACAGTCGCACTCCGAGCCGGTTGGTTTCCCGGTGTAACCGCGGCCCGTACGTGTAGAGCTGCTGGACCGTCGTCAACGACTCGTCGCCACCGGCGATCCGGCCCAGCCACGCGTCGGCCATCGACGGATCGATATCGGTGGCCTCCCGGAATCTTTCGGCCGCCGCCGCGGGATCCCGGTCCAGCAATGTCATGGCGTGATCGAAGCGCTTACGCGCGGCGGTGATCACGGCACTGCTCGTCATGGCGAGTCCGCCGCTGCCAAGTCGCCGCTGCGTAAGCTGGTGGGCTCGAAGGAGACATAACGGTTTTCGGCACGGAAGAGTTCGATCTCCACCGAGTAGTCCTTGCCCGCGGCCGCTACCCTCACCGTTGCCGGACCGGTCTGGGCGATCAGCACATTCGCGGTGCCCCGAGCTTCGGTGTCCGGTTCGCCGACGGAAACAACGGTATTCGGGCGCGGTGCCGGTGTCACCGTGCCGTCCACGACACTGATCGTGGTTCCGGCCATCGGCCGGGCCAGCTCGGTGACCGCAATCTCCGGTGTCCGAACACTGGCCCAGCGCTGGGCGCTGCGGGTGTGCACGGTGATCCGCTCGCCTGCGCCGGCCAGCCGGACCACGATGCGCTTGGCCAGCGCGTCGTCCGCGGCGATATGCACACGGGTGAACTCGCCGGGGTCATCCAGCGGCAGCATCATCCGATTGCCGGCGTCCACTTTGCCAAGTAGCACACCCGAGGGTCCGATCGGGACGACCAGCGGACCCGCCATCGGCCCGCGGCGAATACCACGCAGCCGCGGCAAAGGACCGCACAAGTTGGCCGCAAGGGCCGCGGCTTGTTCGCCGGGTAGGGTCTGCCACAGCACGCTCGGTGGGGCGGTCGGGGGTTGCGCATTGCGCACAGTCACGGTGGCTGTGACATTCCCGTCGCCGAACAGGGTGACATTCTGTGTGATTCCGTCGGCGCGAATCGCCCACGCCTGCGCCAGGTTCTCGGTGCTGATGTCGGCGGGACGGTACCAGTAGGTAGTCAGCCAGCCCCCTTCCCCGCGCACCGATCGCCAACGGCGATTGAGCACCTGCAGCGCCGAAACCCCCAATCGGCGCTCCAATTCGACGATGTCCGTGGCGGTTGCCACCCTCGCGCGGATTCCGGCTTGACGCATTGCGGCGGCGATCCGCTGCGCGGCAGCCAGCGTCGTCGTCCCGATCGAGCTCCGGGAGCGCAGCGCCTCGACGTTGTCCAGTGCCGAGACGCGAAGCACAAGCCAGGTTTCACGCTGCCCGGCGTAGGGCGGGGTTCCGATGAGGGTGTCGTATACCCGGGGATAGTCGCCGGTCGGTCGTCGTCGCGCTCCGCTGCTGACGATGCTGAGCGACCCCACCCGCAACCCGAGGCTCTGCCGCAGCAACGGCACCAGATCGGCTATCTCGAGCGCATTCTCGGTGTGTGTCGACGTCGATCCGGTGAAGAGGGTCGGAGCATGGGCCTTGCCGAGCAGTTGCACCGCGGCGACCGCGATCCCGTCCTGGAAGCGGACTCCCCCGCCGGCGCGGTCGTTGGCCACCACACATGGCTCGATCAGGTGGATCACCCGTTTGCGCCGCCACCACAGGGAGAACCACGACCAGGGCGTCTGACGTCGCCAGGGAACGACGGCGATGACTGTCGCCAGCACCAATCCCGCAGCCGCACAAAGAGTTCCACCGATAGCATAACCAGCCAGGGTGGTGAGAAAGATGGCGACGATGACCGTGCGCCGGTGCCCGTCCGTCATCGCCCCCGCCGCGCCCGCGCGATCAGCGCGCCGCCCACCACGACGACAACGACGATCCCGGTGAAGATCATCGCAACGTTGCGAGCGCGGTGGTCCGGCATCGGCGGCGGCGCGGCCGGCGTGATGATCCGGCTGTGTGCCGCAGGTGGAAGTCGTTCGCCTGCAGGCACATCGAAGGTCAGCGCCGCCACCGGATCCACCACGCCGTAACCGACCTGGTTGTCGACTCCGCGTGGTGGATTGTGCGCCGTCTGCACGATCCGGTTGATGATCTGGTGCGCGGACAACCGGGGATACTTGGCACGCACCAGCGCCGCGACCCCGCTGACATAGGCGGCCGAGAAGCTGGTGCCCCAGATCGGCATGTTCTTCTCCCCGGGCCGGATCGGAGGATAGGCGTTGACGGGCCCGCCGGATTGCGGCGACAGGCCCATGATCCCGACGCCGGGGGCCGCCACCGCCACCCAGGGTCCGGCCAGACTCTTGGCGATGGCCGCACCCGTGTTGTCGACTGCCCCGACTGAGAGCACAAAGTCGGAGAACCACGATGGCGATGACACCGTTTTCACCTGATGCCAGTCGCGGGGATCGGACGGGTCCAGGGGGTCGAACGAAGGATTCTGGGAACAGCCGTCTTCGCTGTCGTTGCCCGCGGCAGCCACGATCACCGCATCCTTGACAGTGGCGGCGTACCACACCGCGGCGCCGATGGCGGCCTGGTCCAAGGGGTCGGCGGCGGGCACGCACGAGGTGACGCTGATGTTGATCACTTTGGCGCCTATGTTGGCCGCGTGCACGATGGCGCTGGCCAGGGTGGCGATGGAACCGGCCTTCTTCCGGACCTCCATGTCGCCGGGTCCGGGATTGATCGGCTCGTACGCCCGTGACGACTGGCGGACGGAAATGACCACCGCGTGCGGTGCGACGCCCACGACACCGTCCGGTGCGCCCGGAGGCGGACCGGGGACCTCGGCAATGTCGGTCCCTCCGGTGCCGGGATCACCCGGTGCGTTGGACGGTTCATCGGCGGGCGGAGGTGGCGGCGCCGGTTTGGTCTCGGTCACCGTTACGGGGGTGGGCGGTGGCGGGGGCGCGGGCGGCGGCGGCGGCCCGCCTGGCGGAGGCGGCGCCCCATCGACGGCCGGCGGCGCGGCCGGTGGCGGAAACGCCGGGGCGCTGGGCATCGGCACCGGCATGGGGCTTCCCTGCGGTGCGGCGCCGATCACCGAAGCCACGATGGTGCCGTGCGCATCGCAGTCGGTCAGGCCGTCGCCACCCATGATGTAGTCGCCGCCGGCAACCACCCGCAACCGGGGGCTCGGATTGATACCGGTGTCGATGATCGCCACCGGCACCCCGTTGCCCGTCGAATACTGCCAGGCCTTGCTGATGTTGAGCATCGTGAACCCCGGAGCCGTGACTGACACGTTGGGATCGGCCACGGTGATCGTGCGTGCGCACATGTTGCTCTGCCGCATCGGTTGATCGGACGCGGGTCTGCCGTCGGCGGGTACCCGCGCCGGGTCGATGGTCGGCGGCGGAACCGCTTGGGCGATCGGATAACTCGCCAACAGGCCGACGATCGAGCCCACCAGCACAAGCGCACACATTCGCTGTACCACAGCGGCTGTCCGGCTCATCGCATGCGCACCCAGGTGAACAGCCCGCCGATCCAGGCGGCCAACGGAAGCGCGGCGATGATCGCCGCGATCTCAAGCCATTCCGCGGCCATCCGAACCAGTGGAGTGAACCTGGTGACCGGAACGAGCAACGCAGCCAACAGTCCGGCGCCGGCGAATGCGACCAGCAGCAGCGTTCCATTCACCAGCGCCTGACCCGAGGAAGCCGGCTCGTGGACAACGTATTTCACGACACCGGCACAGGTCGCCGCGGCGGCACCGGACACGAGCGCAACGGCTTGGCGCTTGTCTGCGTACGCCCGGCCGCGACTGATGAAGATCACGACGAACAGCGCGGCGAGTACCGCGGCCGCGGTATCGCGATCGCGACCCGGCATCAGCGACGACCACACCGCGACCGGCAGCGCCGCCGCGGCGCCGGCACAGATTCCGGTGAGCACGCTGTTGGCGCGTATCGCAGCCGTGGCGATCTGCGCGCCCCGCGGCGTGGTGTCGGAAGTCACGTCATCATCGACGGCTTCACTCACCGGAGCGACCGCGTCGGCCGGGAGTCCGGCGCTGCGCCGGAACAGGTCCCGGCCGGTGATGGAGCCGAAGTAGGGGGGCCGGATCCGCGCCACCCAGAGCGCCACCGTCGGGGCCGAGGTCAGCACGAACAGCAAGGCGACCAGGGTGCACATCCCCAGCCACTGGGCCGGAACGGGCCACCACATCCGCACCGCGGCAACCGTTCCGCTCAGTGCGCACAACGTCACCACCGCCGCCGCCACATCGGCATGTCGTCCCGTGAACGCAGTGATTGTCCAGATCATCACGGCCGCGGCCAACACGGCGATCACGACATGGGCCGATCCCAGCCGACCCGGGGCACCGGCACCCAGGCTCGCCGCGATCAGCGGTGCGCCCAGCCATGCCAATGCGTCCAGCATGTCGGTGCGGTGCGGCCACCACCGCCACACCACGACTACCCCTGCGGCAGTGAGCAGGCCGACACCACCGGTGACGACGGTAGGCATCAGTGTGTCGGTCGATAAACGTTGGCGCACAGCAAGTCCCAGCACCGTGATCACGACGGCGGCGACGATGGCCAGGGCGGTACGAGCGGCGGTTTGCACCGTGACCGGTTCGAAGAGTTTCTTGCCCACCCGCGCCAGCCCGGTCGACAACGACTCGTATTCCGGTTCGAAAGAGTCTCCTTCGATCGCGGGTACCAGAGTCAGCGTCGCGCCGTCCTCGACGCCGAGTTCATCCAGTGTTTTGGTCACATCCAGGCGCACACCGTTGGCTTTGTGCAGTTCGTAGCCGACACCGGCTTCCAGCCCGCTGAGGCCACGGCGCTTGAGCTCGTCGTTGAGGAGTTCGACAGCGTTGTCGATGAACACCTCGATCGGAACCGACGCCGGGTAAACCTGCGAAAGCAGGTGATCACCGCAGACCACCGCGACCGCGCAGCGCGCCGGGAACGAGACCTTCGCCATCAGCGTGGCCTGTCGGCATCCGGAATGTACTTATCGGCCAGCGCCGCGGTGATCTCGAACGCCCGCAACCGCGTTGCCTTCTTCAGTTCATGACGGGTGTCGATGATGCCGCCCTTGGCCAGATACGGGTCGTAGGGCATGAATTCGACGGTCGCTCCGGATTGCCGGAAGCGTTCGGTGAGGTACTTACGCGCGTCCGGGTCGTACTTGTTGCGGCTGTCGTTGAGCACGACGGTGCTGCGGGACACCAGTTCGTGATAGCCCATCGAGCGAAGCAGATCGATCGCGCGGGTCACCGGCAGCGACGTGTCTGCTGTCAGACCCGAAACGAAAACCAGTGCGTCACACGCGTCGAGCACCGCCTTCATCACTGGGTGCTCGAGGTCGTCCGACGTGTCCACCACGATGACCGTGTGGGTGCGGCGCAGCCGCGACAACACTCCGGTGAACATCGAGGGCACCAGTGGCCGCGGTTGGTCCGAAGCCCGGTTGCCGGCCAGCACATCAAGGCCAATGCTGTTCTGCCCCAGATGTTCCCGGATGTCGGCGTAGCCCTGAACGTCGGTGTCGTTCAGGACCGCCGAATAGTCACCGGGCGGAGATTCGTCGATCCGCCCGGCCAGCGTACCGAATCCCGGTGCCGCGTCGATGGCGACGACGTTGTCCGGCCGGCATTCCCGGAACACTCCGCCGATGCAGGCGGTCATGGTGGTCTTGCCGACTCCGCCTTTGCCTGAGGTCACTCCGATCACGTACTGCTTGCGGATGTGGCGCCGGATCCGTGCCCGCAATTCGCGGTAATGACGTTCGGCCGGGGACTCGCCGAGGTTGATGGTCTGAAAGGACACGGCGTACAGGAGCTTGCGCCAGCCCGATCCCGGCGGAATCTTGCGCGGCGCCACCATATCGGAGATCCGTAGGGTGCCGGACACGGATTCTTGCTGCTGGTATCGCCCGCCGGAGTCCTCCCGCGGGCGAGCCGCGGTCTGGTCCGCGGCACTGGGGCCTGTGGTCCACGAATTCGTCACGGTGCGACTGCTAACACTTGATACCTCTCGACTACACGACTTTGCGGTACGAATGCCAGTGCTGTTGAGCGGGCAGGCGTCGCACCATGCGATTGATCGCGGTGGCGATGTTGGTCTTGATGCCGGGCGCGATGATGATCCACTTCTTCCCCGCCGATTCGACGTCCTCTACGAGGAGTCGCCCTTCCGGAGTGTCGATGATCGTCACCGCACCCGGTTCGATGTGGGTGCGCAGCAACCGTCCGGTGGGCACCCCGGACTGAATCGCAACGATCGAGGCCTGTGCGGAGCGCTCCGGATCCGCGGCCACCGTCAGCGTCCGCAGTTGATCGGCGTCGAGGGGTTGTCCGGCCAGGAAGGCGCCCAGCGCCTCCCTCCCGGTTGCGTCCCTGCGCAGCGCCTCGGCATCGAGAGTTACCGGGCGCAGCGGCGCCGGCGCGTTGGCGCCGCACAACCGCTCGATTTGCGCGACGACAACCGTGCTCGCCGCCCGCTCGGCGCCGGCGATGCCGGCTCCGCTGAGGCGAATCATGTCCTCCGATCGTTCCAGGGCAACCCACCACTGTGCGAATCTGGCCAGCAGCGCCCGGGCCGGTTCGTCCCCACCCGGAACGCGCATCTGCAGGCACAGTGCGACGTCCCGGCGCGAGAGGACGGTCAACCACTCCACCACCGTCGGGTCGACGGCATCGAACTCGTCGATGACTCCGACGGCGCGCAACTCGGCGGTGACCGGATGGTGCAGCGCCAGGTGCTTGGGTTCCACGCTGGGCAGGTGCGGCCGCAGGCCCAACTCCGGTGCCAGCGTCTCGATCCCGGTGAGTACTTGCAGGGCCCAAAGCCCGTCGACGGTGGTGGTTAACACGATGTCCTCACACGCGGGCCAAGGGCGCACGCTGTGCGTGCGCCCCGCCGGCCCGCTTCAGTGGCTAGGTGAACAAGGTGCCCATCTGGGCGTCGGTGGCTTGAGCCATCTCGTCCACGTTGTGCACGGTGTGGGCGTGACGGCTGACCGTCTGGATCAGGTCTTCCAGGCCGCGCAGCATCTGCTGCTGGGCGTCGAAAAACGCCGTGGCGCCGTGGCCCTGGAAGAAGTCCCCGAGCGCCTGGGTCATGTGCAGGACGTCGGCGTGGATCTCCATCAGTTGCGCGGCCTGGGCACCAACCTCGCCCGCGAAGCCGATGACGGCACCGTGGTTGTAGACGATCTGATCTGTCATGACGACTGTTTCCTTTTCTTCGATTGCGGAAGCGGTTTCAGGGTGTGGGTCCGACGCGTGCTAAACCGCCTGCACTCCCCCGCCGAACACACCGTTGAGATCATGGGCGGCGTCCGCTTCGTGGTTCTCCATCAGCACCGCCGCCCGGCCCAGCCCGTGCGCCAGCCGCTGTCCGCCCGTCATGATCTGCTGCAGGTCGTGGTGAATGTGACCCGCGGTACTCAGTGAGGTGGAACCTGCGTCGCCCGCCCACCCCGTCGCACTGATGATGTTCTCGTGGCCGCTCAGGTACTGGTTGGCTATCACAACCGCCTCCTGCAGTCGCGTTTCAATCCGTTGCTGAGTACTGCGCAGCAGTTCCGGAGTGACAACGGTCGCATTTGCCATTATTTACGTCTCCCTCAATTATCTGGGCTCCCCGAGCCTCGGTCTGCGTAAAGCTAGACCAGCTACCGCAAGCTGTCACTTCAGCTGATGCCGGTGCTACACAGGGCTTTAACAGGCTGTTCAGTGCACATGAGAATCGACCGCGTGTCAAACGCTGAGGGGTGTCATCGCGCGTTGACGGGCGTCGGTGGAACGGCTCGAACGCGCTTCTTCGGTTAGCTGCCATTCTTCTTATCTGGATTCATAGGGCAGTGGCTCCGTCGGCGGTCCCGTCAGCGTCGGTATCCATAAGGCGAACGTTCCAGCGCCCGTCGCCGTCGGTATCGACGTATCCGGTCACGCCCTGCGGCCCGGCACTCAGCACGCGGTCGGCCGTTCCGTCACCATCGGTATCGAACAATCGATCGTCGGCCCGACCCTGGCCATCGAAGTCCACGAGGGGACCGCCGGTATGTTCGGCGCCGTCCAACCCGAACCAGCGCAGCTGTCCGCCGCGGTCGACCGCTACCGACCACGTCCCGGTGCCGTCATCGACGAAGTAGCTTTCCGGCGTCCCGTCGTTGTCGATGTCCAGCACCGCGTGATCGGCTAGTCCGTCGCCGTCGAAGTCGGCCAGGGCGTCGTCCCGCATGCCGTCGGCATCGAGGTCGAGCCCCACCGCATCGAGCGTTCCGTCGCCGTCCAGGTCGAGGTCAGGGGGACGGGTCCACATCGAGGCCGCGCCGTCGTCGGCGCCCAAGCAGTAGTCCATGCGGGCTTCGACGGAACCCGACGCCCTGCGGTTCCCCGGGGTTGTCGTTCAGTGTCGGCCTTATTCCTTCGGCGGTACCGATCGTCGAAACTTCGCCGCGCTCATCGAAGCCGTCCGCTTCTGTGCTGGACACGATCTTGCAGCGGATCACCTACGCCGCCGCATGCAGAGTGTTGGCACTAATCCGACGAGTCGGCGCCTCGCGTCTGCCACCAGGCCAGCAGCTCCGCCGTCGCCTCCTCATGGGACAGCGGCCCGCGGTCCAGCCGCAGCTCCTTGAGGAACCGCCACGCCTCCCCCACCTGCGGGCCGGCCGGGATGTCAAGCAGCCGCATGATCTCGTTACCGTCCAGGTCGGGACGCACCCGGTCCAGGTCCTCCTGGGCGGCCAGCTCTGCGATGCGTTCCTCCAGCCGGTCATAGGACGCGCGCAGCCGGGCGGCCCGGCGCTTGTTGCGCGTCGTGCAGTCCGCGCGCACCAGCTTGTGCAGCTGCGGCAGCAGCGGTCCGGCGTCGGTGACATAGCGACGCACCGCCGAGTCGGTCCACTTGCCCTCGCCGTAGCCGTGGAACCGCAGGTGCAGATACACCAGCTGCGACACGTCGTCGATCATCTGCTTGGAGTACTTCAGCGCGCGCATCCGCTGGCGCACCATCTTGGCCCCGACCACCTCGTGGTGGTGGAAGCTGACGCCGCCGTTGGGTTCGTGGCGTCTGGTGGCGGGCTTGCCGACGTCGTGCAGCAGCGCGGCCCACCGCAACACCAAGTCAGGTCCTTGAGCGCCCTCCAGTTCTATGGCCTGGCGCAGCACCGTCAGCGAGTGCTGGTAGACGTCCTTGTGCTGGTGGTGTTCGTCGATGGCCATCTGCATGCCGCCGATCTCGGGCAGCACCACCTCACCCATCCCGGTCTGCACCAGCAGGTCGATGCCGGCCACCGGGTTGGCCCCGCACAACAGCTTGTCCAGCTCGGCGGCCACCCGCTCGACGCTGATCCTGGCCAGCTGCGGGGCCAGCTGCTCGATCGCCGCGAGCACCGGCGGTGCCACGGTGAAGCCGAGTTGGGAGACGAACCGCGCCGCGCGCAGCATCCGCAGGGGGTCATCGCCGAAAGACACCTCCGGGGGCATCGGAGTGGCGAGCACCTTGGCCCGCAGGGCCACCAGCCCGCCCAGCGGATCCAGAAATTCGCCCAGCCCGTCCGCGGTGATGCGCACCGCCATGGCGTTCACCGTGAAGTCGCGGCGCACCAGGTCGTCTTCGAGGCGGTCGCCGAAGCGCACCTCCGGATGGCGCGTCACCTGGTCATAGGTGTCGGCCCGGAAAGTGGTGATCTCCAGGCGGTGCCCGCTTTTGCCGACGCCCACCGTGCCGAACTCGATGCCGGTGTCCCATAGCGCGTCGGCGAACGGCCGCACGATCTGCTGGATCTGCTCGGGCCGCGCGTCGGTGGTGAAGTCCAGGTCCGGGCTCAGCCGGCCCAGCACCGCGTCCCGCACCGACCCGCCGACCAGGTACAACTCGTGGCCGGCGGCGGCGAAAGCCGCACCCAGTTCGCGCAGCTGCGGCGCGTACTGATGCAGTGCGACCGCGGCGGCGGTCAGCAGTTCGGCATCGGGGACGGGTTCGGCCACGTTCGGTGAGCCTAATAGGAACGCGGCGGTGACTCAGCGCACGTCCGGGCGGCACTCGGGCTTCGAGTGTGCGTTCACAGACTCGCGTGTGCTCCCACCGCGGCCTGAGGGCGAATATCCCGCAGCCACCGCACACTCGACTTAGCCACCGCACACCCGACTTAGCCACCGCACACTCAACGCCACCGCCGCACACCCGCCACTTGAGGCGGGCAAACGCCCACCCTGCCATTCCAGCGACTGCTGTGACAGCTGAGCCACATGCGACACACGTGACCAAAGGTGCCCGCCGACGGCGAGTGCATCAGGAAGACCGCCCTGTGCCAGCTAATATCGCTTGGGTGTCGGACGGCGAACAGCCCAAACCACGTCGGCGCCGGGGACGGCGTCGCGGTCGTGGCGGCGCGCGCCCGGCTGAGAACAATACGGACGGCCAACCGGCCGGCGACACGGCGCCCACCCCCGCCACCGCGGCCAACCGCCGGCCGCGACCGCGCCGCGCATCCGAGCGGATGCGCACCGTGCACGAAACCTCGGCCGGCGGCCTGGTCATCGACGGGCTCGACGGGCCACGCGAATCGCAGGTTGCCGCGTTGATCGGACGCATCGATCGGCGTGGCAGGATGCTGTGGTCGCTGCCCAAGGGCCACATCGAGATGGGTGAGACTGCCGAGCAGACCGCCATCCGTGAGGTCGCCGAGGAGACCGGGATCCGCGGCGGCGTGCTTGCGGTGCTGGGACGCATCGACTACTGGTTCGTCACCGACGGGCGGCGGGTGCACAAAACCGTGCACCACTATCTGATGCGGTTCTTGGGCGGGGAGCTGTGCGACGAAGACCTGGAGGTCGCCGAAGTGGCGTGGGTACCGATCCGGGAGCTGCCATCGAGGTTGGCCTACGCCGACGAACGCCGCCTGGCCGAACGGGCCGACGAGCTGATCGACAAGTTGCAGAACGACGGAGAGGAAGCACTGCCGCCGCTGCCACCGAGCGCGCCGCGGCGCCGCCCGCAGACCCACTCCCGCACCCGTCACGCCAAGGACCCCGAACCGGGCAAGAAGAACGGTCACGGGCGAGGGCCGTGACGGCGCCACGATCTCGCCGGGCCAGATTGGTGCGACTCGCCGCAGTGATCGGCATCGTGGCCGGTTTCGGGGTGTTGCTCACCGCACCCGTCACCACACCGCACGCGAACGCGGGCGAGCCCACCGCGACGCCCTTCGTCCAGGTACGGATCGATCAGGTCACTCCGGACGTCGTCACCACCACCAGCGACCCGGTCGTCACAGTCAGCGGCATGGTCACCAACATCGGCGACCGCCCGGTGCGCGACGTGATGGTCCGCCTCGAGCACGCCGCGTCCGTCACGTCCTCACCGGGGTTGCGCACGTCGCTGGACGGCAGCACCGATCAGTACGAGGCCGCCGCCGACTTCCTCACCGTGTCCCCGGAACTGCAGCGCGGTCAACAGGCCGGATTCACCCTGTCCGCGCCGCTGCGTTCGCTCGACCAGCCGTCGCTGGCCGTCGACAAGCCCGGCATTTTCCCCGTCCTGGTCAACGTCAACGGCACCCCCGACTATGGCGCGCCCGCCCGGCTGGACAATGCCCGGTTCCTGCTGCCGGTGGTCGGCGTCCCGCCGGATAAGGCCGCGGGCGCCGAAGTCGCTGCCGCCGTGGCGCCGGAAACCGGCAAGCCGGTGTGGATCACTATGCTCTGGCCGCTGGCCGACCGTCCCCGACTGGCGCCCGGCGTGCCCGGCGGCACCATACCGGTGCGCCTGGTCGACGACGAGCTGGCCAACTCCCTGGCCGGCGGCGGTCGCCTGGATACCCTGCTGTCCGCGGCGGAACTGGCCACCAGCCGCGACGTCGACCCCGACGGCGCCGTCGGGCGGGCGCTGTGCCTGGCTGTGGACCCAGACCTGATCGTCACCGTCAACGCGATGACCGCCGGCTACGTCGTGTCCAATTCCCCCGACGGACCGGCTCAACTCCCCGGCACCCCCACCCATCCGGGCACCGGCCAGGCCGCCGCGACCAACTGGCTCAACCGGCTTCGGGCCCTGGCCCACCGCACCTGCGTAGCGCCGCTGCCCTACGCCCAGGCCGACCTGGACGCGCTGCAACGGGTCAACGATCCCGGCCTGAGCTCCACGGCCACCGTCAGCGCCGGCGACATCATCGACCGCATACTGGACGTGACCTCGGTGCGCGGCACCGCCCTGTTGCCCGACGGGCCGTTGACCGGCCGCGCCGTCACCCTGCTCAACGCCAACGACGACACAGTCGCGGTCGCGGCGGCCGACCTGTCCGCTCAAGACGCCGTCGATGGCGGCGGCGCCAACGTCACGCCGCGCCGATTGTCGCCCCAGGTGGTGGAGGCGCCGTTCGATCCGGCCGTGGGGGCCGCGCTGGCCGCGGCCGGAACCAACCCGATCGTCCCGACCTATCTGGATCCCTCATTGTCCATCCGGGTCGGCCACGACTCCGCCACCGCCCGCCGCCAGGACGCCCTGGGCGCCATACTGTGGCGCAGCCTCACCCCCGAAGCCGCCCCGCGCACCCAGATCCTGGTGCCGCCGGCGGTGTGGTCATTGCAGGGCGACGACGCGCAGTTCATCCTGACGGCGCTGGCGACGTCCATCCACTCCGGTCTGGCCGTGCCGCGTCCCCTGCCCGCGCTGGTCGCCGACGCGGGCGCCCGCATCGAAACCCCGGTGCCACCCGCCGTCTACCCGTCCGAGCGGGGCAGATTCAGCGACGACGTCACCGGGCAGATCGCCGGCCAGGTGGGCCGGCTGTGGAAGCTGACCTCGGCCTTGATGACCGACGAGCGCACCGGTCTGACCGGACCTCAGTACACCGCGCCACTGCGCGAGGACATGCTGCGCGCGCTGAGCCAGTCGGTACCGCCGGACACCCGCAACGGGCTCGCCCAGCAACGCCTCGCGGTGGTCGGAACCACCATTAACGAGTTCTTCGGTTCGGTCACCATCGTCAACCCTGGCGGCTCCTACACGCTGGCCACCGAACACAGCCCGCTGCCACTCGCGTTGCACAACGGTCTGGCCGTACCCATCCGGGTGCGGCTTCAGGTCAACGCCCCGCCAGGGATGACGGTCACCGACGTCGGCGAGATCGAGTTACCGCCGGGCTACCTGCCGCTGCGGGTCCCGATCGAGGTCAATTTCACCCAGCGGGTTGCCATCGACGTCGGGCTGCGCACCCCGGACGGGACGGCGCTGGGTGAACCCGTACGGCTCTCGGTGCACTCCAACGCCTACGGCAAAGTGCTGTTCGCGATCACGCTCACGGCGGCAGCGGTCTTGGTCGCCCTGGCCGGGCGCCGACTGTGGCACCGCTTCCGCGGCCAGCCCGACCGCGCCGACCTCGACCGCCCCGACCCTCCGGCGGCCGAACACCTGCGCCCCCCGAGTAAGCGGGTGATCGAGCCGCGGGTGCACGAAGAGCACCGCGTATGAACTCCGCACCCGGGGGGGTGCAACCGGCGCCGCAGCGGCCGACGCCGCAGTCCCCTCGTCATCAGCTGTCCCAGCCGCGAAGCACCATGCCGCCGCCCGGCCTGCCGCCGCAGCCCGGCTGGACACCGCAGCAACGGCGCCCCGCGGCACCGCAGCGGCCCCGGCAGGAAGAGCTTTCCGATGCCGCGGTGGTGTCGCGGTCCTGGGGCATGGCTTTCGCCACCCTGATCAGCCGAATCACCGGTTTCGCCCGGATCGTGCTGCTGGCCGCGATTCTGGGTGCGGCGCTTTCCAGTTCGTTCTCGGTGGCCAACCAGCTGCCCAACCTGGTCGCCGCGCTGGTCCTGGAGGCGACCTTCACCGCGATCTTCGTGCCGGTGCTGGCCCGGGCGGAGCAGGACGACCCCGACGGCGGCGCGGCGTTCGTTCGCCGGCTGGTCACTCTCGCCACCAGCCTGCTGATCGTGGCCACCGTGCTGTCGGTGGCTGCGGCGCCCCTGCTGGTTCGGCTGATGCTGGGCCGCAACCCCGAGGTCAACGTGGCCCTGACCACCGCGTTCGCCTACCTGCTGCTCCCGCAGGTGCTGGTCTACGGCCTGTCCTCGGTGTTCATGGCGATTCTGAACACCCGCAACGTCTTCGGGCCGCCGGCGTGGGCGCCGGTCGTCAACAACGTCGTCGCCATCGCGACGCTGGGGATCTACCTGGCCGTGCCGGGCGAGCTGTCGGTCGATCCCGTGCAGATGGGCAACACCAAGCTGCTGGTCCTCGGTATCGGCACCACCCTCGGCGTCTTCGCGCAGACGGCGGTGCTGCTGGTGGCGATCGGACGCCAGCACATCAGCCTGCGCCCGTTGTGGGGAGTCGACGACCGGCTCAAACGATTCGGCACGATGGCCGCCGCCATGGTGCTCTACGTGCTGATCAGCCAGCTGGGACTGGTGGTCGGCAACCAGATCGCCAGCTCGGCGGCGGCGTCGGGACCGGCGATCTACAACTACACCTGGCTGGTTCTCATGCTGCCGTTCGGCATGATCGGCGTCACGATCCTGACGGTCGTGATGCCGCGGTTGAGCCGTAACGCCGCCGCCGATGACATCCCGGCAGTGCTGGCCGACCTGTCGCTGGCCACCCGGCTGACGATGATCACGCTGATCCCTGCGGTGGCTTTCATGACCGTCGGCGGACCGGCGATGGGCAGCGCGCTGTTCGCCTACGGCCACTTCGGTCAGGTGGATGCCGGATACCTGGGCGCGGCAATCGCGTTGTCGGCGTTCACGCTCATCCCCTACGCCCTGGTGTTGCTGCAGTTGCGTGTCTTCTACGCGCGCGAGGAGCCGTGGACGCCGATCGTGATCATCATCGTGATCACGTCCGTGAAGATCGCCGGCTCGCTGCTGGCGCCGCACATCACCGGCAACAAGGATCTGGTCGCCGGATACCTCGGAACGGCCAACGGGCTGGGCTTCCTGGCGGGTGCCGTCGTCGGCCATCTCCTGCTGCGGCGCAGCCTGCGCCCCAGGGGCGGCGCACTGATCGACCTCGGCACGCTGCGCACCGTCCTGGTCGCGGTGTCGGCGTCGCTGCTGGCGGGCCTGTTCGCCCACGTCGCCGACCGGTTGCTGGGACTGCACCGGTTGACCGTGCACGGCGGCATGGGCTCGCTGCTCCGCCTGTTCGTGCTGGGCGTGATCATGGTGCCGATCCTGGCCGCTGTCATGCTCGGCGCGCGCGTCCCCGAAGCGCAGGCGGCAGCAGCGGCTGTCGGGCGCCGCATCGGCCGCGTACGGTCGCTTCCCGCCACCGCCACTGTGTCGTCCGCACGTCGCGCCGTCACGTACCCTGAGCAAAGTAATTCGTCCCTGCCGGGGGGACATACGGTCCAGGAGCCGATCCGGCGCAGACCTCCGGTGGCCAGGACCGGGCTAGCGAAAGGACCGGAGGTGACCGACCGCACTTCGGATAACGCCTCACCCAGTTCGATGGCGGGCGATAGACCGCAACGGCCGCGCGCCGACGACTTCCAGCCCGACATTCCGACGCGGGGACCGCATGATCCGGCCAACAGCGGCCCGGACCTGCGCGGTCCGACGCCATTCGACGCCCCCCGCGAACGGGATGCCGAGCCGTCCCCGGACGATCTCAACCTGGTGCCCGGGGCCCGCATCGCCAACGGGCGCTACCGCCTGCTGATCTCGCACGGCGGCACTCCTCCGCTGCACTTCTGGCAGGCGCTGGATACCGCTCTCGACCGCCAGGTGGCGCTCACCTTCGTCGACCCCGAAGGCGCCCTGCCCGATGACGTCCTGCAGGAGATCCTGTCGCGAACCTTGCGACTCAGCCGGATCGACAAGCCCGGCATCGCACGCATCCTCGACGTCGTGCACACCGGATCCGGCGGTCTGGTGGTCTCGGAGTGGATCCGCGGCGGTTCGCTGCAGGAGGTCGCCGACACCTCACCGTCTCCGGTGGGGGCCATCCGGGCGATGCAGTCGCTGGCCGCGGCCGCTGATGCCGCGCACCGCGCCGGCGTCGCACTGTCCATCGACCATCCCAGCCGGGTGCGGGTCAGCATCGACGGCGACGTCGTGCTTGCCTATCCGGCAACCATGCCCGACGCCAACCCGCACGACGACATTCGCGGGATCGGCGCCTCGTTGTACGCGCTGCTGGTCAACCGGTGGCCCCTGCCGGAGTCCGGCGTGCGCAGCGGGCTCGCCCCGGCCGACCGCGACGCGAACGGGCTGCCGATCGAACCTACCGTAATCGACCGCGACATACCGTTCCAGATTTCCGCGGTCGCCGTCCGCTCGGTCCAGGAGGATGGCGGAATACGAAGTGCATCAACGCTTTTGAACTTGATGCAACAGGCCACCGCGGTGGCTGACCGGACCGAGGTGATCGGTCCGATCGCCGAGGCTGCGGCACCTGCGACGCGACGCCGAGCGGCCGAACCCGACAGCGAGGTCTACTCGCGACGGCGCCGCAACCTGCTGATCGGACTCGGCGCGGGCGCGGCCGTCCTGCTGGTTGCGCTGCTGGTGCTCGCCTCAGTGGTGAGCAAGATCTTCGGCGATGTCGGCAGCGGCATTAAAGGAGACCAGCTTGGCCTGAACAACCCGACGTCCTCGGCCGCCTCCGAATCACCCGGCACCTCGGCGCCGGCGGGCAGCGTCGTCAAACCCACCAAAGCGACCGTCTTCTCCCCGGGCGGCGACGCCGACAATCCCGGGGATGCGAACAACGCGATCGACGGCAACCCCGGCACCGCATGGCAGACCGACACCTACTCCGACGCGGTTCCCTTCCCCGGGTTCAAGAACGGGGTCGGACTGATGCTGCAGCTGCCCAAGCCGACCGTGGTCGGCGTGGTCTCCCTCGACATCTCGAGCACCGGCACCAAGGTGGAGATCCGTTCGTCGGCCTCTCCCACGCCGTCGAAGCTGGAAGACACCACGGTGCTCACGCCGGCCACCGCGCTCAAGCCCGGCCACAACACCATCCAGGTCAAGGCGTCCTCCCCGACGTCGAACCTGCTGGTCTGGATCTCCACGCTGGGCACCACCGACGGCAAGAGCCGCGCCGACATCTCAGAGGTCACCATCCAAGCCGCTTCATGATCCGGGTGAAGTGCTGGGCGGTCACCGATTGGTTACCGTCCGGCGGTGGGTTCCCGGGGAGCGGCACGTAGCGACACAGAACTGCTCGCGGCACACGCCGCCGGCGACCGCCGCGCCTTCGCCGAGCTCTTCCACCGCCACCACCGCCGGCTGTACCGGCTGGCACGCCTGTCCAGCCTGACCCGCGAAGACGCCGACGACGCGCTGCAGGACGCAATGCTCTCGGCCCACCGGAGTGCAGCCAGATTCCGCGAGGATGCCGCGGTCAGCACCTGGTTGCACCGCATCGTGCTCAACGCCTGCCTGGATCGGCTCCGGCGTGCCCGCGCCAAGCCCACGGTTCCCATCCGCGACGAATACCCGGTGGCCGACCGCAGCGGCCAGGTGGAAACGGCGATCCTGGTGCAGCGGGCGTTGCAGCAACTGCCGGTACAACAGCGCGCGGCCATCGTCGCCGTCGACATGCAGGGTTACTCCATTGCCGAGACCGCGCGGCTGCTCGGGGTGCCCGAGGGCACCGTCAAGAGCCGCTGCGCCCGGGGCCGGGCCCGCCTCGCGCACCTGCTCGGCTACCTCGAGGTGATCGGGGCCGGTTAGCCGGCGCCGCGGGCGCCTCCGGCCTGCGGTAACCGGGCCGTCCTCACGGCCCGCACGTCCATGGCGGACACTGGGTGCGATGAGTTCAGCCGAGGACGCGGACCCGCCGTTGACTGTTGAGGTCCTCGCCGACCTGCAGGCGGGTCTGCTCGATGACGAGACCGCCGAGCGCGTTCGCCGGCGAATCCGCGCCGACCCCCGGGCGGCGGCGGCGCTCGAGGCACTTCACCGGGTGCGCCGCGACGTCACCGCCGCCGGTGCGGCGCCGGCGCCGCAGGCACCCCCGGAGGTCGTGGAACGAATCGCCGAGTCACTGACCGGCGCGGGGGCCGCCCACGCCGCCCGCCCGCCGCTGCGACCGGCCCGCATCGCCGCCGGTGTCGCCGGCCTGGGCGCGGTGGTGGCAGCCGTCGGTCTGGGCACCGCGGCGCTGCTCGGCGAGCCGGACTCCGCGCCCAGCGCGGCGGTCACCGCCGATCACATCACCGTGTCCACACCGGTCCCGGTGATCCCGCTGTCCGACCCGGAGATACGTGAGCTGACCCGTCGTCCGCCGGATTTCGGTGCGCTCGCCAACGCCTCCCTGCGAGCGTCCTGCCTCGGCGGACTGGGCTACCCGGCGACCGAAGAGGTGCTCGGCGCCCGGCCCGTCGAAGTCAACGCCCGCCCGGGTGTGCTGCTGGTGATGCGAGGCGACACTTCCGACACCCTGGTGGCCTACGCAGTGGCGCAGAACTGCAGCGCCGCCGACACCGGGTTGCTGGCGACTACTGCCATTCCGCGCGCGTAAGCCGCGCTTCAGTGTCGTGCGTCGCACCCGGGAACACCCGCGCCTACGCTGGCGTTCGTAGGATTTGCAGATCACGCTCCGATCAGCTTTCGCTCCGAAAGGCAGGCATGACCGCTTCCTCAGACACCATCCACGACGTCATCGTCATCGGTTCCGGTCCCGCCGGCTACACCGCGGCGCTGTATACCGCTCGCGCGCAGCTCAAGCCGCTCGTCTTCGAGGGCACTTCGTTCGGCGGGGCGCTGATGACCACCACCGAGGTGGAGAACTATCCCGGATTCCGCGACGGCATCACCGGCCCCGAGCTGATGGAGCAGATGCGCGAGCAGGCGCTGCGGTTCGGGGCGGACCTGCGCATGGAAGACGTCGAGTCGGTGTCGCTGGACGGTCCGGTCAAATCAGTCGTGACCGCCGACAGCGAGACGTTCCGGGCCCGCGCGGTCATCCTGGCGATGGGAGCCGCGGCGCGCTACCTGCACGTACCCGGCGAGCAGGAACTGCTGGGCCGCGGCGTGAGCTCGTGTGCCACCTGCGACGGATTCTTCTTCCGCGACCAGGACATCGCCGTCATCGGCGGCGGCGACTCCGCGATGGAGGAGGCCACCTTCTTGACCCGCTTCGCCCGCAGCGTGACCCTGGTGCACCGCCGCGAAGAGTTCCGCGCCTCCAAGATCATGCTCAACCGGGCCGAGGCCAACGAGAAGATCACCATCCTGACCAACAAGGCCGTGCTGGGTGTCGACGGCGACACCACGGTCACCGGGCTGCGCCTGCGCGACACCGTCACCGGAGAGGAATCCGCCCTGGCGGTAACCGGCGTCTTCGTCGCGATCGGCCACGAACCTCGCTCGGCGCTGGTGCGCGATGCGGTAGAGCTGGACCCCGACGGCTACGTCCTGGTGCAGGGCCGCACCACCAGCACCTCGCTGGAGGGCGTGTTCGCCGCCGGCGACCTGGTGGACCGCACCTACCGGCAGGCCATCACCGCCGCGGGCAGCGGCTGTGCGGCCGCCATCGACGCCGAACGGTGGCTGGCCGATCACGAAGCGACCGGACCGGCCGACACTACCGAGTTGATTGGAGCACAGCGATGAGTGAGAAATCCGGCACGATCGAAGTTTCCGACGCTTCCTTCTCCACCGACGTGCTGTCCAGCAATAAGCCTGTGCTGGTTGATTTTTGGGCGACGTGGTGCGGACCGTGCAAGATGGTGGCTCCGGTGCTGGAAGAAATCGCCGCCGAACGGTCCGCGGACCTCACGATCGCCAAGCTGGACGTGGACGCCAACCCCCAGACGGCCCGCGACTTCCAGGTTGTCTCGATCCCGACGCTGATTCTTTTCAAGGACGGCGAACCGGTGAAGCGGATCGTCGGCGCCAAGGGTAAGGCGGCTTTGCTGCGCGAGCTGGCCGACGCCGTTCCCAACCTGGGCTGACCGGCGGTCGCACGCAATTCTCGTGCAGGAAACAGGCGCCCGATTGGCCTGGGGTTTTCTCGAAATGGACGAGGTCTGCGACAATATCGGTTAACTGCGCTGCTTTTAGCAGCGATGTCAATTAGTACCGGAGGGCCCTTGGTATGCCGAGTCCGCGCCGCGAAGACGGCGACGCGCTGCGCTGTGGCGACCGCGGTGCAGCTGTCACCGAGATCCGGGCGGCGCTGGCCGCGCTGGGAATGCTGGAGCACTCCGACGACGACCTGACCACCGGCCGGCATGTCGCGGCTGACGTGTTCGACGGCGAACTCGATCACGCCGTGCGCGCTTTTCAGCAGCATCGTGGGCTACTGGTTGACGGCGTGGTGGGCGAGGCGACCTACCGTGCACTGAAGGAAGCCTCCTACCGGCTGGGCGCCCGCACCCTGTATCACCAGTTCGGTGCGCCGCTGTACGGCGACGACGTGGCGACGCTGCAGGCCCGGCTGCAAGACCTCGGTTTCTACACCGGGCTGGTCGACGGACATTTCGGCTTGCAAACTCACAACGCGTTGATGTCCTATCAACGCGAGTACGGCCTGTCCGCGGACGGTATCTGCGGCCCGGAAACGTTGCGGTCCTTGTACTTTCTGAGCTCGCGAGTAAGCGGCGGTTCGCCGCACGCGATTCGCGAGGAGGAGCTGGTGCGCAGTTCGGGGCCCAAGCTGTCGGGTAAACGGATCATCATCGACCCGGGTCGTGGCGGAAGCGACCACGGTCTGATCACCCAAGGCCCGGCGGGCCCGATAAGTGAAGCAGACGTGTTGTGGGACTTGGCAAGTCGACTCGAAGGCCGGATGACAGCCATCGGCATGGAGACCTTCCTGTCGCGGCCCACCAATCGCAGCCCGTCGGACGCCGAACGTGCCGCCACCGCGAATTCCGTTGGCGCAGATCTGATGATCAGCCTGCGCTGCGAGACCCAGACCAGTCCGTCGGCCAACGGTGTCGCGTCGTTTCACTTCGGGAATTCGCACGGCTCGGTGTCCACCATCGGGCGCAACCTCGCCGACTTCATTCAGCGGGAAGTGGTGGCTCGCACCGGATTACAGGACTGCCGGGTACACGGGCGAACGTGGGATCTGTTGCGGCTGACCAGGATGCCGACCGTTCAGGTGGACGTCGGTTACATCACCAACCCCGGCGACCGCGAGATGCTGATCTCGTCACAGAGCCGGGACGCCATCGCCGAGGGCATTCTCGCCGCGGTCAAGCGGCTCTACCTGTTGGGCAAAAACGACCGGCCTACCGGCACTTTCACTTTCGCCGAACTGCTGGCCCATGAATTGTCCGTAGAGCGCGAGCGGGCGAGTAGGCTCAGCGGCTCGTAAACCCCGGGGTCCCACCCGGCGCGGACGCCGGGGAAGAAGCCGCACCCACCGGTTGCTGCAACTGAGCGTTTTCCAGCAGCCGCTCCAGCGCCGCCTCGACCTCGGCCTTCCACCCGAGCCCCTTGTCCAGTTCAAGGCGCAGCCGTGGAAAGTAGGGATGCGGTGCGACCACCACAAACCCGGCGTCGATCAAGAAGTCAGCGTCGATGATGCAGTGTTCCACCGAGCAGTCTCCGAGGGCTTCCAGTACCGGACGGACGTCGTCGTCGACCGGCTCCTGCAACTTGGTGGCCGCCTGGGTGCGCCCGAAAGCCTCCAGCGCGCGCACACCGCGGCGCACCAATTCGTCGATGACGCCGGTGATCAGGTGGTGCGGCAGATCGTCGTCGGCCTGCCCACGCTCGATACCCATGGAGGTCAACAGCACGGCATCCGCCGAAACGGGAGCGGTGGGAAAGCGGCTGGCGCGCGGCACCGCGCGCGGCGGCGCATAGAGAACGTACCCCAGGCAAGGCGGATCGGCCTGGCTTCGCTCATCGGGAATTGCTGTCGCGACCTGCCCACAGGACCCCCACTCCAGCATCACCATCGAAAGCCAGGCTTCCTTCTCGAACTCCGGGTCGGCGAGATGGTCGTCCTTGCCGAGGGTGGCCGGATCGACTTCCCAAAAAACGCAGCGACGCGCATGCTTGGGAAGCTGCTCGAAGGCCTCGAGCCGCAGCGCTGTAATCCGAGCTGACACTAGTCTCCTAGCCTCCGTGCGGTACCCGAGCCCATCGCCTCACTCCTGCGCGGGCTTGGGCCCGCTCCTCACAGTGCGAGGCTTCTCCTGTGTCCCGCCCACGTCTCGGGACATTGCCTGACAATGCGATCTAACTGACTCCTCCGCAGCCGGATGCGCATCGACAACCCCTCCAGAATAGGAGAGTCGGTCGCTTCACGGCCAGTGTTGACCACCCAACTCCCGCATTCGCGATTGGCCCGGGCCGGCCGCGGCCCAACTAGGGTCCGGACTCGCGCCGCCGGCGGTCAATCCTCGAATTACCTTGATTCACAACAACTTCCCGTGAGGTGCACTAGCCGACCGGGGACGTTTCCCGACTCCGCAGCGGCTGAGTGTCACAGTGACGTAATTACAGGATATGACCCGGTCATCCCTTTTCACGGCTTGTTTGCGGTCATCAGATCGATGATCCGTTGCAGGTCCTCGACTGAACCGAACTCCACCACGATCTTGCCCTTCCGTTTGCCCAGCGCGACCGTCACCCGGGTATCGAAGGCGTTCGACAGCCGCTCAGCAACATCTTGCAGGCCGGGCATCTGAATGGGCTTGCGCCGCGGCGGCGTCGGTGTGGCTCCGCCTCCGCGGTTTGCCAGCGTCACCGCCTCCTCGGTGGCCCGCACCGAGAGTCCCTCCGCAACGATGCGGGTCGCCAACTCCTCCTGTGCCTCCGGGCCGGCGTCCAGCGACAGCAGCGCCCGGGCATGACCGGCCGACAGCACTCCCGCGGCCACCCGCCGCTGCACCGGGATGGGCAATTTGAGCAGCCGGATCATGTTGGTGATAAGCGGACGTGACCGTCCGATGCGGGCGGCGAGTTCGTCGTGGGTGACCCCGAACTCGTCGAGCAACTGCTGGTATGCCGCCGCCTCTTCCAACGGGTTCAGCTGGACTCGGTGGATGTTTTCCAGCAGGGCGTCGCGCAGAAGATTGTCGTCTCCGGTCTCCCGCACGATCGCCGGAATCGTCGACAGGCCGGCCTCTTGGGCGGCTCGCCAACGGCGCTCCCCCATCACGATTTGGTAGCGCGCTCCACTTTGCGAGCCGGGCACCTCGCGAACAACAATCGGCTGCAGTAACCCGAACTCACGGATCGAGTGCACCAGCTCCGACAGTGCCTCGTCGTCGAAGACCTGCCGGGGCTGACGCGGATTGGGTTCGATATCCGACGGCGCGATCTCCCGGTACACCGCACCCATCACAGCAGCATCGGGAAGCGGGCCGCCGATGACGACGTCGGCGGCGGCCGACCCCATTCGGGGTCCGAATGTCGAGGCATCACCCTCGACCGGGCCGGTGGGGATCAGCGACGCCAACCCGCGGCCGAGACCGCCTTTTCTGCGTGACGGATTGGTCATGACTTATCCCCTCCCGGCTGGTGGTCGATCGCGCTGCGCGAGTTCACGGCTGGCGTCGAGGTAGCTCATGGCGCCACGCGAACCGGGATCGTATTCGATGATCGTCATGCTGTAGCCCGGCGCCTCCGACACCTTCACGCTGCGTGGAATGACGGTCCGCAGCACCTTATCCCCGAAATACCGGCGTACCTCCTCAGCTACCTGGTCGGCGAGCTTGGTCCTGCCGTCATACATGGTGAGGATGACGGTGGTGACATCCAGCCTGGGATTGAGGTGTGCCTTCACCATGTCGATATTGCGCATCAGTTGCGACACACCTTCGAGCGCGTAGTACTCGCACTGAATAGGTATCAACACCTCTGGCGCGGCGACGAGCGCGTTGATGGTCAGTAGGCCCAACGAGGGCGGGCAGTCGATGAAGACGTAATCGAAGTCGAACTCGTCCAACTCCGCCAGGGCATTGCGGAGCCGATTCTCCCGGGCCACCATGCTGACGAGTTCGATCTCGGCCCCCGCCAGATCGATCGTGGCCGGCACACAGAACAACCGTTCGCTGTGCGGGCTGCGACGCAACGCCTCCCGTAGGGAGACCTCGCCGATGAGTACTTCGTACGACGACGGCGTGCCCGACTGACGATCAGCGATCCCCAACGCGGTACTGGCGTTGCCCTGCGGGTCAAGATCGATCACCAGAGTTCTCAGCCCCTGGATAGCCAACGCGGCGGCCAGGTTGACCGCGGTCGTGGTCTTGCCTACCCCACCCTTCTGGTTCGCGATGGTGAACACTCGCCGCTGGCGTGGTCGTGGCAGGGGTTCGTAAGTGGTGTGGAGCACCCGCATCGCACGTTCGGCGGCGGCGCCGATCGGTGTATCGAACTCGGTTGATGTTTCACGTGAAACATTCACCGTGGGATTGTGCACCCTATCTCCCGTCGCCGCTACCCCGACCGCCGCTTGCGGCGCCGGCAGCTGCGCCTCCGCCACAACGACCTCCGCCGGAACCCGAGCCTCGTCGGCTGCCGGAGCTGCCGGCGTCACCGCAGGCACGCTTCCGGCACCGCGAAACAACTTCATCCCACTCACTTCGCCACCCGCCGGTTTCGCTGCGGCAGCACGCCGCGCCGCGCCACGACCGCGGTCGCGGGGTGCTCCAAATACTTCACGCCACACGTCACCACCCTGACATCGACCGCCCCTGAAGCGGACATCACACGCCGGTGCTCCTGGACTTCGTCAGGAGCCCGCTCCCCTTTGATGGCGATCATCAATCCGTGTTGCCTCAGCAACGGCATACTCCACTTCGTCAGCTTGTCCAGTCCCGCAACGGCCCGGGACACTACTGCGTCCGTTCCACCCAATCGCTGCCGCACCGCAAGCTCCTCGGCGCGGCCTCGTACGACCTCCGCCGGTACTTTGAGTTCATCGACTACTTCACGAAGGAACGCGCTGCGCCGCAGCAACGGCTCCAGCAGCACGATGTGTAAATCCGGCCGTGCGATCGCCAGCGGTATCCCCGGCAGACCTGCTCCGCTACCGACGTCCACCACCCGAGATTCAGGAGCCAGGAGCTCCTCGACAACGGCGGAGTTCAAGATATGCCGTTCCCAGATCCGGCTAACTTCCCGCGGTCCAAGCAATCCTCGTTCCACCCCGTCCGTCGCCAAGATCTCCGCGTAGCGTACGGCCACGCCAAGACGCGGCCCGAAGATCTCGGCTGCCGAGACCGGCGCATCGACCGACTGTGCCGGCTCGTTCGGCTGGGACGGACAGTCATGTTTCACGTGAAACATTCCTCCCGCTCTTCCGAAATTTTCACGCGGCGACGAGCTCTGGAACTACACGCCTGTAACTCCTGGGATCACGGCACGGTCACACCACATCACGGCACGGTCACCCATGGTCACGAATCAGTCACGCAGCACAACAACCCGACGAGACGGCTCCACGCCCTCGCTCTCGCTGTGCACGCCCGGCACCGCCGCCACGGCGTCATGCACGATCTTGCGCTCAAACGGCGTCATCGGTGACAGCGCCTCGCGCTCGCCTGTTTCCGCCACCCGGCGCGCCACCTTGTCACCCAACGACGCCAACTCTTCGCGACGCCGCCGACGCCAGCTAGCGATGTCGAGCATCAGCCGGCTACGCACCCCGGTCTTCTGGTGCACCGCGAGGCGGGTGAGCTCCTGTAGGGCATCGAGTACTTCCCCGCCGCGACCGACCAACTTGTTCAAGTCGTCGCTGCCGTCGATGCTGACCACGGCACGGTTGCCCTCGACGTCCAGATCGATGTCACCGTCGAAGTCCAACAGGTCCAGCAGCTCTTCCAGGTAGTCCCCGGCGATCTCGCCTTCGGCGACCAAGCGCTCTTCGAGATCGTCCGATTCATCGGCCTCGTCATCTTCGGCGCCCTTCGCGGTCGTGTCCGACTCGAGGTCCGATTCGAGTTCAGTCGTGTCAGCGTCCGTCATGGCTTCCTCTCCCCTCATCCACGGGTTGGTGTTCGCGGCGTCGCGCCGCGGTTGTCTTGCTGGGTGTTCATGGGGATGTCCAGCGAGGTGGACCGCCCCGGCAAGTTCCGGCGCGTCGGCTACCGTCGGCGCTTCTTCGGCCGTGCTCCGGGCCGCGGCGCTCGGCCCGGACCGCTACTTCGGTTCGACGAGTTGGCTTTGTTCGCGGGAGCCTGCGGCGCCTTGGGTGTCGGCTTGTCCTCGACCGCATCGTCGGCCACGGCCTCCCCCACATCGGCCGGGCCCGACTCCCCGGACTCGGTGTCGACAGCCTGTCCGCTGCCGGCCGCCGAAGCCGTTCGGGGCCGCTTGGGCTTGGCGCCGGGCGCTGGCGCGTTCGCCGCCCGGCGTGCGAGTGCCTCTTGCTTCTTGGCGTCGTCTTCTTTTTCGATCATCCCGAAGACGTAGTGCTGCTGGCCGAACGTCCAGATGTTGTTGGCGAACCAGTACAAGATGATGGCCAGCGGCAGGAAAGGACCACCGACTACCACGCCCAAGGGAAAGACGTACAGCGCCAGCTTGTTCATCATCGCCGTTTGCGGGTTCGCCGCCGCCTCGGGACTCTGCCGGGCCACCGAGGCGCGGCTGTTGAAGTAGGTCGCGACTCCGGCCAGGATCATCACCGGAACTCCGACCGCGATCACCGCGGGCCGGCTGAAGTGTTCGAACGCATCCAACCCGCCGCGTTGCGTCATCGACGCCCCGATCGGCGCCCCGAACAGGTTGGCTTTCAAAAAGTTCTGCACATCGATCGCGGTGAAAACGTAGTTCCCGATGAGCTTGTTCTGCTCCACCGACATCGACTGCAGCCCGATCCCGCCCGTCGTGCGGTTGAAGGAGCGCAGCACGTGGTAGAGCCCCAGGAAAACCGGGATCTGCGCCAGCATCGGCAAGCAGCCCAGGATCGGATTGAATCCGTGTTCACGCTGCAGCTTCTGCATCTCCAAGGCCATCCGCTGCCGGTCTTTGCCGTACTTCTTCTGCAGAGCCTTGATCTGCGGCTGCAGTTCCTGCATCTGCCGGGTGGTCCGGATCTGACGAACGAACGGCTTGTACAGCAGCGCCCGCAACGTGAAAACAAGGAACATCACCGACAGTGCCCAGGCGAAGAAGTTATCCGGACCCAGCAGGAATGCGAACGCCTTGTACCAGAGCCACATGATCCATGACACCGGGTAGTAGACGAAGTCCAGGCTGAAGAAATCAAACAACAGAGTCACTCTCCCCTTGCTTCGCCGAGTGGTCCTCGACCACACCAGCCGATACGTCCACGTGGACCGGGCACCCACGGCGCTCCGGAATCGGATCCCATCCTCCCCGATGCCAGGGGCCACACTTGGCGAGCCGGGCTACCGTCAGCCAAGTCCCGCGGAGAAGTCCGTACTCGGCAAGCGCGTCGACGGCGTATTGACTGCAGGTAGGAATGAACCGGCACGACGGTGGGCGCAGCGGCGACACCATGTGCCGGTAGAGCTCGATCAGGTAGATCAACCCCCGCGCAACCGCGGTGCCTACCGCACCACGCGACCGAACCAGGGCTACCGGGTCGCTCATCGAGCCGCTCACCGCTCGGTACCCGCCAGTTCGAACGCGCGCCGCAACCCGCTCCGCAACTGCTCCCCCAACCACGCCGACGACACGTTCCGGCTGCTGGGTAATGCGCGGATCACCACACGATCACGCGGATGCAACCTCTCCACCATCGGACGCGCGACATGCCGTAGGCGCCGTGCCACGCGGTGCCGTTGCACCGCGGTGCCGACGCGCTTGGCGATGATCAGGCCGACCCGTGGCCCCTGGCTGTCTTCCCGCTCACCCGCCCGACGGACGTGCACGATGACGTCGGGCTGCACCGTGCGCATCCCATACTTCACCGTCGCGTCAAACTCGGTCGACCGCCTCATGCGGTTCCGTGCGGAAAGCACCGCTGGAAACCCGAATTGCGATCAGGCAGTTAGAGCGCGGCGACCCTTAGCACGCCGGTTGGAAACAATGGCACGCCCGGCACGGGTGCGCATCCGCAGCCGAAATCCATGAACGCGGGCACGCCGCCGATTGTTCGGCTGGAAAGTCCGCTTGCCCTTGGCCACCGCGTTCTCCTCGCTGTGTATGGCATAAACAGTCCGCCCGCTGATACTCACTCGTGGGCGAAGGTGTTCTCGCTTGCTGGCCGGCGCGGTCCCCGGGAATACTGATTCCGGGTCGCAGCCGTATCGCCGACGTTCGGGCGACTGTTCGAGGGTACTGACGAGGCTTCGCCTGGTCAAACCTCGCCCGCCCCAACTGACTCAGAACAATCAACCAGCTCGCGCAGACCGCGCTATCCCAGGACACCGCCGGATCGCAGGATCATGAAGAACGCCAGCAGAATACAAAGAACTGTTGGCAGCCGCAGCGAAAACTGTTAGCTTCGGGCGGGGTAGTTTCCAAGCCGATACGAACTTGGAACTCTGTCGACAATGACACTGAAGCGAGGATGGCGGATCGACTAGCTGATCGGACAATCTCATGGTTGTCTACAGCACGAAGATCGCGAGCCGTGGCCGGTAGGCTGCGGCTTGTTACAGACCTTCCTTTCCACATCTGTGGATAACCATGTGGACAGGTTCATTGTTGCTTACCGAATGTTGTACTTCGGCCGTCGGAGCAGGGAGATGCGTCGTTGACCGATGACCCCGGCTCCGGATTCGCCACGGTATGGAACGCGGTCGTCTCCGAACTCAACGGTGAGTCTGGTAACGGGTCCACCCTCGCCGCTCCCCTGTCCGCCCAGCAAAGGGCATGGCTGAAGCTTGTGCAACCACTCACCATCGTCGAGGGGTTTGCTCTGCTTTCCGTACCGAGCGTGTTCGTCCAGAACGAGATCGAACGGCATCTGCGCGCGCCGATCACCGACGCCTTGAGCCGTCGCCTCGGGCAACAGATTCAACTCGGCGTGCGGATTGCCCCGCCGCCCGCCGACGACGACGGCGCCTTCGCCGCTGCCGACACGCCGGCCGAGGATCCGGACCCGGCCGACGGCCCAGCCGTCGACAACGACGAGGATCACGGCGACACCGTGGCCGGCACTGGCCAGACCTGGCCGAGTTACTTCACCGAACGCCCCAGCGCCACCGACACGGCCGCCGCCTCCGGAACCAGCCTCAACCGGCGGTACACGTTCGACACCTTCGTCATCGGCTCGTCCAACCGGTTCGCTCATGCGGCCACCCTGGCCATCGCCGAAGCGCCCGCTCGGGCCTACAACCCGCTGTTCATCTGGGGTGAGTCCGGCCTGGGCAAGACCCACCTGCTGCACGCCGCCGGCAATTACGCCCAGCGGCTGTTCCCCGGCATGCGAGTCAAGTACGTCTCCACCGAGGAATTCACCAACGACTTCATCAACTCCTTGCGCGACGACCGCAAGGTCTCCTTCAAACGCAGCTACCGCGACGTCGACGTGCTGCTCGTCGATGACATCCAGTTCATCGAGGGCAAGGATGGCATCCAAGAAGAGTTCTTCCACACCTTCAACACGCTGCACAATGCCAACAAACAGATCGTCATCTCCTCCGACCGGCCGCCCAAGCAACTCGCCACGCTCGAAGACCGGCTGCGTACCCGCTTCGAGTGGGGATTGATCACCGATGTGCAGCCGCCCGATCTGGAAACCCGCATCGCCATCCTGCGCAAGAAGGCACAAGTCGAGCGGCTCGCGGTACCCGACGATGTCCTCGAACTCATCGCCAGCAGCATCGAACGCAACATCCGCGAACTCGAAGGCGCCCTCATCCGGGTCACCGCATTCGCCTCGCTGAACAAGACCGCGATCGACAAGTCACTCGCGGAGATCGTGTTGCGCGACCTGATCGCCGACGCCAGCGGTATGCAGATCAGCGCGGCCACCATCATGGCCGCCACCGCCGAGTACTTCGACACCACGGTCGAGGAATTGCGGGGCCCCGGCAAGGCCCGCCCGTTAGCCCAGTCCCGGCAGATTGCGATGTACCTCTGCCGCGAACTCACCGACCTTTCGCTGCCCAAGATCGGCCAAGCGTTTGGACGCGATCACACGACCGTGATGTACGCCGAACGCAAGATCCGCAACGAGATGGCCGAACGCCGCGAGATTTTCGACAACGTGAAAGAACTCACCACGCGTATCCGGCAGCGCTCGAAGCGCTGAAACGACGTCCCCAGCGCGATTTTCTGCAAAAAACTTCTCTCCCTCAGGTCACATCCGCAACACTGCGATCGTGTGGGTAGCTCTGTGCACAAACGGCCCACAATGGAGTGCACCACCCGCGCGCCGGTGCACACCGGTCATTTCTCCCCAACCGTGCACCGCGACGCACACAGTCGCATCCACAGTCATCCATAACCTCAGCCGCCCTCACGCTGGGGCAAGACCCGGCTGTCCCCAGATTGCACAGCCCTTAATACTGTTATTGAGTTCTCTACGTTGTTTCTCGTTCGAAGCAAGCGCCTGGGGACATCGATAGCCGACGGTGCGCAGCGCCCCTGCCAACCTGATTTGTCGCCCTTGCCGGTTAGCTTTCAAGTTGGCCGCAGAAGCTCTACGGTTGTTGTTCGACTGCTGTTGCGGTTGTCGCGGCGAATGACTCGCCGTCGGCGTTCGTCACGGAGGGTCCCCAACGCCACGCGGGGGAGCTGGGCACTACTTGGAAGTCACGTTAGGTGAAGGGACGCAATGGACGCGGCTACAACACGGGCTGTCACCGACTTGAAGTTTCGTTTAGTGCGGGAGTCCTTCGCCGACGCGGTGTCGTGGGTGGCCAAGAATCTCCCGTCCCGGCCGACGGTGCCGGTGCTCTCCGGTGTGTTACTCACCGGCTCGGACGACGGCCTGACCATCTCCGGCTTCGACTACGAGGTTTCCTCCGAAGTTCAGGTTGCTGCTGAAATCGCCTCTCCGGGAAGTGTTTTGGTATCCGGTCGGCTGCTCTCCGATATCACCAGGGCGTTGCCCAACAAGCCGGTCGATTTTTACGCCGATGGCAATCGTGTCGCACTGACCTGCGGCAGCGCCCGGTTCTCGCTGCCGACGATGGCGGTGGAGGATTATCCCACGCTGCCGACACTGCCGGAAGAGACCGGAACGCTGCCCGCGGAGTTGTTCGCCGAGGCGATCGGGCAGGTGGCCATCGCGGCCGGGCGGGACGACACCCTGCCCATGCTGACCGGTATCCGGGTCGAGATCTCTGGCGAGACGGTAGTTTTGGCGGCGACGGACCGGTTCCGGCTGGCGGTGCGCGAACTCACCTGGGCGGCGTTATCGCCGGACATCGAGGCCGCGGTGCTGGTACCGGCCAAGACGCTGGCCGAAGCGGCAAAGGCCGGCGCGGACGGTTCGGAGGTTCGGTTGTCATTGGGCGCCGGCGCGGGAGTCGGCAAGGACGGGCTGTTGGGTATCACCGGCAGCGGAAAGCGCAGCACCACTCGACTGCTGGATGCCGAATTCCCGAAGTTCCGCCAGCTGCTGCCCGCCGAGCACACCGCGGTCGCCACGATCAACGTCGCAGAGTTGACCGAGGCGATCAAGCTGGTGGCGCTGGTGGCTGACCGGGGTGCCCAGATCCGGATGGAATTCGAAGACGGAATGCTGCGCCTGTCCGCCGGCGCCGATGATGTCGGCCGCGCAGAGGAAGATCTTGCGGTGGATTACGCCGGCGAACCGTTGACGATCGCTTTCAATCCGACCTATCTGACCGACGGGCTGGGCTCGTTGCACTCCGAGCGGGTGTCGTTCGGTTTCACCACTCCGGGTAAGCCTGCGTTGCTGCGACCCGCCTTCGCCGACGATCCGGTGCCCACGGGCAGCGGCCCGTTCCCCGCTGTGCCCACGGATTACGTGTATCTGCTGATGCCGGTGCGGCTGCCCGGCTGATCGGTGGGGGCGTGTACGTCCGGCATTTGGGATTGCGGGATTTTCGATCCTGGGCGCGTGCGGATCTCGACCTGGCTCCCGGACGCACCGTGTTCGTCGGGCGCAACGGTTTTGGCAAGACCAATCTTGTTGAAGCGCTGTGGTATTCGAGCACGCTGAACTCACATCGAGTCGGTACCGACACACCGTTGATCCGTTTCGGCGCCGACCGTGCGGTGGTGTCGACCATCGTGGTGAACGACGGGAGGGAATGTGCGGTCGATCTCGAGATCGCCGCGGGACGGGCCAACAAGGCGAGGCTGAACCGGTCCCCGGTACGCGGTACCCGCGAAGTCCTCGGGGTGCTGCAGACGGTGTTGTTCGCTCCGGAGGACTTGGCGTTGGTGCGGGGTGATCCAGCGGATCGACGCCGATATTTGGACGATTTGGCGACGTTGCGGCGTCCGACCATCGCTGCGGTACGGGCCGACTACGACAAGGTGCTCCGACAGCGCACCGCATTGCTGAAATCGTTGTCCGGTGCCCGGTTCCGCGGCGATCAGGGCGCGTTGGACACCCTCGAGGTGTGGGACAGCAGACTGGCCGAGCACGGTGCCGCGTTGATGGCCGCGCGAATCGACTTGGTGAACCAGTTGGCGCCGGAGGTGGCGAAGGCCTACCAGCTATTGGCACCCGAATCTCGTTCGGCCGCAATATGTTATCGGGCCAGTACGGATTTCGTCGAGCCAGGTTCTGGCACGGACCGGCAATCCCTGGAGGCCGTGTTGCTGAGTGCCCTGGCGGCGCGCCGAACCGCCGAACTGGAACGAGGCGTCTGCCTGGTCGGTCCGCACCGCGACGAACTGGAATTGCGGCTCGGTGACCAGCCCGCGAAGGGTTTCGCCAGCCACGGTGAATCGTGGTCATTCGCGGTCGCGTTGCGGTTGGCCGCTTACGAATTGTTGCGCGCCGAGGGCAGCGACCCGGTGTTGCTGTTGGACGACGTCTTCGCGGAGCTGGACACCAGGCGCCGCCGGGCGCTGGCCACCGTCGCAGAATCCGCTGAACAGGTGCTGGTGACTGCGGCCGTGCCCGAGGACGTGCCCGACGGGTTTGAGACGAGACGGGTGCGCGTCGAGCTCCATGACAGTCAAAGCGGTCCGGTATCGGAGGTGTGGGAATGACGGACGACGATCAGGGCACCGTCAACCAGCGCGGTATCGATCTGGTGCGCCGCACTCTCGAGGAGGCCCGCGCCGCCGCCCGCGATCGGGGACAAGATGCCGGGCGCGGCCGGACCGCGCCTATGCCGCGCCGCCGCGGCAACGGGAGTCGGCGCAGCTGGTCGGGGCCGGGACCGGATTCGCGTGATCCCCAGCCACTGGGACGGCTGGCCCGCGACCTGGCCAAGCAGCAGGGCTGGACCCCACACGTCGCCGAAGGCGCCGTCTTCGGCCATTGGACGGCGGTGGTCGGCGCCCAGATCGCCGAACATGCCGCCCCGAGGGCACTGCACGACGGCGTGCTCAGCGTGACGGCCGAATCGACCGCGTGGGCGACCCAGCTGCGACTGATGCAGGCTCAGATTCTGGCCAAGATCGCTGCCGCCGTCGGCAACGGTGTGGTGATGTCGCTGAAGATCACCGGCCCGGCGGCGCCGTCGTGGCGCAAGGGGCCTCGTCATGTCGCCGGCCGGGGCCCGCGCGACACCTACGGCTAGACCGGTTGCACCGGGTGAACAGGACACAAACCGCAGCCGTCTGAGAGCCGCCAGAAATTGACGAACCCTTGGCTGGAACGTCGGGACGCGGCGACTGTGCAGAAATTAAGCGCACGGCGCAATCAGATGGGCGGAAACGCGCCCACAAAATCGGTCCTGACGGTGGTTCACGGTAGAGTAGACGGATGCGACCGCTGCGGTGAGGTGACCGCTCGCATGCAACCCCAAGGAGACCATTCCGACCGTGGCTGCCCAGAAGAAGAAGGCACAAAACGAATACGGCGCTTCCGCCATCACCGTCCTCGAGGGTCTGGAGGCCGTCCGCAAACGCCCGGGCATGTATATCGGCTCCACCGGGGAGCGTGGTTTGCACCACCTCATCTGGGAGGTCGTCGACAACTCGGTGGACGAGGCGATGGCCGGTTACGCCACCAAGGTTGACGTGCGTCTGCTCGACGACGGCAGTGTCGAGGTCGCCGATGACGGTCGCGGGATTCCGGTGGCCATGCACTCCACCGGAGCGCCGACGGTGGACGTGGTCATGACGCAACTGCACGCCGGCGGCAAGTTCGGTGGTGAGAACAGCGGCTACACCGTCAGTGGCGGTTTGCACGGCGTGGGTGTGTCGGTGGTCAACGCGCTGTCCACCCGGCTGGAAGTCGACATCAAGCGCGACGGGTACGAATGGTCGCAGTACTACGACCGCGCGGTGCCGGGCACCCTCAAGCAAGGAGAGGCCACCAAGAAGACCGGGACCACGATCAGGTTCTGGGCGGACCCCGAGATTTTCGAGACAACCCAATATGACTTCGAGACCGTTGCCCGCCGGCTGCAGGAAATGGCGTTCCTGAACAAGGGTCTGACCATCAATCTCACCGACGAGCGGGTCGAGCAGGACGAAGTCGTCGACGAGGTGGTCAGCGACACCGCCGAAGCGCCGAAATCCGCGGAGGAGAAGGCGGCCGAATCCAAGGCGCCGCACAAGGTGAAGCACCGGACCTTTCACTACCCCGGCGGTCTGGTTGATTTCGTCAAGCACATCAACCGCACCAAGAGTCCGATCCAGCAGAGCATCATCGACTTCGACGGCAAAGGCACCGGCCACGAGGTCGAGATCGCGATGCAGTGGAACGGCGGTTACTCGGAGTCGGTGCACACCTTCGCCAACACCATCAACACCCACGAAGGTGGCACCCACGAAGAAGGGTTCCGCAGCGCACTGACGTCAGTGGTCAACAAGTACGCCAAAGACAAGAAGCTGCTGAAGGACAAGGACCCCAACCTCACCGGCGATGACATCCGGGAAGGGTTGGCCGCGGTGATCTCGGTGAAGGTGGCCGAGCCCCAATTCGAGGGCCAGACGAAGACCAAGCTGGGCAACACCGAGGTCAAGTCGTTCGTGCAGAAGGTCTGCAACGAGCAGCTGACCCACTGGTTCGAGGCCAACCCTTCGGAAGCTAAAACGGTTGTGAATAAAGCGGTCTCGTCGGCCCAGGCGCGAATCGCCGCACGCAAGGCGCGAGAGTTGGTGCGGCGTAAAAGTGCAACCGATCTCGGCGGGCTTCCCGGTAAGCTGGCCGACTGCCGGTCGACCGATCCCCGCAAGTCCGAACTGTATGTCGTGGAGGGTGACTCGGCCGGCGGCTCGGCCAAGAGCGGCCGCGACTCGATGTTCCAGGCGATTCTCCCGCTGCGCGGCAAGATCATCAACGTGGAGAAGGCCCGCATCGACCGGGTACTGAAGAACACCGAAGTCCAGGCCATCATCACCGCGCTGGGCACCGGGATTCACGACGAGTTCGACATCACCAAACTCCGCTATCACAAGATCGTGCTGATGGCGGACGCCGACGTTGACGGACAACACATTTCGACGCTGCTACTGACGTTGTTGTTCCGCTTCATGCGGCCCCTGCTCGAGCACGGCCATGTGTTTCTGGCGCAACCGCCGCTGTACAAGCTGAAGTGGCAGCGCTCCGAGCCCGAGTTCGCCTACTCCGACCGCGAGCGCGACGGGTTGTTGGAGGCCGGTATGAAGGCGGGCAAGAAGATCAACAAAGAAGACGGCATCCAGCGCTACAAGGGTCTGGGCGAGATGGATGCCAAGGAGCTGTGGGAAACCACCATGGACCCCTCGGTGCGAGTGCTGCGCCAGGTGACCCTGGACGACGCCGCCGCCGCCGACGAGCTGTTCTCCATCCTGATGGGCGAGGACGTGGAGGCCCGCCGGAGCTTTATCACCCGTAATGCCAAGGACGTTCGCTTCCTTGATGTCTAGCGACGTCTGACCCTTATCCGCGTTTCGACCGGTAGACGAGGAATCTATGACTGACACAACGCTGCCTCCCGGTGACGGGCCGGTCGACCGGATCGAACCGGTCGATATTCAGCAGGAGATGCAGCGCAGCTACATCGATTACGCGATGAGCGTGATCGTCGGGCGCGCCCTGCCGGAGGTTCGCGACGGCCTCAAGCCGGTGCACCGTCGGGTGCTGTATGCCATGTACGACTCCGGTTTTCGGCCAGACCGCAGCCACGCCAAGTCGGCACGCTCGGTCGCCGAAACGATGGGTAACTACCACCCGCACGGTGACGCCTCGATCTACGACACTCTCGTGCGGATGGCGCAGCCGTGGTCGCTGCGTTATCCGCTGGTCGACGGGCAGGGCAACTTCGGCTCGCCGGGCAACGACCCGCCGGCCGCGATGAGGTACACCGAGGCCCGGCTGACCCCGCTGGCCATGGAGATGCTGCGCGAAATCGACGAGGAGACAGTCGATTTCATCCCCAACTACGACGGGCGGGTGCAGGAGCCCACCGTCCTGCCCAGCCGGTTCCCCAACCTGCTGGCCAACGGGTCCGGCGGCATCGCCGTCGGCATGGCCACCAACATCCCGCCGCACAACCTGCGCGAGCTCGCCGAGGCGGTGTTCTGGTGCCTGGAGAACTACGAGGCCGACGAAGAGGCGACGCTCGCCGCGTGCATGGAACGGGTCAAAGGGCCCGACTTCCCCACCTCCGGCCTGATCGTCGGAAACCAGGGCATCTCCGATGCTTACACGACCGGCCGCGGTTCCATCCGGATGCGCGGAGTCGTTGAGGTAGAAGAAGATTCGCGCGGCCGCACGTCGCTGGTGATCACCGAATTGCCGTACCAGGTCAACCACGACAACTTCATCACCTCGATCGCCGAACAGGTCCGCGACGGCCGGCTGGCCGGTATCTCCAACATCGAGGACCAATCCAGTGACCGCGTCGGGCTGCGCATCGTGGTGGAGATCAAGCGCGACGCCGTAGCCAAGGTGGTGCTGAACAACCTCTACAAGCACACCCAGCTGCAGACCAGCTTCGGGGCCAACATGCTGTCCATCGTCGACGGGGTGCCGCGCACCCTGCGCCTGGACCAGATGATCCGCTACTACGTCGAACACCAACTCGACGTCATCGTCCGGCGCACCACCTACCGGTTGCGAAAAGCCAACGAGCGGGCACACATTCTGCGCGGTCTGGTCAAGGCGCTCGACGCACTCGACGAAGTGATCGCGTTGATCCGGGCCTCGCAGACCGTCGACATCGCCCGCCAAGGCCTGATCGAGTTGCTCGACATCGACGAGATCCAGGCCCAGGCCATCCTGGACATGCAGCTGCGGCGCCTGGCGGCCCTGGAACGCCAGCGCATTGTCGACGATCTGGCCAAGATCGAAGCCGAAATCGCCGATCTGGAAGACATTCTGGCCAAACCGGAACGTCAGCGCGGCATCGTGCGCGACGAACTCGGTGAGATCGTCGAAAAGCACGGCGACGACCGTCGCACCCGGATCATCGCCGCCGACGGCGACGTCAGCGACGAAGATCTGATCGCCCGCGAGGACGTCGTCGTCACCATCACCGAAACCGGCTACGCCAAGCGCACCAAGACCGACCTGTACCGCAGCCAGAAGCGCGGCGGCAAGGGCGTGCAGGGTGCCGGGCTCAAACAGGACGACATCGTGCGGCACTTCTTCGTGTGCTCCACCCACGACTGGATCCTGTTCTTCACCACGCAGGGCCGGGTCTACCGGGCCAAGGCCTATGAGCTGCCGGAGGCCTCCCGCACCGCGCGCGGTCAGCACGTTGCCAACCTGCTGGCCTTCCAGCCCGAGGAGCGCATCGCGCAGGTCATCCAGATCAAGAGTTACGAGGATGCGCCCTACCTCGTGCTGGCCACCAGGAACGGATTGGTGAAGAAGTCGAAACTCACCGACTTCGACTCCAACCGTTCCGGCGGGATCGTGGCTGTCAACCTGCGCGACGGCGACGAACTGGTCGGCGCGGTGTTGTGTTCTGCCGAAGAGGACCTGTTGCTGGTGTCGGCCAACGGGCAATCCATCCGGTTCTCGGCGACCGACGAGGCACTGCGGCCGATGGGCCGAGCCACGTCGGGCGTCCAGGGCATGCGGTTCAACACCGACGATCGCTTGCTGTCGCTCAACGTCGTACGGGAGGGCACCTACCTACTGGTCGCCACCGCCGGGGGCTACGCAAAGCGCACCGGCATCGAGGAATATCCGGTGCAGGGCCGCGGCGGCAAGGGGGTGTTGACGATCATGTACGACCGTCGGCGTGGCCGGCTGGTCGGAGCATTGATCGTCGACGACGAGAGCGAGCTTTACGCGATCACCTCCGTCGGCGGAGTCATCCGTACCACCGCCAAGCAGGTCCGCAAGGCCGGGCGGCAGACCAAGGGCGTCCGGTTGATGAACCTGGGCGACGGTGACACGCTGCTTGCCATCGCGCGCAACGCCGAGGAAAGCGCCGACGCGGACGTCGACGGCGAGGAGCCGGGTAGCTGACCGGGCGGGGGTCGCCACGCCGCGAACCCGGCATAGACTCAGCTACCTGAGCAGACATGTAAGGAGTCGGGGTGAGTTCACCGAACGAGCCGGGCGTCCCCAGTCAGGGTGATAACCCGAACGGGGACGGGGCGGCCGAACGGGCCGCTGCGCGTCATGCGGCGATCGGTCCCGGTCGCTTACCCGAGGGCGCGGACTCGCCGCCCTGGCAGCGGGGGGCGGCCCGTGCCGGGTCCCAGACCGGGCCTCGTCCGGCGGCCGACCCGCCCACCGATGTCCGGACTCCGACCAGCTCCGAAGCCCGGCTGAACCGTTTCATCTCCGGTACGTCGGCACCGACGCCCGGCCCACAGGTGGAGGTACCTGCCGTGCGTAACGAAAGCCCACCGGCCGAGGCGTACGCCAGCGAACTGCCGGACCTCTCCGGCCCGATCCCGCGAGCGACGCAACGCAAGTCCGCTCCCGAGCGCACCGCCGAAACGCCGGCGACGACGGGACGGTCAGCGGGCGGCGAGGCCCGGGAGTCTCGCGGCGTGCAGGTCAGCTCCCGGCGCACCCGCGGGCCGGTCCGGGCCAGCATGCAGATCCGCCGCATCGACCCGTGGAGCACCCTGAAGGTGTCACTGTTGCTGTCGGTGGCGCTGTTCTTCGTGTGGATGATCGCGGTAGCGTTCCTCTACCTGGTGCTGGGCGGCATGGGCGTGTGGGCCAAGCTGAACAGCAATGTCGGGGATCTGCTGAACAACACCAGCGGCAGCAGCGGCGAGCTCGTCTCGAGCGGAACCATCTTCGGCGGCGCCGTTCTGATCGGTCTGGTGAACATCGTGTTGATGACGGCGATGGCCACCATCGCCGCGTTCGTCTACAACCTGACCACCGATCTGATCGGTGGGATCGAAGTGACGTTGGCGGACCGGGACTAAGGCGGGAGACGTTTTGGGAGTCCGGCGGCCGGTGCGGTAATCTCGTCGCTCGGCCGTACCCGCAGTACGGGCCTATAGCTCAGGCGGTTAGAGCGCTTCGCTGATAACGAAGAGGTCGGAGGTTCGAGTCCTCCTAGGCCCACGACCATGTGCCCGTCAAAACGTCGTGTCAAGTTCACGTTGCCACTCGCAGCGGCCGCTGCCCTGGGCGCGGCCACTGCGGCGGTGGTGCGCTCGCGACGCGACGTCGAGGTCTGGCATGTGGCGCCGGATGTCGCCCCTGGCGACGTGCCCGACAAACCGGAGGGGCCTTAGCTCAGTTGGTAGAGCACCGCCTTTGCAAGGCGGGTGTCAGGGGTTCGATTCCCCTAGGCTCCACAAAGCAAAAGTGCAGCTCAAGCGCTTGTGACGACGTTACCGAATCGGTCGCGCTGAGCACAATCGCGAGTTGATAGGGCATTGATGGCCACCCCGACGGCCTCGACATCCGACCCGTACAGGGGGCCGTCGTTTAGTCCGACTGTAGGAAGCGCGTCAGCAGTGGGTTGACCAGATCGGGGCGGTCCAGGTTGGCCAAGTGCCCAGCACCCGGGATGACCTCAAGCCGGCACAACGGGTCAGCTGCCGCGCGCCGGCGCATTGCCTTCGCGATGTTGCCGGTTCGGTCCTTGGCGCCGAGAACCAACAGGGTCGGACACCCGAACCGGTGCCCAGGCTCGGCGATCAACGCGTCCGGAGCAAACCGCATGATGTCGACGAACCTGCGCTTGCCGGTGCGTGTCAGCGCCTCGCGCAGGTAGGACCGGGCGGCCGGAGTGACCGCGGCGGTGGCAGCAGACTGCCGCAGCAGCATCCGTGTCGGGTACGCAGCCAGGATCGGCCCGGCCACCGCGAGCTCGATTCGCTCCAACCTGCTGAGCTGCTGCGCGTTGTCGGTGCAGTCAATCAGGACCAGTCGCCTCACCGCGCGTGGCCGTTGCCGGGTTACCGTCTGCGCCAGATTCCCACCCAGGGATTGCCCCACCGGGATCAGCTGCTCAACGCCCTCCGCCGCGCACACAGCCCAGAAGTCCGCCACCATCGCTGAATACCGAAATCGCACACGTGGGGGCAGCACCGAGCGGCCATGCCCGCGGGCGTCCCAGGCGATCATGCCGACCTCCGCGGGGACCGCGCCCAGGTTCGAATTGAACATTTCGTGATCAACCCCGGCGCCGTGAAGCAAAAACACGGTTAGCTTCCCGGCGCCCGGCCGCACCCAGTAGTGCACGGTACAGTCCGGCCGCTCGATCCAGCGGTGCTCCACGACACCCCAACTTAGCGACTGAATCAGCGCCAGGCCGACTGACGATCCGGCGCCGTCATGGACCTCAATGCCAGGCTGAAGTCAGGGGCGCGGCTGCACGTCCACGCTCGGCGGCAGCGGCGAGGGCTCCGGCTGCGACGAGCGCCGCACGATGCTGAACGCGATTGCGCCGCCGGCCAGTACCACGACAACCCCACCGGCGATCAGCCACGGCTTCTTGCTGCGGCGCTGTTTGCGCCGGGCTTCCTGCAACAGCTGCGGCAGGTTGGCGACCACTTCCTGGGCCGCGGCCAGTTCCTGCCCGATCGTTTCCTGCGCGGTGGCCAGTTCGCGCGCCAGCCGGCCCTCCCGGTAGCGGCGGCGAAGGTCCGTCGCGGTGGAGTGGGCTGACTGAACCCCGAGGCCGACGACGCCGCGAGTGACATCCACCGGTCCCACCGCCGAATAGGTCAGGCCGCGGGTCAGTCGCTCGCGTGGGGTCAACGAGGCTTGCGCCTTCTCGCTCATCTGCGGCCTTTCGCTGTACTGCTCGAGTCTTAGCAGTCCTATCAGGTAACGAGGCCCTAGAGCTAGAGGGCCGCCCCTGGCGCGCCGCCGACCGTGTACCGGCTGCGGGCCGGGCGGCGCCTAGTGGCAGACTGTGATCCCGTGACTAACAGCCCCATTCAGACCGCTACCGCCACACTGCACACCAACCGCGGAGACATCAAGGTCGCCCTGTTCGGGAACCACGCGCCCAAGACCGTCGCGAACTTCGTCGGCCTGGCACAGGGCACCAAGGAGTACTCCACCCAGAATGCATCGGGTGGTCCGTCGGGCCCGTTCTACGACGGCGCGGTCTTCCACCGGGTGATCCGGGGCTTCATGATCCAGGGTGGCGACCCCACCGGAACCGGTCGCGGCGGCCCGGGCTACAAGTTCGCCGACGAGTTCCACCCCGAGTTGCAGTTCGACCGGCCGTACCTGCTCGCGATGGCCAACGCCGGCCCGGGCACCAACGGCTCCCAGTTCTTCATCACCGTCGGCCCGACTCCGCACCTGAATCGGCGTCACACCATCTTCGGTGAAGTCATCGACCCCGACTCGCGAGGTGTCGTCGACGCGATCTCCAACACCGCCACCGACGGCAACGACCGTCCGACCGAACCGGTCGCCATCGAGTCCATCACCATTTCCTGACGCGGGCCCTGCCGCGAGGGTCCGCGAATTGCCACCCGCACCGGCGTGTCGCTGGACAAACGCGGGCACTCGCGGCCGGTGAGGCCAACCCGGGCGGAGCTAGCCCGCGTAACCGGCGTCGGTCAACGCATCGAGCACGTCCAGCGGGTCGGTGCCCAGGTCCCAGCGGGACAACACGAGCAGTCCCCCGTCGACGGTTTCGAGCTCCAGCAGGCGCACCCGGCGGCCGTGGCGGCGGAACTCCGAGATGCGGATGATCTTGATGACATCCCGCCGAAATACCTGCGTCCGGAACCAGCCGCGCACAGCCAGGCCGTCGGGTGTGATTGCCAGTTTGGGTCGGGCGCGCCAGGAACCGCCGGCAAACAGGAGCAAACCGCCCGCGGCAATCGCCGCGATAACACGTCCCGGCGGGTCTGTGACCAGCGTCACAGCGGCGATAGCCAGCGCGATACCGCCGATCCCGCAACCAGCGATTCCGGCCGTCGGGGGCGACCACTCAGTTTGCTGCATGAGCTACCGGGTCCCCCTCACCATTGCAGATGCGGTTATCCACAGACGCTATCAACAGTGGGGATGAATCACACGCGTGTGATTGGGTGACCGGAAGGTTGCTGGCGCACCGCGGGAACCACCCCGATTTGAATGCATTACGCTCGCGTCAATCCTGGTCTAAGACGATTCCGCACGCTCAGTGCCAGCGCATCGTGAGCAACAACCCGCTGATCATGAAAGCGAACGCGATCGCGTAGTTCCACGGACCCAGCTCGGTCATCCAGTGCAGCGCCGCGGGAGCGTTCGGACCGTAGGCGGCCAGCTGAAAGACCATGAGCCAGACCAGGCCGATCAGCATCAGCCCGATGAACAGTGCGACGAACCACACGCTCGACGGCCCGACCTTAACCTTCACCGGTGTGCGGCTTACCGCGCCGACCGTGAAGTCATTCTTCTTGCGGACCTTGGACTTGGGCATGTGTACCTCTGATACCTCAACAAAGATCTGGACGGGTGCAACGATTACGGTTGCATGCAGGTAGAGCTCGGCTTCGAGACTAGCTCACAGGAGACACGATGATCGATCGGCGCCGTTCGCCGTGGCGCTTCGGTGTCCCCCTGGTGTGTCTGCTGGCCGGGCTGTTGCTGGCTGCCACCCACGGGGTCTCCGGCGGGGCGGAGATCCGACGCAGCGACGCGCCCCGCCTGGTCGATCTGGTGCGGGAAACCCGCTCGTCGGTCAGCCGCCTGGATGCCGAACGGGAGACGTTGACCAGGAAGATCGACGCCGCGCACGGCCGGTCTTCTGACGTGGCCCTCAAGGCGATGCTGAAACGGGCCGCCGAACTCGCCGGCGAGGCGGATATGAACCCGGTGCACGGACCGGGTCTGGTGGTCGTCCTCAACGACGCGCAGCGCGACGCCAACGGGCGGTTCCCCCGCGACGCGACTCCCGACGATCTGGTCGTGCATCAGCAGGACATCGACGGGGTCCTCAACGCGCTGTGGAGCGCCGGCGCCGAGGCGATCCAGATGCAGGACCAGCGGATCATTGCCTCCTCGGTGGTCCGATGTGTCGGCAACACGCTGCTGCTCAACGGCCGCACATACAGTCCGCCGTATTCCATCACCGCGATCGGCAACGCCGATGCGATGCAGGCGGCCCTGGCCGCGGCTCCCCTGGTGACGCTCTACAAGCAGTATGTGGTCCGCTTCGGCCTCGGCTACCGCGAGGACGTCAAGCCCGAGATCACCGTGGTCGGGCACGCCGAACCGGTGCGCCTGCACTACGCCCAGCCCATCGGTCCGATCGGCTACTGACCGCGATCACCGCGGGCGAACGGTACCCTGTCACGATGCGGATCCTGGTCGTCGACAACTACGACAGCTTCGTGTTCAACCTGGTGCAATACCTGGGCCAGCTGGGCGTGGAGGCTGAGGTGTGGCGCAACGACGACGAGAGACTCGCCGACGCCGCCGCTGTGGCCCGCGCTTTCGACGGCGTACTGCTGAGCCCCGGACCGGGGACCCCGGAACGTGCGGGCGCCTCGATCAGTCTGGTGCGTGCCTGCGCCGCCGCGCGCACACCGTTGCTCGGCGTGTGCCTGGGACACCAGGCCATCGGCGTGGCGTTCGGCGCCACCGTCGACCGCGCACCCGAGTTGCTGCACGGCAAGACCAGCAGCGTATTCCACTCGAACGTCGGTGTTTTGCAAGGACTTCCGGATCCATTCACGGCCACCCGGTACCACTCGCTGACCATTCTGCCCGAGTCGCTGCCGGCCGAGCTGGAGGCCATCGCCCACACCCAGAGCGGGGTGATCATGGCCGTCCGGCATACCGAGCTACCGATCCACGGCGTCCAATTCCACCCCGAGTCGATCTTGACCGAAGGCGGACACCGGATGCTGGCCAACTGGCTCAGTTACTGCGGATGGGCGCGCGACGACACCTTGGTGCGCCGCCTGGAGAACGAGGTCCTCGCTGCGATCCGGCCGCATTTCCCGACCGACTCGGGCGCTACTGACCGAACTTCAGCGTGATCACACCGTCCCGGTTCACACCGCTGCCGGCGGACGGACTCTGATAGACCACCTTGTTGTGCTGGGACCCGCCGGCATCGACGTCGGCGCCCTTGTCCAGCACCCCGGTCCAACCCAGCGCCCGCAACCGCGGTTCGGCATCGGTCCAGAACATGCCGGTCAGATCCGGCATGACGAACTGATTGCCCTTGGACACCTGCAATTCGATGACCGAGTCGACCGGAACAGTCTGGCCCTTGGGCGGATTTGTTCCGATCACCTCGCCGGCAGGGCGGGTGCTGTCCACCTGTGACTGACTGAACTTGGTGAAGCCGTACACGGTCAGGTTGGTCTGCGCGACGTCCACCGTTTGTCCCGCGACGTCAGGAACCTGCTTGGTCTCGGGACCGGAGCCCACGATGATCGTGATCACGTTGGTGATCGCCGAAGTCTGATTGGCCGGCGGATTGGTCCCGATCACCTTGCCCTGCAATTCCGGGGTCGACGGTGAATTGGACTGCTTGAATTTAGCGAAACCGGCTGCGGTGAGCTTCTTGACGGCTTCGGAGTAGGTCAGCGACGACACGTCGGGTACTTCCCGCTGCTCGGGACCGGTGGAGACGTTGATCGTGATCTCGTCACCGGCGCCGACGGAGGCGTTGGCGGCCGGGTCGGTACCGATGACGTGATCCGGCAGGATCTGCGAATCGGGCCGCTGCTGGGTCCGGGTCTTGAAGCCTTTGTTCTGCAGGGCGACGATCGCGTCGGCGGACGTCTGTCCCCGAACGTCGGGAACTTGAACGCTGCGAGTACTACCGCCGAACGTGTTGATCGCGATGGTCACGACGATGGTTAACACCGCCAGCACCGCGACCACGGCCACCCAACGACCCACCGAAGCGGCACTGCGGTCACGGTCGGAATCGTCGAAGTTCTGCCGGGGCAGCGGATCGGTGCGGGGACCGCCGTGCCCCGCGCCCGAGGACGACATGAACGCTTTACGTTCGGCACCGGTCAGCACCTTGGGCGCTTCGGGCGGCTCACCGTTGTGCACGCGGACCAGGTCGGCGCGCATCTCGGCCGCGGTCTGGTACCGGTTCTCCGGGTTCTTGGCCAGCGCTTTGAGCACGACGGCATCGAGGTCGGCCGAGATGCCCTCGTGGCGCTCCGACGGGGGAATCGGATCCTCCCGCACGTGTTGGTATGCCACCGAGACCGGCGAGTCGCCGGTGAAAGGTGGCTCTCCGGTGAGCATTTCGTAAAGGACGCAGCCCAGCGAGTAGACGTCGGAGCGGGCGTCGACGGAGTCGCCACGCGCCTGCTCGGGTGACAGGTACTGCGCAGTGCCGATCACCGCCGCGGTCTGGGTGACGCTGTTGCCGCCGTCGGCGATCGCGCGCGCGATGCCGAAGTCCATCACCTTCACCGCGTTGGTGGAGCTGATCATGATGTTGGCTGGCTTCACATCGCGGTGGACGATGCCGTTCTGGTGGCTGAAGTTCAGCGCCTGGCACGCGTCGGCGATGACCTCGATGGCGCGTTTGGGCGTCATCGGTCCTTCGGTGTGCACGATGTCGCGCAACGTGACGCCGTCGACGTACTCCATGACGATGTAGGGCAGCGGTCCGGCGGGTGTCTCGGCTTCGCCGGTGTCGTAGACCGCGACGATCGCGGGGTGGTTCAACGCGGCGGCGTTCTGCGCCTCACGCCGGAAACGCAGATAGAAGCTGGGATCCCGGGCCAAATCGGCGCGTAGCACCTTGACCGCGACGTCGCGGTGTAACCGGAGGTCGCGGGCCAGGTGAACCTCGGACATACCGCCGAACCCGAGGATGTCGCCGAGTTCGTAACGGTCGGACAGGTGCCGTGGGGTGGTCATCGCGGTGTCTCGAATCGGGCCGGCGAGGCGTGCAGAACCGGACCACCCCTCTGGGGTCCGCCGGCCGAGTCGAGGTCGGGGCTGGGTGCGGAGCCGATCCGGTCGATCTGTGCGCTGCCGGTGTTGGTGACAGTGGGCGGCGGGGACGGAGTGGTATCCGCCTTGGAATTGATCACGATGAGCACCGCGATGATGATCGCCAGCGCTCCAAGCACGCCGGCGGCCCACAGCAGCGCCCGCTGTCCGGAGGAGAAGGTACGCCGTGCCGGCGGTGGCCGATGTCCGCTGGCACGGCGCGGCGCGGTCGTCCGGGTCGCGGGAGCGGACGCGATCCGCGCCGGGGTGGCCGACGGGATAGCCGCCGGCGCCGCCCGCCCCGGCGGCGGTGACTGGCTCGGTCGCGGTGGACGCCGCCCTGCGCGCACCGCGGCCACGGCGTCGGCGAACGGCCCGCCGCTGCGGTAGCGCTGACTGGGATTCTTCACCAGGGTGATCTCGATGAGTTCCCGGACGTTGGGCGGCAGGTCGGCGGGCAGCGGCGGCGGCGGCTCCTTGATGTGTTTCATCGCCACCGTCAGAGCACCGTCACCGGTGAACGGCCGCTTGCCCGAAACCACTTCGTAGCCAACAACTCCCAGTGCGTAGACGTCACTGGCGGGGGTGGCGTCATGGCCGAGTGCCTGCTCGGGTGCGATGTACTGAGCGGTGCCCATCACCATGCCGGTCTGGGTCACCGGGGCGGCGTCGACCGCCTTGGCGATGCCGAAGTCGGTGATCTTCACCTGTCCGGTGGGAGTGATCAGGATATTGCCCGGTTTGACGTCGCGGTGTACCAGGCCGGCCGCGTGCGCGACCTGCAGCGCACGGCCGGTCTGTTCGAGCATGTCCAGTGCATGGCGCAGCGACAGGCGTCCGGTGCGCTTGAGCACCGAGTTCAGCGGCTCGCCGTTGACCAGCTCCATCACCAGGTAAGCGGTGCGGCCCTCGCCGTCCATCGCGCTCTCGCCGTAGTCGTGCACCTGGGCGATGCCGGGATGGTTGAGCATCGCGGTGGTGCGTGCCTCGGCCCGGAACCGCTCGATGAACTCCGGGTCCTGGGAGAACTCCTGCTTGAGCACCTTGACTGCGACGCGCCGGCCCAGGCGGCTGTCCACCGCCTCCCACACCTGGCCCATGCCACCGGTGGCGATGAGCCGCTGCAGGCGATACCGGCCTGACAGCGTGACCCCAACGCGGGGACTCATACTGTGCCTCCCGCTCGCTCCGGTCTTCGCGCGTTCCGCGCTGATATCGCTGTGCCTATCTGGTGGCGACCGGTCCCCCGCGCGCGGGAGGTACCCCCAGCGCCCGGCTGCGCCGCGCTTGCCATCGCCACGGTCACTCGTCGGTGGCGACTCATGGTCCCCCTTGCAAAGCAGCCTCGATCACTGCCCGCCCGATCGGCGCGGCGAGCGCGCCCCCGGTCGCGGACAGGCGATCGCCACCGTTCTCCACCAGCACCGCCACGGCAATCTTCGGAGCCTGCGCGGGAGCAAAGGCGATGTACCACGCGTGCGGTGGAGTGTGCCGCGGGTCGGTGCCATGCTCGGCGGTACCCGTCTTGGATGCGATCTGCACGCCGGGGATGGCCCCTTTCTGCTGTGCGACTTTCTCGGCGCCGACCATCAGCTCTGTTAGCTTAGCGGCGACCTGCGGCGACACCGCGCGGCGCTGCTGGTACGGGGCAGTGGTGCTGATATTGGCCAGATCCGGCCCCTTGAGGCTTTCTACCAGGTACGGCTGCATCATGACGCCCCCATTGGCGATAGTCGCGGCTACCTCCGCGTTCTGAAGCGGCGTCAGCGCCACGTCCTTCTGGCCGATGGCGGTCATACCCAGCGCGGCGCCGTCCGGGATGGCCCCGACAGTCGATTCGGCGACCTGCAGCGGAATCGGTTCCGGCGGTGTGTCCAGCCCGAAGGCGTGCGCCATGCTGCGCAGCGCATCGGTCCCGGTGAGTAGGCCCAGCTGGACGAACGCGGTGTTGCACGATTTGGCGAACGCCTCACTCAGCGACACCGTGTCGCCGGGACCACAGGCGGTGCCGCCGTAGTTTTCCAGTGTCGCCGTGCTGTTGGGCAGCGGGATTCTGGCTGCCGCGGTCAGCTGCTGGGTCTCGGTGCTCCCCGCCTGTAGGGCCGCGGCGGTGGTGATCACCTTGAACGTCGATCCGGGCGGATACGTCTCGGAGATCGCCCGGTTGATCAGGGGGTTGTCCGGATTGTCCCGCAGGCTCTGCCAGGCCTGAGCCTGCACGTCCGAGTTGTGCGACGCCAACAGGTTGGGGTCATAGGACGGCGACGACACCAGCGCCAGGATCTTGCCGGTGGACGGTTCGAGGGCGACGACGGCGCCCCGGCAGGGTGAACCTGCGCAGCCCGTCTGCATCGCGTCCCAGCCGGCCTGCTGGACGCGCGGGCTGATCGTCGTGCCGACGTTGCCCCCGCGGGGATCGCGTCCGGTGAAAAAGTCGGCCAGGCGCCGGCCGAATAGCCGCTCGTCAGACCCGTTCAGCAACGAATCCTCGGCGCGCTCCAGTCCGGCGCTCGAATAGCGCAGTGAGTAGAAGCCGGTGACCGGCGCGTACGCCATTGGGTTGGGATAGACCCGAAGGAAACGGTAGCGGCTGTCGGTCGCCACGGAGTAGGCGAGCAGTTGGCCCCCGGCGATGATTTGGCCGCGCTGGCGCGAGTACTCATCGAGCAGCACCCGCTGGTTGCGGGGGTCGGCGCGTAACCCGTCGGCGGTGAAGACCTGGGTCAGCGTGGCATTCAGCAGCAGCAGCACGATCAACGCCATCACGGTCATGGAGATTCGGCGCAGCGAGGTATTCATGTGCGCTCGATCACCTCGGTGCTGGCAGCTGCGATCGGCGCCTTCTTCTTCGGGCGGGTGCGAAGCGGACGGCGGGCGCCGTCGGAGATGCGGGCCAGGATGCCCAGCAGCACGTAGTTGGCCAGCAGCGATGAACCGCCGTAGGACATCCACGGGGTGGTCAGCCCGGTCAGCGGAATGAGTTTGGTGACGCCGCCCACGACGATGAAGAGCTGGATCGCCAGCGTCGAGGCCAACCCGGCGGCCAGCAGCTTGCCGAAGCTGTCGCGGGTCGCGATCGCGGTGCGCATGCCGCGGATGATGATGATCGTGTACATCATCAAAATGCTGGCCAGGCCGACCAGACCGAGCTCCTCACCGAAAGCGGCGATGATGAAATCGGTGGAGGCCGCCGGAACGGTGTCGGGCTGGCCGTTGCCCAGCCCGGTGCCGAAAATGCCGCCGGTGGCGAAGCTGAACAACGCTTGCACCATCTGATAGCCGGTGCCGTCAGGGTCGGCGAACGGGTCCAGCCAGGTCTGCACGCGCACCCGGACGTGCGCGAAGAGGTGGTATGCCACCAGGCTTCCCGCGGCGAACAGCACCAGGCCCAGCATCACCCAGCTGAACCGCTGCGTGGCCAGGTACACCACCACCAGAAACGACGCGTACAGCAACAGCGAAGTGCCAAGATCTTTCTCGAACACCATCACGCCCACCGAGATCACCCAGGCGGCCAGCAGTGGGGCGAGGTCGCGCGGACGCGGCAACGTCAGGCCCATCAAATGCTTGCCCGCACTGATGAACAGGTTGCGCTTGGCCACCAGCACCGCCGAGAAGAAGATGAGCAGCAGGATCTTGGAGAATTCGGCGGGCTGAATTGAGAACCCCGGCAACCGAATCCAGATCTTGGCGCCGTTCTGCTCGGACAACGACGATGGCAGCAGGGCCGGAATCACCAAGAAGACCAGTCCCGCCAGACCGCAGATGTAGCCGTAGCGCGCGAGCTGGCGATGATCCTTGAGAAACGTCACCACCAACGCGAACGCGGTGACGCCGACCAGCGTCCACAGCATCTGTTGGTAGGCGCTGGGGTGTCCGTGCCGGCCGACCTGCTTGTCCACCAGGTCGAGGCGGTGGATCATCACCAGCCCCAGCCCGTTGAGCAGGGCCACCACCGGAAGCAGCAGCGGATCGGTGTAGGGCGCGAAGCGCCGGATGGCCAGGTGCGCGATGCCGAACAGGGTCAAAAAACCCAGTCCGTAGGTGGTCAGATCCCAGTGCAGCCCGCGCTCTTGGTTGGCTTCCACGATGAACAGCGCTGCAATGGTGATGACGGCGGCGAAACACAGCAGCAGCAACTCGGCATTGCGCCGAGTGGGCAGCGGGGGTGTCACCGCTACCGGTGCCGGCAGTTCCGTTGTGGTCATGCCGCGGGTCGGCACTCGGCCTGCTGTTGCGGTGTCTCGCTCGCTGTCGGCGCGGTGGTGGCGGGCGTGATCGATGACGGCGTAGCAGGCGTTGCCGGGGTGGTGCTGGGGCGGGTGGCAGGCGTGGTGCTGGGGGCCGGGCTCGATGCGGAGGGTGCACTCGAGGACGGAGTCGCCGACTGCGTGGCCGAGGCCGCAGAGGACGGCACATAACTCGACTCGGGTGTTCCGCTGCTATTGGTCGAGGGTGCCGACGGTTCGGGTGCGGAGGAGACACCCTGATGGCACTTCGGCAGCAGCCCCTTGGCCAACTCGTGGAGCTGTTTGCGGGCGCCCTCGAGGGTGTCGGAGGGCAACTGACCGGCCTGCACCGAGGCCCTGGCGGCACCGTTCAACAGCCCGACCTTCAGCAGCCGGCAGTTGCTGCGGTCAGGGGGTTGGCTGGGGCTGATGTCGGAGATCTCGTCGTTGGGGCTGAGGCAGCCCAGCGAGTAGACGTCGTGCAGGGACAGCCCCAGTAACGACCCCTGAACGCCGCGCATGATGGCGACGGTTCCGTTGTAGTCGGCGACGTAGTAGTTGTTTCGGATCACCGCCCGGCTGATCAGCAGTCCGGCGACCAGCACCAGCGTCAGCAACCCGACCACCAGCGCGATCCGCCGTCGCGACCAGCGCCGCTTCGGCGGCGGTTCGATCTGCGGCGCAACGCGTTTGGTGGCTTCGCCCCTACGCGGGCCGATCGCCGAGGCACGGCCGGCGGCGGTGTTGGGCAGCGTCAGCTGGTCGTCGTCGCCGTCGCCGGACACCGCCCCGGCCAGGATGGGCTGAGTCTGGCCGAATTCGTCGTCAACGACATCGGCGACGACGACGGTGACGTTGTCGGGGCCGCCTCCGCGCAGCGCTAGCTCGATCAGGCGGTACGCGCTTTCGGCTACATCGGGGATCTGCAGAGCTTCGGCGATGGTCTCGTTGCTGACCGGGTCGGAAAGGCCGTCCGAGCACAACAGGTAGCGATCGCCGGCGCGGGCTTCCCGCATGGTCAGGGTCGGTTCGACTTCATGTCCGGTCAGCGCACGCATGATCAACGAGCGCTGCGGGTGGCTGTGGGCCTCCTCCGCGGTGATGCGGCCCTCGTCGACGAGGGTTTGGACAAAGGTGTCGTCCTTGGTGATCTGGGTGAGCTCACCGTCGCGGAAGAGGTAACCGCGCGAGTCGCCGATGTGGACCAGGCCCAGCCGGTTGCCGGCGAACAGGATTGCGGTCAGCGTGGTGCCCATGCCCTCGAGGTCCGGTTCCATCTCGACCTGCGCAGCGATCGCCGCGTTGCCGGCTCGCACTGCGGAGTCGAGTTTGGCCAGCAGGTCGCCGCCGGGCTCGTCGTCATCCAGGTGGGCCAGCGCCGCGATCACCAGCTGGGAGGCCACCTCGCCCGCCGCGTGGCCACCCATGCCGTCGGCCAGAGCCAACAGTCGGGCGCCGGCGTAGACCGAGTCTTCGTTGTTGGCGCGTACCAGTCCCCGATCGCTGCGGGCGGCATATCGCAGGACTAAGGTCACGGGCGCCGCTCTCCCCCGCTAGCGGGAGGTACCCCCACGATCCCGGCCGCCGGGCCGGCCTCGTCGTCGTAGGCTGGGTTCACGGACGCAACTCTATTGCTGTCTTGCCGATCCGAACCGGCGTACCTATGGGAACTCGTACCGCAGTCGTCACCTTGGCCCTGTCGAGGTATGTGCCGTTGGTCGATCCTAGATCTTCCACATACCATTCCGAGCCGCGCTGAGACAGCCTGGCATGCCGCGTCGAGGCGTAATCGTCAGTCAATACCAAGGTTGAGTCGTCTGCACGTCCGATTAGCACCGGCTGGCCGCTCAGCGTGATCCGGGCACCCTGCAGGGCGCCTTCGGTCACGACCAGGTACCGCGCCTTGTCGCGGCGCTGCCTGGGAGACAGCAGGTTGCCGCGCAGCGTCAGGCCGCGACGCACCATGACAGCGCCGGTCGGCGCGTAGATGTCGGTGCGTAGGATCCGCAACACCGACCAGATGAACAGCCACAACAGCATCAAGAACCCGGCACGCGTCAGTTGCAGTACCAACCCCTGCATCCGGCGGTCCTTTCCGTCCCGGCACTGCCCACCCCGCGCCCCTGATGCCGGGCACCTCAGCAAAGTCACGATACTTCGGCGGTGGCCGGCGTGGGGAAGACGCGCGGCGGCTTCGGGTCAGTGGGTTCAGTGAATGCGGACGATGATCTCTGAATGGCCCAGGCGGATCACGTCACCGTCAGCCAGCTGCCACTCCTGAACGGGTGCGTTGTTGACGGTGGTGCCGTTGGTGGAATTCAGATCCGAGAGCAACGCGACCTGACCGTCCCAGCGGATCTCCAGATGCCGCCGCGACACCCCGGTGTCGGGCAGCCGGAACTGGGCGTCCTGCCCGCGACCGACGATGTTGGAGCCGTCGCGCAGCTGGTAAGTCCGGCCGCTGCCGTCGTCGAGCTGCAGCGTGACCTGCGCCCCGGCCGACCCGTAGCCACCCGGACCATAGCCGCCGTAACCGCCCCCGGCCTGGCCGTAATCCGGCGCGGCCTGCTGGCCGTAATCCGGCGCCGGCTGCCCGTAGTCGCCGTATCCACCCTGCGGCTCGGCGTAACCGCCCTGCGGTTCGCCGTAACCACCTTGGGGGGCGTACCCGCCGGGCGCGGAAGCCTCGGCGTACTGGGTGTAATCCCCGGCGCCGTAGTCCTGGCGGCCGTAGCCACCGCCGCCCTGCTGGTAGCCCTGGTCCTGGCCATAACCGCCCTGCTCGTAGGACGGCCGTGGCGGCTCCGGCGGAGCCTGGGGTGCGCTGGGCGCCGGGTACCCCTCGTCCTGGCGAGCCGGCTCGCGTCCATAATCGCCGTAGCCGCCGCCGTAGCCCGGCTGACCGCCCTGCGGCTGGCCGTAGCCACCCTGCTGGTAGCCCTGGTCGTAACCGCCCTGACTCCCGTAACCTCCGGCAGGGGGACCCTGCGGCGCGGCGGGTGGGGGCGCCTCGTAGGTCGGCGCGTAGCCGCCCTGTCCCGGCTCCCCATAGCCACGGTCGCCGTAGCCACGCTGCTCATAGCCGCCCTGGTCGCCGTAGCCGCGCTGGTCGCCATAGCCACCCTGGGGCTGGCCCGGCGGCTGGCCCTGAGGCTGACCCGGAGGCTGACCCGGAGGCTGACCGTAGCCGCCCTGACCCTGACCGTAACCGCCCTGATCCTGGTAGCCGCCCTGGCCGTAGCCGCCCTGCGGAGGCGGCGGATAGCCCTGCTGCGGTGGGTAACCACCAGCGTCGGGCGGATACCCCGGCTGCCCGCCCTCCTGCGGGCGCGGGTAACGGTCGTCGTAGTACTCGTCGGGCCGCCCCTGCCCCTGACCGCGGTAGCTTGGATTGTCAGTCATCGGTCGTACTCCTGGTTCTGCGCCAAACGCATGATTTGATTGTGGCTGGGCGGAATCGGTAGTCGTCGGGCGGGGCTCGACGTCGGGGTTGACAGTCCCGCGGGCGCGGAACTGGCCGGTATGCAGGTTCGAGGCCTGCTCGAACCGGACGACCACATCACCATACGTTTGCCACCCCTGTTCCTGGATATAGTCCGCCAAGTACCGAGCAAAAGCGTTCGACGTGAGCTCCGGGTCGCCGCCCAACTTCTCGAAGTCGTGCACACTGAGGGTAATGATGTATTCGTTGGGTGCCAAAAGGCGATTTCCCTGGAGCGAGCGCACTCCATCGGCAGCCTCGCGACGCAACAGGGCTTCCACCTCTTGCGGCACGATCGATCCGCCGAACACACGGGCAAACGCATCACCAACCGTCGATTCAAGTTTGCGCTCGATGCGCTGAACGAGCCCTCGTTGGCTACCCATTTTGGTGTGCTCGCCTCACTACTGTGCCGGGAGATCTTGGGCCGAAGGCGAATGAACTCGGCCGTGTGACGTGTTGACTCACAATCGTATCGGGATAGCGCGACGCGGCGGCACCGCGAGAGTCCTCAAAATCACATCGATACTGTTCAGAGACCTAGGCGCGGGCCGCGGAGCTGGGCCCCCGACCGCGCGGTTGGGGCGCGCGGCCACTACAGTGATATGGTCCTCCGGTTGTTTCGGGCGAGTGGCGGAATGGCAGACGCGCTGGCTTCAGGTGCCAGTGTCCTTCGGGACGTGGGGGTTCAAGTCCCCCTTCGCCCACGGTGAGCGGTTCTACGAGCCGCAGGCGCTTAGGTCACGAACTCGAAAGAGGGCGTGACCTTTGGGTTTGGGGTGACGGGCGGATGCTCGGACCGGAACGACGTGATCCGCGTACTTTGTCGGGCAAGTCCTCCAAATGCCAGCAACGCTGTCAGCGATGGGCACCCCCACCGGACAAAGGTGGGGTACGTACAGGGAGCCCTGTTTCGCCAGACATTTGGCTAATTTGCTACAACGATGAGACATCAGTCAGTCGGCAGTGCACCCGTACGCGCCTCCGAGTGAATTGCACTGGGTGGGGGTACAAGAGCAGTGATGACACACATGGTTGTGGCGTTCTTGCAGCAGTGCCGATTTGAACGGGATTGTTCCAAAGCCACGGAGTCGCTGACGTGGTTCCCTTCCGCCGTGGCTCTGAGGGTGCGGACTGGTCGTGACGAACGGGTCTGACGGACACAGCTCCGGGGTTTCGTCCGAAGTCTTGAGCGGTTTCACCGACGGTTCCTGGCAGAGCCTGGAAGCAGACAGCGGTACGGATGACGATGCGAGGGCCGCCAGCGCTGCAGCGAAGTCGAGTCTTCACGACGAGTTGGGGTTGGTTGTCAACGCCGAAACGTTGGTTGTACTGGCAGGGTCAGGAACATCCCTGGGAATCACCTCGGAGGTCGAGGAGCATACTCCCCCGCGAATGTCAGATCTGTGGGCGGCGGTGTCAGGCATCGCCGCCTTCAAGGATGTCGAAAACAAGCTGAGTGCCGATGTATTCGCAACAAAGAATCTTGAGCACGTGCTTTCCGATGCCCAAGCGCGCCTCGCTCTCGCTCTGTCTGACAGCGATCTCGAGGCCTTTGTCGCTGAAGCCGAGGACATCGTCTGGCAACGGTGCAACTTTATTGATGAGAACTCGGACGTCGGCGCCCACGAGCTGTTCCTCAGGAAGGTCGCGCGTCGTTCGACGCGGTTACAGCGTTCTCAAATCTTCACGACGAACTACGACCTAGCGTTCGAGACTGCGGCCCGTCGCGCGCGGTTCAACGTGATTGATGGATTCGGGTACGGAGGGCATGAGTTCGACGGCGGATCCTTCGACCTGGATTACGTTCGGCGACGGCCGAATGAGCAGCTGATCCTGGAGCCCAGCGTATTTCAGCTACTCAAGCTACATGGATCTGTCGACTGGACAGCCAACGGATCGACCGTGAGTAAGACCGTTGGGAGGCCTGACAATCCAGTTTTGATCTATCCGTCCGCAGCCAAGTACCAGATGTCCTACCAGCAACCGTATTTGGAGTTCATGTCACGGTTCCAAATCGCATTGCGTCAGCCGGATGTCGGTCTTCTCGTGGTGGGCTTCGGATTCAATGACGAGCACCTCAACGCGCCGATCGCTGCTGCAGTGAGGAGCAACATCGGGCTTCGAGCCGTCGTTGTCACACCTGGCGCACGGGATTCTGGGCGCGCGCCGTCGATCGCTTGGATTGAAGACCTCATTACTCGGGGCGACCGGCGACTGTCCATCCTCAGCGGCACCTTTGACGATCTTGTGCGCCACCTCCCGGATGTTCCTCCGCAGGAAGAACGAGACGCACACGCTGAGCGGATGGCGCCTCGCCGACCTGGAGAAGTGCAGTGAAACTGCACCCGTTCGCTCCCGAACGGCAAATAGGCGCCATCTTTCAGGTTGAAGGATCGTTTGCAGACGTGACCTTCTCCGCTGCCGCCAAATTGCCACGGTCCCACTATGGCGAGTACCTCGGGCGAGGAGAGGTGGGCGAATTCGTCGTCGTTGATGTCGGCGGAGCCGGGGTATTCGGGCGGCTCATGCGTGTGGGATCGGCGACCGATAATTTCGAGGCGCTTACCCGTACCGAGCGACGTCTTGCAGTTGACGGGCGCATCCAGCTTCTGTCGACGCTGCGCCTTGACGGAACTGCTACTCGGGGCATTCTCAAATACCCGAAAGTCAGCGACCCTGTTTATGCGGCGAGCTCAGAGTCGATTATGGCCGTTCTCGGCACAAGCGTGGCAGACCCGCAAGCAAAGCTTGTCTTGGGGCGGCTTTCGGTTGACGAGTCCGTCGAGGTGGCTGTGCCGTTGGCGCGTCTATTCGGACGCCACCTCGCGATTGTGGGCGCCACTGGATCGGGCAAGAGTTGGACACTCGGCCATCTTGCTGAGTGTGTAGGCCGCCTGCGGGGCAAGATGATCCTGATCGATGCTACTGGTGAATTCCATACCCTAGGAATGCAAGCCACCCATATCGCGTTGGGAGCAGACACAAACGAGCCGGACGGAACCAAACTCGTCGGGCTGCCGCATCACATGATGCGCGAGTCTGACCGTAACGCGTTTCTGAACCCATCAACCGGAACGCAGCTGCCCAAACTTCGGGAGGCGATGAGAAGCCTCCGTCTCGCCAGAGCGATACAAGAGGACGACGGGGCCGAGGCGGATCATGCCAGTCTCGTGGCCCCAGACGGCACGATCGGCAAGGCTGGCGTGAGAATTGCCCGATTCGGGAGCGCCTGCCGTAAATACGTTGAGGTGATGGAAGATCCACACGCTCCCTTTGACCTGAAAGTCCTGTCTAAGCAGATCCAGTGGGAGTGCGTTTGGCCGACAGACCGGAACGCCCCTGACCAGTTCGGGACAATGGATTTCACCCAAATTGGTTACGTCAGTACTCTTGTCAGCAGAATGAATGACTTGATCCAAACCCCAGAAGTGATGGGGGTCATCGATCCGCGACCCGGTACCTTGGATGCCCTCGAAGAGACCAAGACCTGGATTGACGCGCCGAACGGTCACTTGCTTCGGATTTCGTTGCGCAACTTGACGTTCGCTAATCACCTACGCGAGATTGCGGTGAATATCCTTGGCCAGGCCTTGATCGGATGGGCAAGAAGCGGCGTGTTTCGTGCGATTCCGGTCGTGGTGGCCATCGACGAGGCCCATCAGTTCTTCGATGTAACTGTCGGTGACGAGTTCGCCAACACACGGTTGAACGCCTTCGACTCGATTGCCAAGGAGGGGCGGAAGTACGGCCTCACCGTTTGTCTCGCCACTCAGCGACCAGGAGATCTTCCTGCCGGTGTACTTAGTCAGGTGGGTATGACCGTTGTGCATCGGCTCGCTGACGGGCGCGACCGTCAGCGGGTTGAGCAGGCAGCAGCTGAACTTGATCACTCAGCCACGAGGCTATTGCCAGGGCTTGTCCCCGGTGAGGCAATTCTTATGGGTGTTGATTTTCCGGTTCCCGTCAGCGTCCACGTGAGCAGACCTCTGGCACCGCCTGCCTCAGAAGGGCCGCGTTACGAAAACTGGGGTACCAACGAATGAGTTCGGCCGAGTCTGGCGAGAACGACCGGTTAGGCGGTGGGATATGGCGGCTGGTCGTGCCCCCAAGCGCTTGAAACTTTCAGTGGCAGGCCTTTTCGTCTACGAGAGCTCGTCCACGATCTTCATTGTCTCGACCGCGACTGTCGTGATCTTCGCGATGAGGTCGATGATGTACCGGGGGTGCTGGTGCTCGTCGCACCAGTCGTTCGGATCGTTGACGATGCCTGATGGCTTGTCGACCTTGACCTGGTAGCGGTCGATGATCCAGGCGAGTGCGGACCGTGAGCCAAGCATGTACCGATCTGCAGCCATGGGGATTCCGCTGATGGTGACCTTCGGGTTGTAGACCAGCTTCGTGACGTCGTCGACGTTCCGACCGGTCTCGGGATCCCTCTTCTTCGCCCACTTCAACTTCGTCACTCGCCAAGTCTCGCGATCCTCCGGATCCGCGCCGGGCTTGAGCTGTAGATCCACCGGATACGGCTCCACACTCTCGTAGCCGACGTGGAGATCACTCAGGGCGCGGCCGGCGGCGGCGAGCTGCTCGAACCGTTCCCTGGAGTCCGGGGTGGGGATGCGCGGCAGCACCTTCTTCAAGTCCGCGGCGAACTTGGTCCGGTAGGCAGGATCGTGCAGCAGGCCGTAGACGTAGAAGAAGATATCGTCTTTTTCGACTTGGTCGCCGACCGCGTCCTGGTAGAGGGCGAGGATGGCGTCGGTGATGTTGTCGACGCGGCGGTACCCGAACTCATCGACATCGCTAGTGTCCGTCGTAAATCCGAGTGTGCCATCCTCGGGGGCCGCCTTCTCATATGTCCAGCGGGGGAAAAATTGACCGGTATCAAGCAGGTGCAGATTGGGCAATAGGTCTGTGATGAACGGCGTGAACTCGAAGTGCGACGCCGGGCCAGTCAGCACGACACCGGTGTTCTCGTGGTGCGGTGTGGGAAACATCAACGGCAACTGGTAGTGCATCGCATTTAATTGGCGGTTGAAGTACACCCACTGGGACTGGAACGGCCGATAAGAGCCAAGGACAAGCGACTGAGAATCGAAGAGGTAACGCTTCCCGCGTGCCAGGTCTTGTTTAGCGTTGCGATTCCAGCTGATCTTCGTTGGATCGGAGTCGGCGAACCAGTCCACCGCCTTCTTCCGATCGGTGAGATGGTTGCGCTCGCAGTACTGCTCGAAACTATTGACTTGCCCGTTGTAGAAATTGATCATGCGCCGGATGTTGCCCTGGACCTTGACTGCGGAGAAGTTGCAACACCAGGCGTCGCGTCCCGTAGCGAGACCGAGCGAATAGTTTCTGAAGACCGACAGACCGCCAGATTTGTCACCGATCGCTGGCCAGGACGCGAACGCACCGCTGCGCTGGCTGATCCAGTCACCATGCTCGTTCGGACTTATCCGTTGCCAATCAACCGATTCGAGACTCCCAGCTGCGACGATCTCCAACTTGCGCTCGCGGGTTTGATAGTCACCGATGTCTCGATAGTAGATTTCGCACGCCCCGGTTCTGGTGGCGTCCTTCACACCGATAAGGATGGCGACAGTGTTGCGGCTGCCGGATCCGAACATCTTCCCACCCTCCTTGCGGGCTAGCTCGCCGGCGGTGCGTTGGTTACCGCGCAGGTTGTAGACGTAGATTCGGCTGTACTCGTCAGCCAACGATAGGCGGATCCCGTCTGCGGTATTGCCGTCGATCCATCCACCGTTCGATACGAAAGCAACAACGCCATGGTCGCCGACACGGTCTGTGGCCCATCTGAATGCGCGCACGTACGAGTCGTATAGCGTTCGCTGACTGGTAGCTGTCGACCTTTCAGCGTAGGTAGCCGCGATGCGCCTATCGAGCGTCGGATACTTGAGGTTAGCGTTGAGGTCATTCGCCGAGGTCTGTCCTACCGAATACGGCGGATTCCCGACGATGATATGGATCGGCGCGGTGAGCTGCTTCAGAATCCGAGAGTTGTTCTGCGGGAACATCTCCATGTCCATCGAATCACCGTCCTCGGTGATTTGAAAGGTGTCGGCGAGCACGATCCCTTCGAACGGGCTGTACTCCTGCGCGGTGATCGCGTGGTAGGTGGTCTCGATGTTGACGGCGGCGATGTAATACGCGAGCAGCATGATCTCGTTGGCGTGCAGTTCGCCGGCGTACTTGCGGGCCAAATCTCCTGGACGCACCAGGCCTGACTGCATGAGTCGTGTCATGAACGTGCCTGTGCCGGTGAACGGGTCGAGGACATGCACGGCCTCGTCGGTGAGACCGCGGCCGAATGCCTCGCGGGAGGCGTGGTCAGCGGCGTGGAGGATGAAGTCGACGATCTCGACGGGAGTGTTGGACCTTCACGAAGTTGGACTCGTCGGTGCCCTCCAACGTCACACCGGTGGTGCGGTGCGCCTCGTCGCAGATCACCAGATCGAACGGGGCCACGCCGAGCTTCTGAGCGTCTGCGACGACCGGCAGCGACTGGTAGGTGGTGAACACCACCGTCAGGCCCTTGGTGCGTTTGCGGTGCTCCATCTCGTGCGCCAGCTTCGCCGCATTCGTGGTGACCGGAATCGCTACGTCGTACGTATTGATGTCCTCCGCGGCGCGGGACACTTTGGTGTCCGAGCAGACGGCGAAAGCCCGCAGGTCCAGCTGGGACTGGGCGGTCCACTCGCGCAGCGTCTGGCTCAGCAGCGAGATCGACGGCACCGCGAACAAAATCCGTGCGCTGCCGCCGTTCTCTGCCGCAGTGCGTTCGGCGATCTTGAGCGCCGTGAAGGTCTTGCCGGTGCCGCACGCCATGATCAGCTTGCCGCGGTCGTTGCCGGCGGCGAAGCCGGCGAAAACCTTCTCGATCGCTGTCGCCTGATGTGGCCGCGGCTCGTGACGGGTCGCTTCGGAGACGTCGATTTGCAAGTCGCCGTCGACCCACGCGATGTCCCAGTCGATAGGTGAGTCGGCGATCTCGGCTAGGCCGATCCGCTGCACCGGAACGGTCTGATCCTCAAGGGCGTCTTCGGCGTTGCGGCCCCACCGGTCGGTGGTCGATATGATGATCCGGTTCGTGAACGGGTTCTTGCCCGACGCGGTGAAGAACGAGTCGATGTCCTCCTTGCGGAGCTGGTGCGTCGGCTCGTAGAACTTGCACTGGATCGCGGTGAACTCACCGCTGTCGCGTTCTCGGGCAACGAGATCAATCCCGGTCTCGGGCTTACCCTTCCGGCCCGGCCAGTCGATCCAGCGCCAGACCCCGTCATACTGCTGCGACAGCAACGGGTCTAGGTCGAAGTAGCGGACCATCAGCTTCTCGAACTTCGTCCCACGTTCCGAGTTCGACGGGGCCTTGCGAAACGCCTCCATCACCTCGTGGATCGAACCCATCGTGCCCCCCAACATCTCAACGTGTGCATCTTGAGCGTAGGCGTCGGCGACGGCCACGACTGATGGTTCACCGTGCGCGCGTGTCGTGCTGTGCTGTCCTAAAGAAGGGTCTGTCGTTGCTTTGGACCTCAGGGGGAGCAGGTCCCAAACGCTTACCCGCCAACGGTAATCCGCGACCTAGCCATGCTTCCTGACGCCGCGTTGTGCGCTTAGAGCGGAGGTGTCGACGCGCCAGTTCGTAATCTGGATCCATCTGGGTAGATCTGCCCATTCTCGGCGGGCAATTTAGCAATGAGACTGAGGTATTGGCGGCCTCTGTCAGTGAGCACAAATATCTCGTTGACGACAGATACGTCCATCGACGTGTGCCCTTTCGCTTCCAGCTGTCTGAACGATTCTAGAAGTTCGGCCTTGACTGCGATCAGGCCCATTCGCCTCAGCTTGTCGACATGTTGGATAGTCGAACCGCCTATGCCATCCTCGATCTTTACCGAGTCACCACTTGCAAGCCGTAGTAAGAGCTGTCGTTCGGGCTCTGACAAGAACCTCGCGAGCAGGAATTGCATCGTTTCGATCTGGTCTGCCTGCCGCTCTTGTTCTTCCTCTACCTCGCGCCGCCACTTGACGCTCGCGCCAGCGAACCCGAGGCTCTCGAATACGGCGCCCAACCACGGCAGAAACAAGATGACGAGCAACGCGACCGTCCAGCCAGTGACTCGTGCAGTCGGGTCTACCAGATGCCAGGCAAGAAACCCCCCGGCGGTCACAGATATCAGTATCGACGGGATGATGCGCGACTTCGGCCAGCGTTCCTTTGCCACGTTTGCAAGATTACGAGTAATCAATACGGCACGGATGCTCCCGACGCTTGTCGAGCGCAGCGGTAATTTTGATCCTTAGAAGCGTGTCGGCCCTTCAGGAGGTTCGCAGATCCTGGCTCGCGTTCTATTGCTGTCCGGCCGAGCATTGAGTTCACCTGCGCACCACGTTGCGATCGGAAGCACCTTCGGCCCAGCGCGTTTGAGGACCAAGTCGAGTTGACCGTGGGACCTGAATCGGGGGCGGTCGGGTCGGCCGTGTCCTACAGGTTGGAGGACCACCAGGCCCCCTGGCGCGGTCAACGCCCCGCATCTGGTCGCCGTGGTGCGGTGTTCCGCAAAGGCAAACTAGCTAGTTAGAAAACCATATATTCACCGCAGAGGCGATCTGGGATGCGACCCGCCACGCTGGACGTGGCCGGTTGGCCCCAGCCTTTCCCAGAAAACTGCGCAGGGCGCGGGCGGGGAGCCAACCGAAGATACTGGCGGCCGCTTGTCGGCCGCGGCATGCAAGCGTGTCGGGGAAGCAACAGCGCAGTGGTTCTACGCGTCGACGCCGACTTCGCTACCGCCCTAATCGACTCGCACACCGCACGGATACCACGTCCCTCGAACGAGGTGCGTGTTTGCCGCAGCGCCTGCACAACTAACCTGAAACGATTTCTCCGTGGGTGTCGCCTTATAGCGCATCGGCGATGACGGCCTGGTGGCAGTTGATGGTTCCGTGCTGACGGCCTGGTGGCAGTTGATGGTTCCGTGCTGACGGTCGATCAGTTCGATGATCGCGTTGCGCGCAACGATCTTGGCGGTGGCGTCGACGGCGTCCAGGCTGGCGACGGCGTCGTTCTGGGCTTGGCTGGGATAGAGGTCATCGCCGGCTAGCGGCCGGCTAGCGGCGGCCGCCCGCAGCTCGCTGTGACGCTGCGGGTCATTGCGACCGTTACGTCGATGGTGCTGTGCGAGTGTCGATTACGGGAGTGAGTGCGTAGTCGATCACGTGCTTGTCGCTCGTGGCGATCGTCAGGTTTCGGCGGGCGGCCTGAGTGACGATCATACGGTCGAAGGGGTCTTTGTGGTCCCAGTTGATCTGGCCGGCCATTGCTCCGTCGGCGGATTCGATGGTCAGGTCGTCGGCGTGCATGCTTGCGAGAGTTTCGGCCCAGGTGGAGAGCAGCGGGCCGCCATCAAGGCGGCCGATGCGGGTCTTGATCGCGATTTCCCAGGCGGAGGCTGCAGATACGAGCAGGTCGTTGGTCTGGTCGGCGAGGTGTTCACGAACGGACTGCGCGAGACGGTCAGGTGCGGAAACCAGCCACAGCAGGACGTGGGTATCGAGCAGGATCGCGGTCATGGCGTCTGCTCCCAACCCGCAATTTCGGACTCGGGAAGCGGGTCGTCGAAATTTTCCGGTACAACCAGAGCGGGAAGCTGCCCAAAGGTGCGCGGTCGGCTTTGTGCAGGTGACAACACTGCGACAGGTCGCCCATGGTTGGTGATCGTTACCGACGCACCGGTCTTCTCAATTTCAGCCAGCAGGGCGTTGAGCCGTGTTTTGGCCTCAGTGCTGGTAACGATCTTCACAACGGCAATACTAGGCCAATAAGACTAGTCATACTAGTCCTTTTACTTGACTGTCGATTGCGGCTGGTTTCTAAGTTAGGAGGCTTCAAGGGAGCGGTGCCGGGCTGCGCGCCGATGACGGCGGCACGCGAAACACGACCCTTCTGGGCACTGCCCGAAGCTTCGCACCTACATTCTCTTCGACACTATCGAAGGAGTCGCAGCGTGAACATCGATCCCGCGGCCACCGCGTGGTTACTCGCCAGCACTGCGCTCGTGCTGCTGATGACGCCGGGTCTGGCGATCTTCTACGGCGGCATGATGCGCACCACCGGCGTGCTCAACATGATCATGATGAGCTTCATCTCCATCCCGCTGGTCACGGTGGCATGGCTGCTGGTGGGCTACAGCCTGGCCTTCTCCGACGGCGGGGCGGGCGGCTTGCTGGGCGGGCTGGCTCATGCCGGGATGAGTGGCATCGGCCCGGAGACGCTGCACGGGCAGGTCCCCGAGCTGCTGTACGCCACCTTCCAGCTGAGCTTCGCAATCATCACCGCCGCCCTGATCAGTGGCGCCATCGCCGACCGCGCCAAGTTCGCCGCGTGGATGGTGTTCGTGCTGTTGTGGTCGGTGGCCGTGTACGCGGTGATCGCCCACTGGGTGTGGGCGCCCACCGGGTGGCTGGCCAAGCTGGGGGTCCTGGACTACGCGGGCGGTCTTGTCGTCGAAATCGTCTCGGGCTCTTCGGCTTTGGCGCTGGCATTGGTCCTTGGCCCGCGCATCGGATTCAAGGTGGAAGCCATGCGTCCGCACAACCTGCCGTTTGTGCTCCTCGGAGTGGGGCTGCTGTGGTTCGGCTGGTTCGGGTTCAACGCCGGCTCGGCGATGGCCGCCAACGGATTGGCGTCCGCGATCTTCCTCAACACGCTGGTTGCCGGCTGTCTGGGGATGCTCGGCTGGCTCACGGTCGAGCAGTTCCGCGATGGCAAACCCACCACCTTCGGTGCCGCCTCGGGCGTCGTCGCCGGACTGGTAGCCATCACGCCGTCGTGCGGCACGGTGAACACCCTGGGCGCCGCGGTGGTCGGATTGGTCGCCGGGGTCGTGTGTTCGTACGCGATCCTGGTCAAGTTCAAGCTCAACTACGACGACTCGCTCGACGTGGTGGGTGTGCACTTCGTCGGCGGCGTTGTCGGCGTCTTCCTGATCGGGCTGCTCGCCACCGCGGTGATGACCGGCGGCCCCAAGGGCCTGTTCTACGGCGGCGGGCTCGGCCAACTCGGCAAACAGTCTCTGGCGATGGTTGTGGTCGCCCTGTACGCGTTCGCGGTGAGCTTCGTGCTGGGCAAACTCATCGACCGGATCATGGGATTCCGGCTCAGCGCCGCCGACGAGAAGGGCGGCATCGACCTCAGTCAGCACGCCGAAACCGCCTACCCCGAAGGGGTATACGGGCACCAGGCGCCGCGCCGTCCGTCCAGCGGCGACCGAGACGACTCTCGACCGCGGTCGTTCGAGGACGACGACGAGTTGCGCGGTTAGCCTGGCGTGGTGAGCAGCCCGCAAGTGCCAGGCGGTGTCGTGCACGAAATGCCTACCGACCTCCGCCGTGCCCTGGTCGCCAACTCGGCAGCCTTGGAACTCTGGAAAGACATCACTCCCCTGGCGCGCAACGAGTTCATCTGCTGGATCGAGGACGCCAAGCAGGCGGCCACCCGTGAGCGCCGCATTCGCCGCACCCAGGAGGAACTCGAAGAAGGCAAGCGCCGCCCGTGCTGTTGGCCGGGATGCAAGCATCGCCAACGCAACGGTCGATGACGCGGCATCCGGCAGGTCCGTTGCTGGACTCGCCCCCGGGCCGCTAGAGTTTGGTTAGGCGAACCTAAGCTGGCGATACCCCTTCCGCCGGTTCAGCGGGGACGCCCGTTGCCGCACTGCCGCGGCGGCAGTAGCGACACACCGGGAAAGGACCAGTTGTCGATGGGTGTGATGCCGAGGGGTCGACCGGCGGTGAACGCGCCGTGACGACCCCGATCTGGATGGCCTCACCCCCCGAAGTGCATTCGGCCCTGTTGTCCGGCGGCCCCGGGCCGGGTGCCGTGTTGGCGGCCGCGAGCGCGTGGCACGCACTGGGTGCCCAGTACGCCGACGCGGCCGCGGAGTTACTCGGTGTGCTGGGCGCGGCGCAGGGCTCCTGGCAGGGCCCAAGCTCCGCGGCCTATGTCGCCGCGCACGCGCCGTACTTGGGGTGGCTGACCCAGGCACAAGCCACAAGTCAGGCCGCCGCGGCTCAGCACGAGGCAGTGGCGGCCGCCTACTCGACCGCGCTGGCCCTGATGCCGACGCTGCCGGAGCTGGCCGCCAACCACATCGTGCACGGGGTGCTGGTCGCGACGAATTTCTTCGGCATCAACACGATTCCGATCGCCCTGAACGAAGCCGACTACGTCCGCATGTGGCTGCAGGCCGCCGCGGTGATGAGCGGCTACCAGGCGGCAGCCGCGGCGGCGGTCGCTGCGGTCCCGCCCACTTCTGCGGCGCCGGCGGTGTTGAAGTCCGAAACCACCCAGGCCGGCGCCGTACCCGGTCAGCTGGCCGCTGCCGCACCGGCCGCCGACTCCGCGAGCCAGCTCAACCCCATCGACATCATCGTCCAATTGCTGCAGGAGTACCTGCAGTACGTACAGCAGATCTATCAGCCCATCATCAACTTCCTGCAGAACCCGATCGGTAACACGACCCAGTTGATCTACGACTTCCTGACCAACCCGGCGCAGGCCCTGGTGACCTGGGGGCCGTTCCTGTTCGCGGTCGCCTACCAGGCCTTCTCGTGGGTCGGAGCGTCGCTCACCTATCCTCAGCTGCTGCTGGATCCGCTGCTGGCGGTCACACTGGGCGTGGTGATCGGGGCGGGCTATGAGTACCTGCAGCGGGTGCCGGTCGCGGTCGCGGAAGGCGCGGTACCGGTGGCGGTGTCCGTGGCACCGAGTCACTCGTCGAGCTGGCCGCTGGCGACGCTGGCACCGACGGTCGCGGGTCCCGCAGCCGCACCGGCGGCTTCGACGGCCGCGAGTGCCGGTGCCGCACCCGCCTCGGCCGCGCCTGCGCCGGCTGCCTCGGCCGTACCGTATGCCGTCGCGGGGATCGACCCCGGCGAAGGATTCACGCCGACATTTCGGGAGGGAACCGGGGCCAAGGCACCGGCGCAGCGGATCCCGGCAGCGGCCGCCGCGGTGTCGGCCCGGGACAAACGCCGGTCCCGACGTCGGCGCACCGCCACGATGCCTGAGCATCAATACGCCGACGAGTTTTTGGACTACGACGCGCCGCCGGCCGAGGAGCCGTCGGTGACCGCGTCCAGCAGCCATGCCGGCGCGATGGGCTTCGGCGGCACCGCGGTCAAGGCTGACGTGGCGGCGGCCGGGCTGATGACGCTGCCCGGCGATGAATTCGACAACGGCCCCACTGTTCCCATGCTGCCCACCACCTGGGAGTCAGACGGCCGTTAGCGCTCAGCGGTTCGGCTGCGTGTTGACCCACCCCACGACCTCGGCCGTCACGGGATCGGTGATGTCCTGGTACTCGGGATGCTTCTTGAGCACCGTGACCACCATGGAACACACCGGCACGATGCGCTTCCCGTCGGCCCGGGTCGCCTGCAGCGCATCCTCGAGCAGCAGGGTGGCCAGGCCGCGTCCGCCGAACGCCGGATCGATCTCCGTGTGATGGAAGACGCGCTGATCGCCGCGGTCGGCGAAGTCGGCGAAGCCCACATCCCGTCCGCCCACGGCGATCGTGTACCGCCGGTCCTGCGCTCTGATGTCGACTTCTGCACCCGTCTTGTCGGTCGTCATGTGTGCTCCTTCGGATTCGTTGGGGCCCTGGGTACGAGCCGGGTGGTGGGCATCGGTGGGGCGGGCAGGCGCGCCGGCGAACCCTGGTAGCCCGTGACGGCGCCGAAACGGTCAGCGGAGTCCTGCCAGAGCCGTCGGTAGTTGACGATCTCGTCGTGGCTGCGCCCGACGAAGTTCCACCACATCACCAGCTCTTCGCAGAACGGGGTACCGCCGAGGACCAGAGCCCGCGCCGGCCGCTCGCCCCTATTGCGCAGGCGCAGCACGGAATCGCCCGGGGCCTGATACCCAAGCTCTGCCGCAGACAGGGTGATCCCGCCCAACGCGACATCACCCCGATCGCACAGCACGCCGTGCTCGAACGCCGGGTCGATACCGAGTTCGAGCTCGGCGTGCGCGTCGAGGTCGACCTGTGCGCCGAGCAGTGGCGTGAATGTGCGCACCGGAGAACGACTTTCGGACAACTCGCCCAGGAAGACCCGCACTTGCGCGCCCGGCAGTGCCACCGGTTCTGGTCGGTAGTGTGCGAAGTCGCGGCCGGTATCGCGTACCGAATCGGGCAGTGCGACCCACAACTGCGCGCCGTGCAGCACGCCGGAACCCACCGACACCTCGGAGTGACAGATCCCGGCTCCGGCCGTCATCAGGTTGAGTTCGCCGGGCCGTACCATCGCGTGCACACCGGCGCTGTCCCGATGCTCTACTTCCCCGCTGAACAACCAGCTCACCGTCTGCAGCCCGGTGTGCGGATGCGGCGGTACATCCATCCGCGCGGCGTCGCCGGTCACGGGTCCGTAGTGGTCGACGAAGCACCACGCCCCGATGAGTGAACGTTGCCGCTGCGGAAGGGTGCGCTGAACCGGCATCGCCCGCGGCCCGCCGAGTGGCACCTCGCGCGGGCGCAGGACCTCCACCATCGGCGCAACACCGGCGACCTGTGAAGCGCCACAAGCAAATTCAGTCGGAGCCGGTTCGAGGTTGCTCACCTACGTGACCTTACTCGCCGAGTCATCGGCCCGGCGGCTGCAGCGCCTGCATCGCCATCCGCAGCACCGGCTCAGGGGTCCGACCCTCGACGAGAGGTCAGGCCGCCGAGCGCGGGCCCACGTGTGCGGGAAGGTGCAACACCACCGCGCCCACCTCGACGTCGGCGGTTGCGCGTTCGCTTTCCCGGCGGGCCAGCAGTGCCGCATTCTCGGGCAGTTCCCGGGCGTTGATCTCGCCGGAGGCGATCTGCCGCAAGACCTCATGAGCTTGGGCGAGCTGTTCGCGCTTGCGATATTGCCCGCCGGGTAGCTTGACGCCGGCCCACACTCCATACTCTTCGCGGTGTCTGATCGCCCACGCGGCGCACTGCCGTTGCTGCGCCAGCGGGCAGCGGCGCAGGCACTGAACCCGTGCCTCAAGGGCCGACCGTTCGTACAGGCGTGCCTTTGCGGCGCCGTCGCCGCCGTCGTCGTCGGGGTAACCGAACCACAGTTCCGGGTTTGATGTGCAGGGGTTTGCCATGTGCCGGCCTCCTTGTGCAAAGCGAAACGTATGCGAAAGCGTATACGCAAGCAGTAGTGCCACGCAAGCAAAACGTTGACAAGAACGTATATGCACGGCTGAATAAGCGCGTCTGTGTAATATTCGCCGTATGGCCTGGAGCCCGCCGTGAGCCGTGAGTCGGCGGGTGCGGCCATCAGGGCGCTTCGCGAGTCGCGGGACTGGTCACTGGCCGATCTGGCCGCAGCCACCGACGTGAGCGTCATGGGATTGAGCTACCTCGAGCGTGGCGCCCGCAAACCCCATAAAAGCACTGTTCAGAAGGTGGAAGAGGGCCTTGGTCTGCCGCCGGGGACCTACTCCCGGCTACTGGTGGCGGCGGATCCGGAAGCGGAACTTGCTCGCCTGCTCGCGGCGCGGCCGCCGGCACCGCCGGCGACCCGAGACTCAGGACCAGTCGTTGTGGAACGCCACAGCGACACCGACGTGCTCGAAGAGTACGCCGAAGCACAGCTGGAAACACTGCGTTCGCTCATCGATAGGATGCCTGCGACGACATCAAACGAATATGAGACGTATATTCTGACCGTGATCGCACAGTGCGTGAAAGCGGAGATGCTGGCCGCCAGCTCGTGGCGGGTGTCGGTCAACGCCGGCGCCGACTCGGCCGTTCGTCTCATGGAGCATCTGCGGGCGCTCGAAGAGACGCGGAGCTCTCTGCTCAAACGGATGCCCACGAGTCTGAGCGCGCGATTTGATCAGGCATGCGCGCGGTCGTCGCTCCCGGATGCGATCATCGCGGCCCTGATCGGCGTCAGCTGTGACGACATGTGGGACATCCGCAACCGCGGGGTGATTCCGGCCGCGGCACTTCCCCGGGTACGCGCGTTTACCGATGCGGTGCGCGGGACGGAGGCGGCTGGCGGGACAGGGGCGACCGAAGGCAAGGCCGATGAGTGAGCCCGAACTCCGGGCGCTGACCCGCGCCCACCGCCTGTTCGTCGGAGCCAGCCCCGCGGTCATGCTCGATACGATCGGCGTCCCCGAGTCCAATTCCGTTATCAGACAACACCAATACCGGACTGCGGTGGATCGAAGCCGCGTCGTCCTGGCATCGGCGGGCCAGACCGACTCGGCACTTGCGACGATCATCGCCGACGCGCACCGCGATCGGGGAGTCGCACGCGGGCTCACCGCCGGGATTGTCGAGGAGGCCCGTGCCGACGCCGCGTCAGGGCCGACGACGCCGCTTGCACAGCGCGAAGCGCTGCGCCGACGGGCGGCACGGTTACGGGCGCAGCGGTCCCACGTCCTGTCGGCGCACGGCCGGGCGCGACGCCATGCCGAGGCGGTGCGGGCGCTGCACTACCGGACCTCATACCACCACCGGCTGCCCTCGGCGCACGGCCGCGCCGGCGCCGCGGTACGGGCGGCGCTCTCCCGGCTCGGTCGTCCCTACGTCTGGGGTGCCGCCGGCCCCGACCGGTTCGACTGCTCAGGCTTGGTCCAGTGGGCCTACGCCCAGGCCGGCGTGCACCTGGACCGCACCACATACCAGCAGATCAATGACGGAGCGCCGGTGGCGCGCTCGCAGGTGCGGCCCGGCGACCTGGTCTTCCCGCACGCCGGACATGTGCAGCTGGCCATCGGGAACAACCTGGTGGTCGAAGCCCCCTATTCGGGCGCCTCGGTTCGGATCAGCCGGATGGGCGCCAACGTCGCGATCCGCAGGCCCTGGTGAGAGAAAGCTGAAACCATGTCAGAGCAGACGGGATCCTCGATAGCGGCCATTGCCGCCCGGCAGGCCGCGCTGTCCGCGCGCCACCGCGCGGCGACCGACGCCGACCGCGTGTTGACCGAAACGCTGGCCAGCGCACATGAGGCCGTGCGGAGCAGCCTGCGTCGGCTCGACGCAATTGCGGACGAGATTGAGCGGGCCCGCGAGCTTGCCGTCGACGCCCCGCTGGGAGCGCGGGAATTTCAGCGGTTCCTCCTGGCCAGGCAGCGCGACGTCGCCGCCGTCGTCACCGGTGTCCGCGAATTGAGCCGGGCGAAAAGCGTTGTGCTGCAGGAGTTACGCACGCACTACCGCCACTCACTCACAACGTGAATTGTCCGCGTGAGGGTGCCTGGGTACTGTCCCGCGACATGGAGGGGCCGTGACGACGTATCAAGACCTCGTCGACACGATGCGACTCATCCAGGAGCGCACCGGCGACCCGTTGGCGTGGATGAGCGGGTTGACGCCCGAGGAGTGGAGTGCGGTGGTCGCGCCCCAAACGAGCGCACCGCAACTGGCCGCGATCCTGGCAAAGATCCGTCAACAACATTCCGACCTGTTCGTTGCGCCGGCCGCGCCGAGTCGTGCGGACGGCGACGCAGCCAAGGCCATCGCGGACGCCGAAGCCGCACTCGCGCATCAGAATTCCGTCACATCCCAGCTGGACCTTCAGGTGGTTTCGGCCATCCTCAACGCACACCTGATGACCATCGACGGTCGCGACGCGCTCGACAGATTGCAGCGGGACATCGAGATCGCGGTGGCAACGCGATCGGATCTCGATACCCCGGCCGGTGCGCGGGACTTCCAGCGGCTGCTGATCGGCAAACTCAGGGATATCCGCGAAGTCGTTGCGACCGCACACCTTGACGACACGTCGAAGTCCGCCTTGATGGCGGCGTGGACATCGCTGTACAACGCATCGAAGGACACGCCGGAGCCGCCTGCCGAGCACCGGCCGGTGACGACACCCGACGCCGCCGGGCGGCGTGGCGGTGACGCACAACCGGCACCGGACGCCACAACCGATCCGCTGCTCGATTCGCTGCTGCCCGACGATTCGATGCCGACCGCGTCACCCGGGCCGGCGGCTGCGGCCCCCTCATCCGCACCGACGGCGCCCGGCACAGGCATCGGGCCGTCTCCGGTGGGCGCCGGAGTGCCCGCCTTGGGTGCACCGGGCGGTTTCCCCATGCCGACCATTTCCTCGGGTGGCACCGGACGGAACGCACGGCCCCTGGATGAAGGATTGTTCGGAGACGACGCGTTGGATGCCGAGTCAACCGGAGAGAAGCACAAGCGTGATGACGACGACGACCGCCGAGAAGACGAGAGCCCCGACGCGGGGCAGACCGAACCGCCACCCGCGGGTCCGACAACGGTGACGCTGCCCACCGGGGAGACGGTCACGGCTGCCAGCCCGCAACTCGCGGCGGCGATCCGGGCCGCGGCAAGCGGTACCCCGATCGCCGAGGCATTCCAGCAGCAGGGCATCACAATCCCGCCGCCGGGCACCGCGGTCAGCACTCCCCTGGATCCCTCCCGCGTCGAACCGGGCGACATCGGCATTTTCACCGACCGGCACGCGCTGGCGCTCGGTCGCGACAAGGCCTTGCTCGACGGACAGATTCAACACATCTCGACCGTGACCGGCCCCAGCTTCCTAGGCTGGGAGCACCCGCCGGCTCCGGCGACCCAGTCGTCACCGCCCGAACTGACCGACACACCGACCCCGACCCGGCCGTCCGCCATCGCGACGGCCTAGCGACGCACAGCAAGGAGAGAGCGGATGGCAGATCGAATCCATGTGGTGCCGGCACACCTGCGTGACGCCGCAGCCCATCACCAGCAAACATCCGAGCAGCTGCGGGCCCTCCCGGCGTCACACGCGGCGATCCAGGAAAGCCTCGACTCTCTCGGACCGATCTTCAGCGAGCTGCGCGAGGCCGGACGCGAGCTACTCGAGCTCAGGCGCGAGTGTTATGAGCAGCAGGCCGACGACCACGCCGAGATCGCCCAGAACCTGCACACTTCAGCGGCGACGTGGGAGCAGCACGAGCAGGAGGCAGCCGACAAACTCGGCGGCATCATCGACCGATGACGGTCCCCCAGATTCATGACTGACGCCAACCCCGCCTTCGATACCGTGCACCCCAGCGGCCACATCCTGGTGCGGTCGTGTCGTGGCGGATATCTGCACAGCGTCGCACTCGGTGAGGGGGCGATGGAGACTGACGCGGAAACCTTGGCGGAGGGCATTCTGCTGACAGCCGACGTCTCCTGCCTCAAGGCCCTGCTGGAGGTGCGTGACGAGATAGTCGCCGCCGGTCATACCCCGTCCGCCGAGGTGCCGACGGCGGGCGACCTCGATGCCGCGATCGAGAGATTGCTCGAGCACAGGCTGCGCCGCCGCGACCGGTGACTGCTCAGAGCAACCAGGTTCTGGCGGTTTCCGGGTCCGGTGCGATGTCGGCGGGTGGTTCGATCGGATTGTCGCCGAACAACTCTCGTGCACGGCCGAGTAGGGAGCGCACCTCATCGAGTTGCTGCTGCAGCGCCGAATCGGACATGGCAACACGCTACCCACGACCTGTTGGCGGCACAATTCACCGTTCGCCGGAGCCGTCGGCGGCGCGGGCTACTCTTACCCGGTGGGGATCCTCGGTCGCATCACAGCGCGTCAGCGGCTGCGCAGAGCGACGCAGGAATCGCTGTCGGTACCGACCTTCAGTGCTCCACTCGATTGCACCCCGTGGGTGATCGGCGGCTTGTGGCCCAACGAGTTGTCCACCGGTGATGCCGAAACCGCAACGCTCGCGGAGTATCTCAAGGCGGACCTGCAACGCATCGCCAGCGCCGCAAACGAGGATCTGCGAGCCATCGGCCGCGCCGGCATGGCGTATGCAGCCAGGCGCGAGGCCGAAGCCACAGTGATCGACGAGGCCCGTGACCTCGCGGCACGCCGTGTCGAGTCGACCATGCGTCAACTGCGCCAGATGCGACAGCCCGCGTACTCCGGCACAGATCTGGACGAGACGCGGATACTGCCGAAGGTTTGGGACCTGCGGCCCGCCGACATGGACAAGACGCAGCTGATGCCCGCCGTGAGAGACGACGAGGAGCCCGCCGAAGCAGCGCAAGCCGGTTGGGACGACCGGCTCTACGGGTTGCTGGCGTTCGTTGCACGCCAGGAGCCGCGTCTGAACTGGGCGGTCGGCGAGCGCCCGGACGGCACGACGGTGCTGGTCACCGACCTTGCGCACGGCTGGATTCCGCCGGGCATCGCCGTGCCGGAGGGGGTGCGGCTGCTGGAACCGGACGCTCGCGCGGGCCGCGCGGCGGACTTGCTCGGCCCCACGGCCCGGGCGGTGACCTACGTTCCGGGAGATCCCGCCAGATGGTCGAGCGCCGCACCCGATCCGCGCACCTCGGTTGATCCCTTGCAGCTGCCGGCGGTCGAGGACCTGGGCCGGCAGCTGGGAGTGGCCACACACGGGCGCGAGGGACTGCCCCGGCTGGTCAACGCGCTGGCCAAGGCGGCCGCGGCCGGCGCGGACATCGTCGAACCGGAGATCGACCTGCTGCGGGTGCACCTGGACACCAGCCGCTACCAGGTACTGGCGCAGTATCCCGACATCGATAGGGCGCAACTGCTCCACTGCATGGTGCTGGCCGCCACCGTGGACTTCGTTTCCGGCGACCCGGTCGCGGCCAACTACCACTTCTCCTGGTTCAAGAAGCTGGATGCCGCCGAAACCGGCCACCGGGCTGAGCATAGGCCCGAAGATCACGCCCGATTCTGAATTGACGCTGGTGGGGGGCATCGACATACTGTCAGGGTGCCGGGGTCGGGTCGTTCCAGCGAACTCAGCGACCGCGGCACCGGAAGCGATGCGGACCTCGTCGAAGCGGTTCTTCGTGAGCTGAGCGAGGCAGCCGACAAGTGGGAAGCACTGGTCGCGCAGGCCGAGACCGTCACCTACAGCGTGGACCTGGGGGATGTCCATGCGGTGGCGAATTCGGACGGCCGTCTGCTCGACTTGACGCTGCATCCGGACGTGATGACCGGCTACGCACCCGGCGAGCTGGCTGACAGATTGAACCTCGCGATCGCAGCGCTGCGGAAAGAGGCCGAAGCCGACAACCGGGCACGGTACGGCGGCCACCTGCAGTGAATCGGCGACGGGTACGGAATCGGGTCCGTACGGGTCACCGGAAGGAGAAAAAAGACTTTGCCACTCAATCTGTCCAACCGCGACCAGAATTCGGGGCATCTCTTTTACAACCGCAGGTTGCGCGCCGCGATCACCCGATTCTCCGTGCGGATGAAACACGACGATCGCAAGCAGCAAGCGGCGGTAGCGCTGTCGGTGGTCCTCGTTCTCATCGGTGTCGGCTGGATGGCGCTGCTGCATGTCATGAAGCCGGCCGGGCTGGTCGCGGCGGCGGCCGTCGTCGGCAACCGCGACACCGGAGCGATTTACGCCAAGGTGAACGGGCGGCTGTATCCAGCGCTCAACCTGACTTCCGCGCGACTGGTTGTCGGTGCTGCGAACGCGCCCACCTGGGTGACGGCCAACGAGATCGCCAAGTACCCGACCGGGCCGCTGATCGGCATTCCCGGGGTGCCGGACAGTCTGCCGATCACGGCGGGCGCGGTGTCCGCGTGGGCCGTCTGCGACACAGCACCGACCGCTGGGGCGACGCGGGGCAGCGCAACACCGCCACTGGTCACAGCGATCGCGGGGCCGCTCACCCGGTCGGACCGGGCTGCGGTGATGGGGCCGAAGCAGGCACTACTGGTGACCCACAAGGGCGCAACCTACGTGATCTGGGGCGGGCAGCGATCCCGTATCGACCCGGCCGATCGATCCGTGACATTCAACCTCGGCTTGGATCTGGGAGTGACCTATCCGGTCGAAGTCTCCAACGCGCTCTTTGATGCCATGCCGGCCACCGAACCGCTTGTCTCACCGGTCATTCCGGAATCCGGCAGCCCGTCACAGTGGTTGCCCGGGATCAAGGTGGGCAGCGTGCTGGAATCCCGCGACGCCGGCGGTGCGGTCACCGGGTTCTACGTGCTGCTGAGCGCAGGCGTGCAGAAGATCAGCGGCTTCGTCGCAGATCTGCTGCGCACCGGCGACTCTCAGGGCGCAACCGCGCCCACCCTGGTCCCACCGGACAAGCTGATCCACATTCCGGTCATCGATGCGCTCGATGTCGACTACTACCCGCCGGGCAAGCTGGATTTCATTGACACCAAGGCGAATCCGGTGACATGCGTGGGGTGGGAGAAGCAGTCCAGCGATCCACAGGCCAGGATCTCCGTGGTCTCCGGCCGAGGTCTGCCCGTCCCGATCAGCATGGATGTCCGGCTGGTGCACCTGGTGCGCGACGACCGCAACCCCGAATCCACGGAGGCGGATCAGACCTTGATCCTGCCGGGCGCGGCGAACTTCGTGGCCACCACGAGCGAGGTGGTGACGGCCGGCAGCCGAGAGAGCTTGTATTGGATTTCGCCGCAGGGTGTTCGCTACGGAATCGAGTCGGATCCGCGGACATTGCAGGCACTGGGACTGCAACCGCGGTTGGCGGTGCAAGCGCCCTGGCCTCTGGTGCGTACCTTCGCTCCCGGCCCGGCGATCAGCCGCGATGCTGCCCTCGTTGCCCGCGACGCGGTGGCGGCGGGAGGCGCATTGGCACCCATTCCCGACTCCGGCGAGCCGGGGAATTAGTTATGTCCAAGCGAGGTTTCGTGCGTCCGAAGCGCACGCCGCCACCGAGTGTCCCGCCGGTACGGGTCGCGGTGGCCGCGCCGATGGCACTGCCCGAGCGCGAGCCGCGCAACATCCTGCTGATGATCGCACTGCCGGCCGTGCTGGTCGGCATCGTCGGAACCCTGGTGGTGATGTACGCATCCGGGGTGCGGTCGCTGCAGTCGGGCTTCTTCCCGATGGTCGGACTGGTGGGTTTCGGCGCGCTGATGTTCGGCGGGCGGTTCGGTCGTGGCCGCCGCATCAGTTGGGGCGAGTTGGAACGGCAACGGCGCAGCTATCTGCGCCAACTCGACGACGACCGAGAAGAGGTGCAGCGCGCCGCACGGGAGCAGCGGCGGAGCCAGCTGTTCGTGCATGCCGACTCGCGCCAGCTCGGCTGCGTGATCGGTGGACCGCGGATGTGGGAGCGCCGCCCGGCTGATCCGGACTTCCTTGATGTGCGGCTCGGCATCGGTGTTCAGCAGGCTGGTGAATCAGCGGTCTCGCTGCAATGGCCCGATGTTCCCGTCGGTGAGGAGCTGGAGCCGGTAACCGGCGGCGCCTTGCGGGATTTCATCGTGGAGCAGAGCAAGATCCGCGGAATCGGCAAGGTGCTGAGCCTACGGTCCAAACCCGGTTTCAGTTTCACCGCCGAGGATCTCAGCGAGTTGCACAGCATGATGCGTGCGGTGTTGTGTTCGCTCGCCGCCTACCACAGTCCGGATGATCTCAAGCTGATGGTGGTGACACGCCATCCCCAGCATTGGCAGTGGCTGGTCTGGCTGCCGCATAACCAGCATGACGAGATGTTCGACGCGTGCGGACTTCGGCGCCTGGTGTTCGCGTCTCCGACCGAGTTGGAAGAGGCGCTCGATGCCGAGTTGCACCGCAAGGGTCGTGGACCGTGGTCGCCGCCGGTCACGGTGAGCCCGACGTCCATGCCGTCGCCGATGGAAGCCGCGACCGCCCCGGCGTTGGGTCCGCACTGGGTGATTGTGGATGACAATGTCGGCACCCCCGAGCAGTGGGAGGGGGTGACCGGTCAGAAGGGTATGGCCGGAATCACGGTGTTGCGGTTGGCAACCCGGGACGGAGTCGGTGTCGGGTTCTCCGAGGAGAGCCAGCGGTTCACCCTGCGCGACGGTCGGCTCATCCACCGCGGCACCTGCTACGCCGTCGCCGACACGCTCGCCGACAGCACCGCCAACCGGTACGCGCGGGCCCTGGCCCGCTGGTCGCCGATGGATGCCGGTGAACTGTCCGAAACCGACAGCCAGGCCGGCGAACTGTTGCGAGCACTGGGCATCGCCGACCCGCGGGACCTCGATGTCGACCGACTCTGGGCCGAGAGTCGCGGCCGGGGCGACCCGAAATGGGCCATGGTGCCAGTCGGCGTCCGGCAAAGCGGCGATCTGCAGTACGTCATCCTGCGCGCCAAAGACTTTGGTGGGTACGGCTTTCACTCCGTGGTCATCGGAACGTCGGGCTCCGGCAAGTCGGAGTATTTCCTGTCGTTGTGCAGTGGAATCGCCCTGACGCACTCGCCGGAGACGTTCATCGTGATCTTCGTGGACATGAAGTTCGAATCGGCCGCGCAGGACCTACAGGGCTTTCCGCACGTCGCAGGATCGTTGTCGAACCTCGGGAAGGACGACCGGCACCTCGCCGAGCGGATGCGTAAAGCCGTCAACGGTGAGATCGCCCGTCGCTACCGGCTGTTGAAAGACGCCGGCGCCCGCGATGCCAACGAGTATGAGGAGATGCGGCTTGCTGGAAGGGATCTGGAGCCCATACCGATCCTGCTGGTGATCATCGATGAGTATCTCGAGTTGTTCATCCACCATCCGGAGTGGATCGATCTGGTGATCCACATCGGCCAGGAAGGGCGCGGATGCAACGTCTTCTTCACCCTCGGCGGCCAGCGACTGGACCTGTCATCGTTGAGTAAAGCCAAGAGCAACATCGCCTTTCGGGTGGCGCTGCGCGCCGAGACCGCTGAGGACTCCCGCGACGTCATCGGTAGCGACGCCGCGCTGCACCTGCCGTCACAGGAGAACGGTTACGCGCTACTCAAGGTCGGGCCCCGCGATCTCGAGCAGTTCCGGTGCTTCTACGTGTCCGCGCCGTTCGTGGTGCCCAAGCCGGCGCTGGATGTGAACAAGCCGGTGGCCATGAGCTTTTCGCAGCCCCGCGCCTACACCTCGGACTACCAACCGCTCAGCGAGTCCGACAGTGCGGCATTGGCGGTCGCCGATGCCCCCCGGGAACCCGACGAATTCCTCTTCCATTCCGATGGGTTCCGCAAGAAGAAGCTGGTTGACGTCGTCCGTGAGGCCCTAGTCTCGCATCCCGCCCGTCCGCCACACCAAATCTGGCTTCCACCACTGGAAGTCAGTGAGCCGATCGACGCGCTGGTGGCACGGTGGCTGGGCCGGCCGTGGCACGTCGAGTACGGGCAGAATCCCGGTCTGGTGTTTCCGCTCGGCATCGTCGACATCCCCGAGGAGCACGATCAGCGCGTGCACGCGATCAACGCCGAAATGGACAACGTCATGGTGGTCGCGACCGCGCAGCGGGGCAAGTCCACCACGTTGATGACGCTGATGACGTCGGCGGCGTTGATGTACCGCCCGCAACGGGTAACGTTCTTCTGCATCGGGGCGTCGCTGTATCCGGTAGAAGACCTGCCGCATGTGGCGTCTGTGGTCAGCCCCACCGACCGAGAAGGAGTTTCGCGAACCATCGCGTCGATTGAAGGCCTGATCCTGGCCCGCGAAGCAGCGTTCAAGCACTACCAGATCGATATCTCGGAATTCCGGGAACGTCGATTTGCCCCAGATGCCGTTGGGAACACGGATCCCGACGACAAGTTCGGCGACGTCTTCCTGGTCATCGACAACTTCAGCGATCTCTACGACAAAGACGCCGCCATCGGAGAGCGTGCCATCGCCATTGCCCGCCAAGGCCTTTCGTACGGTGTGCACATCATGACGACTGCAACGGCGTGGCTGGTGGGCCAGAAGCAGCAACTGGTCAACGTCTCCAACGCCCGCATCCAGTTGCGGTTGAGCAATCCCGACGAAACTCAGATGGGTCAGGGATTCGAACGCAAGAAGGCTGCCCGCAACACGTTGGACCGTCCCGGTTTCGGGCTGACCCGCGAGGGCTTCGAGCTGCTAATCGCAGTGCCCGAGATGACCGGTCCCACCGGGGAGCGGGTGGCCACACGCGACATCGGGGCGCTCGTCTCGGAATTGACCGGGGCCGACCGTGTCGAGCGCCTCGCCCGGCTGCCCGAACGGATTCCGCTCGCCGAGGTGGCGGCCGCGTTCGCGCGCACTGCCGCCGACGCGGACCCGTTGACCATCCCGTTCGGCATCGGCGAAACCGCATTGCAACCGGCGGCGCTGCCCTGCCGGCTGGTGCCCAACATGCTGGTAGTAGGCCGCCAACAATGTGGCAAGACAACGACGTTGGCGGTGTTGGGGCAGATGATCGTGGCACGGTGCACACCGGAGCAGGCGCAGATCACCATCATCGATCCCAAGACCTCGCTGATCGGCAGGATCCAGGGCGATCACGTGCGGGCCTACGCGTACACCACCGACGACATCGACGCGGCGATCGCCGAGCTGGCGCAGCTGCTGCGCGACCGCCTGCCACCGTCGGGTCTGAGCCAGCAAGAGCTGATCAACCGGAGGAGTTGGGACGGTCCGCACCACTTCGTATTGATCGACGACGAACAGGAACTGCGTCCGCACGGTGTCCTCGGGAAGAATGCGGCGACGGCGCCGTTGTGGGGTCTGATCGAGCGCAGCCGCGAGATCGGACTGCATGTGATCGCGTCCCGGCTGCCCGGTAACTGGGCGGGTGTCTCGGTCACGAATCCGTTCCTGCAAAAGATGACGGGATCCAGGGCGCCGACGTTGTTCATGGACAACGACCCGGCGGCGGTGAAGGTGTTCGGCCGGACCAGCGCCCAGCAATTGCCGCCGGGCCGTGCATTGCTGGTCACCACCGACGGCCTCATCGAAGGCGTGCTGGTAGCAGAGCCGCGGACTTGAATCGACAGCCGGCCAACGTCAACTTAGACTCAGCGCAACTTGTCGCCGGACGCGTTCGGCGGGATCAACAGAGAGGTAGCAATGGGCGGATTTTTCGGCATGGTGCCGGGCGGTGTCGACTTGTCGGCGGCTGCCGAGGCGGGAATCAGCGAGGAGATGGCTGCGACGACGGCCGCGGGTGCGGCCGCCCTGACCGGAGTGCTGCCCATGGCTGCTGACGCCGACTCGATCGAGTTCGCGGCCGCACTCAACGCGGCCGGTGCCACCTACCTGGGCACGGCAGCGGAGCACGTCGGGCAACGCGTCGGCCTCTCCGGAGCACAAGCGCTGTCCTCGGCCGCCACCGTCGCTGCCGAGGCCGCCAACGCGGGCGCCGTAGGGCTCTAGAACGTCGATGCCAGATCCCCGCTGGACCGGACCACCCGAGGTCGTCGCGGCAATTTTCGAGGCCGGCTCCCCCGCCTCGGTGATCGCCAACAACCTGGTCTGGGTCACCGAGACCGCCAACAACGAAGTGTCGGCGGGACTGTCGACGGTCAACACCCTTGCTACCCAGGCGCAGTGGCAGGGAATCGGCTCGGCGGCGTCGACGGTCGCCGCGAGCGGGCTTAATGCGGGGCTGCACACGCTGGTCGGCTGGACTGCCGAGAAGATCAGCGTGACCCAGGCCGCGGTCGAGGCGTTCATGCTCGCGCGCTCTTCGGTCATTCCCTCGCTGGTCTCGCAGACCAACCGTGACGAGTGGACCATCCTGAACGCCACCGACTTCTTTGGCCAGAACACGCCGGGGATCGTGGAGCGGGACACGACGTACTTCGGCGAGCACTGGCCGCACAATTCCGGAGTCGGCTGGACGTACTCCGCGGCGTTGACCGCCCTGACCGCGGCATTGTCGGTTCCGCCGCCGCTGGCGCCGATGGGTGCCTCACCGGCGGCGCCCGCCGCCGCGGCGGAGGCGGTGGCGCAGGCCGCTGCCCAGACCGGCATGCACGACGCGGTTCAGGCCTCGGGTCAGGTCGCGCAGACCGCAGGGCAGGGCGCCTCCTCCCCCGCCGACGCGACCGGCCAGCTCAGTTCGCTCATGCAGCAGCCGATGCAAATGGTTTCGGGTGTTACCCAGCCCTTCAAGGAAATGCTGCAGGCGCCGATGCAGGCCATGCAGGGCGTCACCGGCCTGCCGCAGAGCATGATGCAGTCCTTCGGCGGGATGTTTTCTGCTGCCGGGGCGCCGAGTGCCGCGGCCGTCGGTGAACCCGTGGGGGCCGTCGGCGGCGGCTCGGCGGGCGGCATCTCGGGCGGCATCGGCGCGGCCGGCGGGTTCCCGGGCGCCGGGCTGACCAGCTATACCCGTCCCACCAGCAGTTTCGAACCGGAGACCAGCGGCAAGCCGATCGGCCTGCGGGCCGGGGTGCTCAATGCCGCCGAGATGCGAGGGCCGACGGTCTCGACGGGTGGCGCCCCGCTGCCGATGACGCCGGCGGGCATGCTGGCGCGAACCGGGAGCGAGGCCGACAAGGAGGACGTGACGCGGGCACGCGTCGTCGTCGACCGCGACCCTCGTCGAACGTGAAGCCAGTCGCACGTTCGGACTCGAGCGTGCCACTAGCTTCACATTCGGCGGGCAAGGCCCGCGCCGGCGCGCTCATCGCCCGGGGCCGGGTCTAATGGCCCCGGCTCTCTTCCCGGGCCGGCGCGCTCATCGCCCGGGGCCGGGTCTAATGGCCCCGGCTCTCTTCCCGGGCCGGCGCGCTCATCGCCCGGGGCCGGGCGGGCCCGCGAAGGCTTGAGCGATCTGCAGCCACTGCTGCGCATCCTCCCCCACCGCCTTGACGTCCAGCCCGGCCAACGGCCGCCGCCGGGTGGCGAGGTAGCAGAAGTCCTCGGCCGAGCCGGTGACGCGCTGGGCCGCGTCCGCCGGCCCCCACGACCAGATGTCGCCGCCGGGCCCGCGCAGCTCGACGTGAAACTCTTCGGTCGGCGGGGTCAGGTTGTTCACGAAGTAGGCGTAGTCGCGGGCGCGCACGCCGATGTGGGCGATCGAGCGCAACCGATCGGTGGGCGCCCGGGTGACGCCCAGGGCGTCGGCGACATCGAGGCCGTGCGCCCATGTCTCCATCAGCCGCGCGGTGGCCATCGACGACGCGCTCATCGGCGGGCCGAACCATGGCAGCTTCCGGCCGTCGGCGACCCCCAGCAGCGCCTGGTGCAACCGCCTTCGAGTCTCGCGCCAGTCCGCGAGTAACTCGGCGGGTGGCGTCGCCGCCAATTCTTCGGCCGCGGCGTCGACAAAGCCAACAGGATCTGCCGCGGCGGCGGCCAGCGCATCGCCGAACGCCGCCTCATCGGTGACCGAAAGCAGCGACACCCGGTCGGTCCACAACAGATGCCCGATCTGGTGTGCGATGGTCCAACCCGGCGCCGGCGTCAGCGTGGCCCACGCTTTCGCCGGCAGCGGGGCCACCAGCGCGTCGAGGTCGTCACTCTCGGCCTGCAGATCAGAGACCAAAGCAGCGGTACCGGCCATCTGAAGTACCTCCTAACTCGCAGGATGCGCCCTACGGCCGACCAGGCTGTGCACCAGCAGCCCGATCAGGTAGATCACCGAACCGAACAACACGAATGCGGGCGCGCGCCCATCGTCGGGAATGAAGGCAGCGGCGACGGTGACCGCGACGATGAATGAGACCCAGAACAAGGCATCCTGGACCGCGAACACGTGCCCGCGCAACGCGTCATCGACGTCGATCTGCATCGCCGAGTCCGCACACAGCTTCACCACCTGACCTGCGATGCCCAGCAGAAACCCGCAGACCACCATGACCCACAGCAGCAGCCTGGCGCCCGCTGTCTCAACTACGGCCGCGGCCACCAATGCGCCGTTGGCCGTCGCGTACCGGCCCCAGCGCCGAATGAGTATTGGAGTCAGCACGTTGGCCAGAAAAGCTCCCAAACCCGTCGCCGCGAAGAACACCAGGGCCGTGCCCAGGCCCTCGACCTCGGCGTTCTTCATGTGGTGGACCAGCAGCAGGATCAGCAGCGAGTTGATCCCGACGACCATCCGGTGGGCGGCCAGCCCGGACAGCGCCGCGGCCACCGACGGGAGCTGAACGATCGTCCGCACACCGTGCAGCCACCCGGTGATCACGGCGTACACCGCAGAGCCGTGGATGGCCCGTTTGGTGTCGTCGGGACCCAGGACTCGCGGAGCGAACCGCAGCGACAGCACCAGCGCCAGGGCAACCGGAATCAGGGCGGTAAAGATGACCGCCGCGGCGCCGTGATCCCCGGCGCCGCCGAGCCAGCGCGGCACCAGCATGAAGTTGGCGCCCAGGAACGCAGCGATCGCGCCCGAGGCGGTGGCCACCGAGTTCATGGTGACGACCTGCGGCCTCGGTACGACGTGCGGCAACGACGCCGACAGCCCGGACGCGACAAAGCGGGCCAATCCGTTGGCGAGCAACGCGGCGCACAACAGGACCACGTCGCCGGCACCGACCGCGAGGATCGTGCCGATCGCGGCGATGAAGCACAACCGCGCGATGTTGGCGCCGACCAGCACCAGCCGCCGGTCCCACCGGTCCATCAGCGCGCCGGCGAACGGGCCCAGCAATGAATACGGCAGAAACAACACCGCGAACGCGCGGGCGATCGCCAGCGGATCGGCGGCCCGGTCAGGGTTGAACAGCAACGCACCCGCCAGGCCTGCTTGGAACAATCCGTCGCCGAACTGACTCGCCATGCGTAGCTGCAGGAGCCGCCCGAAGTCGGGTAGAGCGCGCACTGACCGCCATAGCTCGACGGGTGCGCTTGCCTGCATCCGGGTGCGAATCACTAACCCCACTTCCGCGATCGGCACAGGCAAGGTCGGCTCGGTTCTGCGCCCTCCCAATCACAGTACAAATCTCTGCCGACCGCGGCTGTTTATACCGGCGATGCGCGTGCGAGTGCGATGATGTGGTAGTGACACAGCACGAAGATCCTGAGGACTATGTCGCACCCGCTGCACAACGTGTCCGGGCGGGTACCTTGCTTCTGGCCAACACCGATCTGTTGGAGCCGACCTTTCGGCGCAGCGTCATCTACATCGTCGAACACAATGAGGGCGGAACGCTCGGCGTGGTGCTCAACCGGTCCAGCGAGACCGCCGTCTACAACGTGTTGCCGCAATGGGCCAAGCTGGCCGCCAAACCCAAGACCATGTTCATCGGGGGCCCGGTCAAGCGGGACGCGGCCCTGTGCCTGGCGGTGTTGCGCGTCGGTGCCGAACCGGATGGTGTGCCGGGTCTGCGGCATGTCGCGGGCCGGATGGTGATGGTCGACCTGGATGCCGATCCGGATCTGATTGCGCCGGCGGTCGAAGGCGTGCGGATCTACGCCGGCTACTCCGGCTGGACGATCGGACAGCTCGAAGGTGAGATTGAGCGGGCAGACTGGATTGTATTGTCGGCGTTGCCGTCTGACGTGCTGGTGCCACCCAGGGCGGATCTCTGGGGCCAGGTGCTGCGCCGGCAGCCGTTGCCGCTTTCGTTGCTCGCCACCCACCCCATCGATCTGAGTCGCAACTGATCGCAGCCCGCACCGATGCGGCACACCGCTCCGCCCACTGAATTGCCGCCCGGGAGGTGCCGAGGCATCGACTGATTGCCCTGGCGGGCGATCGGCGGACGTTGCCCGCTGAAGTCAGTGGCAGGACAGCGTGCACACGCCGCAGCTACCGGCACAGCCCGATACTTCGGCGGCGGCCGTCTCACGTCGTAGCGCATACCGCGCGCTCTGCAACGAACCGGTAGCCAGGGTGCCGAGTGCGCCGGCGATGCAGACGATCACGACCACCAACGCCGTGTGCGGGGACGCGGCGAGCGCCATGACTCCTCCGGCGGCGAGCATCACCGCGGCGGCGAACTGCGTGGGCGCCATCGAGCGCAGCGCCAATTGCATGGAGTCCGCGGTGGGCGTATGGGACAGGGACCAGATACCGAACGCGGCTGACGCTATCGCCGCACACACGCACACCACGCCCGCGATAAGCATGGACTCACAATACGAGCCCGCCGCTGATTCCGCGCGCCGGGCTCCACCGTCCAGCTAGTGCGAAGGCGCCGGAGTCAGTGTGACCAGGGGTGGCGTGGCGGGCGCCTGGCTCGGCACCGGAACTCCCCGAGGCGCGGGGCGGATCGCCTCGAGCGGGGCCGGTGCCGCGGGCTGAGCGGCTGCCTGAGGTGTGGTGGGGGCGGCCGGCCGGACGGGTGCCTGCGGTGCCGGCGCGGCGGGTGCCGCCGGTGTTCCGGTCCGCGCCGGAGCCGGTCCACCCACTCCGGGCGTACCCACCCGGAAGCCGCTGACGATGGCGTCGGTGGCCGGCGCGTCGCTGACGGCCTGCGTTGCCGCGGTGGTGACCGACAGCGACACCAGGTACTTGTCGGATCCGGAGTGAGCCAGCACGTGTCGGCGCGAGGTGTTGAGCGTCATGTCATTTTCACGGTAGGTGCCCTCGATCACCGACGACGGGAAGGTGCCGAGGTTGGTCAGCGAGGCGTTCGTCGTCTGCCACGCAAGCAGTCGCTGGCTGTCGACGAAGCCGTGGGTGATCGCCTCGGCCGCGTCGAAGTCGCCGATCAGCTTGTAGACGACCACCTGGGCGTTCGACGTGTACACGCTGTTGCCGCCGACCCGGTCGGCGATCACCACGAACGCGTCAGGAACGTTGGGGTCGGGCACCTGTGTCCAGCGCGGCGGCATCGGCACGGTGATCTCCAGAGCTTTGAAACCCAGTGGGCGCTGGGCCTCGAGCTTCACGCCCTTGCCTTCCAGGTACTCGCGCAGCGTGCCGGTGGTGGCCGGGGTGACCGCCGGCGGCTGTGGGGCGGCGACGGCGGGCGCGGGTCCGGTTGCCGGCGCGGCCGCGGGCGCGACCGTGGGGAGCGGCGAGGCGGCCGGCGCCGGCAGCGGAACCTGAGCCGGGGCTTGGGCGGGCGCCGGCGCGAAACGGTTGACGCCTCCCGGGAACACCGTGGAGTTCTGCGCCGGCGGGGCGGCCGGCTGCATGGGTACCGGACCGGGCAGCGAAGGCTGGGGGACCAGAGGTTCTGCCGAAGCAGTCCCGCCGGCAACCATCACGACGCCGACGACACCGGCGGCCAGCCCGCCCACGAGTGTTCGCCAGCTGCGCGCGATCTGCATCATCTCGATCGGTCCCTCCGGAATTGCCGGGGCGTCACTGCCCACCGTCGAGGCCGAATGTATCCCCTGCTCAACGGCGTCGACCATGCCCGAAACAGAGCTGGGATGAACCTCTGATCGGGGTGCAACGCAACCGAGACCAACCCGTGCCCACCGGGCTCGGCGCGGCTCGTTCCGAGAGCGCCCTTATACCCTGTTGGGCGTGACAGAATCGCCGACCGCACCCGACGCCGACTCCGACGCGCCGCGGTACCGCTACACCGCCGAGCTTGCGGCCGGGCTCGAACGCACCTGGCAGCAGAACTGGGCCCGGCAGGGCACCTTCAACGTTCCCAACCCGGTCGGCTCCTTGGCCCCCGCGGACGGCTCGGCCGTCCCGCAGGACAAGCTGTTCGTCCAGGACATGTTCCCCTATCCGTCGGGGGAGGGGCTGCACGTCGGCCATCCCCTGGGTTACATCGCCACCGACGTGTATGCCCGGTACTACCGGATGACTGGCCGTAATGTATTGCACGCATTGGGCTTTGACGCATTCGGGCTACCGGCCGAGCAGTATGCGGTGCAGACCGGCACCCACCCCCGCACCCGCACCGAGGCCAATGTCGTCAATTTCCGCCGTCAGCTGGGCCGGCTGGGGCTCGGTCACGACAGCCGCCGCAGCTTCTCCACTACCGATGTCGAGTTCTACAAGTGGACACAGTGGATCTTCCTGCAGATCTACAACGCCTGGTTCGACACCGCGGTCAACAAGGCCCGCCCGATAGCTGAGTTGATCGACGAGTTCGATTCGGGGGCAAGGCGTCTGGACGATGGAAGACAGTGGGCGCAGCTGTCGGCGGGGGAGCGGGCCGACGTGATCGACGGTCACCGGCTGGTGTACCGCGCCGACTCGATGGTGAACTGGTGTCCCGGTCTGGGGACGGTACTGGCCAACGAGGAGGTCACCGCCGACGGCCGCAGCGACCGGGGCAATTTCCCCGTGTTTCGGAAACGGTTGCGGCAGTGGATGATGCGAATCACCGCCTATTCCGACCGCCTGCTCGACGACCTCGAGATCCTGGACTGGCCGGATCAGGTCAAGGCCATGCAGCGCAACTGGATCGGGCGCTCGACCGGTGCGATAGCGTTGTTCGCTACCGCAAAGACCGACATCGAGGTGTTCACCACCCGCCCGGACACGCTGTTCGGTGCCACCTACCTGGTGCTGGCGCCCGAGCATGACCTGGTCGACGAGTTGGTCGCGTCGAGCTGGCCCGAGGGAGTCGACGGGGCATGGACGTTCGGTGGTTCCACTCCCGCCGAGGCGGTGGCTGCGTACCGGCGCGCCATCGCGGCCAAATCGGACCTCGAGCGTCAGGAGAGCAGAGACAAGACCGGCGTCTTTCTGGGTAGCTATGCCGTCAATCCGGCCAACGGCGAGTCGGTGCCGATCTTCATCGCAGATTATGTGCTGGCCGGCTATGGCACCGGGGCGATCATGGCGGTGCCGGGCCACGATCAGCGCGACTGGGACTTCGCCCGGCAGTTCGGTCTTCCGATCGTCGAAGTCATTGCCGGAGGCGATGTTTCGCATGCCGCCTACTCCGGAGACGGTGTCCTGGTCAACTCCGGCTTCCTCGACGGGAAAAGCGTGGCGGAGGCCAAGCAAGCCATCGTCGAGCGGCTGGAGTCGCAAGGCCGGGGCCAGGCCCGCATCCAATGCAAGCTGCGGGACTGGCTTTTCGCCCGCCAGCGCTACTGGGGCGAGCCGTTCCCGATCGTCTATGACACCGACGGGCGCGCACACCCGATCGACGAGGCCGCGTTGCCGGTGGAACTGCCCGACATGGCGGACTATTCCCCGGTGCTCTTCGATCCCGACGACGCCGACAGCCAGCCGTCACCGCCGCTGGCGAAGGCGACCGAATGGGTACACGTCGAACTGGATCTCGGCGACGGCTTGAAGCCCTACACCCGCGACACCAACGTGATGCCGCAATGGGCCGGCAGCTCATGGTACGAGTTGCGTTACACCGACCCGCTCAACCCAGAACGCTTCTGCGCCAGGGAGAACGAGGCCTACTGGATGGGGCCGCGACCGGCCGAACACGGGCCCGACGACCCGGGCGGCGTCGACCTTTACGTCGGGGGCGCCGAACACGCGGTCCTGCACCTGCTGTACTGCCGCTTCTGGCACAAGGTCCTCTACGACCTCGGCCACGTCAGCTCCCGGGAGCCCTATCGCAGACTCGTCAACCAGGGATACATCCAGGCGTTCGCCTACACCGACGCGCGGGGCTCCTATGTGCCCGCCGAGGAAGTGATCGAGCGGGACGGCGGTTTCGTCTACCCGGGGCCGGACGGTGAGATCGAGGTGTTTCAGGAATTCGGCAAAATCGGTAAAAGCCTGAAGAATTCGATCTCACCGGATGAGATCTGTGACGACTACGGTGCCGACACGTTGCGGGTTTATGAGATGTCGATGGGTCCGTTGGAGGCGTCGCGGCCATGGGCCACCAAGGATGTCGTCGGTGCGCACCGATTTCTGCAGCGGGTGTGGCGGCTGGTGATCGTCGAGGAAACAGGCGAGACCCGGGTGGTCGACGAGGACCTGTCCGCCGAGACCCTGCGGGCGCTGCACCGCACCATTGCCGGAGTTTCGGAAGATTATGTGGCACTGCGCAACAACACCGCTGCCGCCAAGTTGATCGAGTACACCAACCACCTCACCAAGCAGTTCCGTGACGGTGTGCCGCGCGCGGCGGTCGAGCCCCTGGTCCTGATGCTGGCGCCGCTGGCCCCGCACCTGGCCGAGGAACTGTGGCTGCGGCTGGGCCACACCACGTCGTTGGCGCACGGGCCGTTCCCGGTAGCCGACCCCGCCTATCTGGTGGAGGACACCGTGCAGTATCCGGTACAGGTGAACGGCAAGGTCCGGGGCCGCGTGGTGGTGGCGTCCGACGCAGGCAGCGACGCGGTTCAGGCCGCGGCGCTGGCCGACGAGAAGGTGCAGGCGTTCCTGGCGGGGGCCAGCCCGCGCAAGGTCATCGTGGTGCCCGGCCGAATGGTGAATCTGGTGGTCTGACCCACTATCCGCGTGGACGGATCACCACTTCGTGCACGTGACCGTCCCGGGGAGTGGCCACCACGTTGGCGACCACCCCGGCGACGGTCTCCGGGCGCAGGAACTTCGCCGGGTCGTATTCACCGCCCTCGTAGGCCACCAGGTCTCGTTGCATATCGGTGTCCACCCGGCCGGGGTGGACCGATGTCACCAGAAGTGAGGGCTCGTCGCCGCGCAGCGAATCGGCGAACGCGCGCAGGGCGAACTTGCTGGCCGAATAGGACGCCATACCGGGTGAGACGTTATGTCCCGAGCCGGAATTGATGAAGACCACCCGCCCACGAGCCTGGCGCAGCGCGGGCAGCAGCGTCAGCGTCAGAGCAACGGCACCAAAAACGTTGACACTGAACGTAGCTCGCCATTCGTCGACATGTGACTCGTCGACCCGGCCGGGGATGGACACCCCGGCGTTGTGCACCAGTACGTCGAGCTCATCGATCACTTCGCAGCCGGCTTCGATCGAATCGGTGTCGGTCAGGTCCAAGGGAAACGTGGTGGCGCCCAGTCGGTCGGCGACGGCGTCCAGCCGCGCCGACGGCCGGCCGGCCAGCAACAGCGTGTGCGTGGGCGCCAGCGCCGTCGCGATGGCGGCGCCGATACCGCCACCGGCCCCGGTGATGAGTGCGGTAGGCATGGCTTCAGGGGTTACCAATCATATTGGCAACAAACACTTTCACCCCTCGTCGTCGGCTGCCGCAGGGGCAGCCGGTTCACCGCTGGCCAGCCGGGCCAAGGGCGCCAGGGCCTCCATCAGGACGTCCAGGTCGGACTTGGGAAGCTGGCTGAGCATCGCCGCCAGAGCGGCATGGCGGTTGGCCAATGACTCGTTGTGCACCGCACGCCCCTGCGGCGTGATGTCGACCAACACCGCGCGCAGGTCCGACGGGTCACGCGACCGCTTGACCAGCCCGATCTTTTCCAGCCGACGGATGGCCACCGTGGTGGTGGGGGTGCGGACGCGCTCGTGCGCGGCGAGGTCCGTCATTCTGATCGGACCCCGATCGAGCAGGGTGATCAGAATCGACAGCTGAGCCAGGGTCAACTCGCCGGCAACCGCGGTGTTGGTCGGATCGCCGCGGCGCAGGATGGTCGACAGCTTGGACAGGGAGCGGTGCAACCCTTCCGCCAGCTCCGACACCTCCGGGGCTGTGGGTTCGCTGTCCGCCATAAATCGGCAGTCTAGCCCGCCATGCTGGCGGGTGGAGACAATGCGTTGCGCGGGCGTGCCTGCCGCATCAAAGGCCGGAAAAGGCCGGGTCACAGCGCCTGGGAGAGGAACCGCTGCAGCCGCTCGGTCTCCGCGGCGTCGAATATCCGCTCCGGGGGGCCGGACTCCACGACTTTGCCGTGGTCCATGAAGACAACGCCATCCGAGGCCGCGGCGCGCAAAGCCCAGGTTCAGAGCACTACCGACGACCGTCCTCGGTCCGCCTCGGGCTCAGCGGTCACCGCCAGCGCGTCCGCCCCGTCCTCACGGGGGGAGAACACCCCCCGGCGGCACAATTCGGCCACCATGGTTTTCGCCATGAGTTCGGAGCGTCCGACACACGCGGCCCGCGCGGCTTCCGGGTCGCGCCGGTGCATGGCGGCGTTCTCCTCTTCGTAGAACGGCAGCATGTCGTCGCGGCTGTGCTGGTAGGTCATGAAGAAGACGCGCGGGATGAGGTTCTGCGAGGCGCGAATCGTGGCGTGCAGCCGTGGTCCGGCATACTCGTCATTGACCACCCGCCGGTACTCCCAGGCGATCTCGGCGAAGTTCCTCGGCTCCTTGGCGGTGCGCAGCGAACGCATCAGCGCGTCAAGTTCGCTGAGGATGCGCGGCGTGGGATTGGCCGCTGCCCGTGCGGAGGCGATGCCGTTGAGCAGGCCGTCGAGCTCGTGGTGCTCCAGCACGGTCGATTCGTCGAACCGTTCGACGAAGGCGCCCCGGTGGTACCGCGTCGACACAACGCCGTCATGTTCCAGTTGGACCAACGCCTCCTGGATGGGGACTCGGCTGATACCCAGATCCTGCGCTATCTCGTTTCGGTCGACTCGATCGCCGCTGCGCAGTTTCCCGGTCAGTACCAGGTTGAGTAGGTGCGTGACCACCTGGTCTTTTTCTTTGATCCCATATTTCTTAGGCATCAGCTTTTTACATCTCTTTTCAGCCACCCGACGGCCTCTATGCGCGGCAAGTTTCTCACGACTGGGCGGGTACGTTGAGATGTTTGGCAGATGAAGCGCGGCTTAAGTCGAACCGTCGCGCCACCGGCAGAGCGCTGCTGCGTCCTTGAGGTCGAAATCGGGTCCGTCGCAGCCTACCGTCAGCATCGTCACGCCGAGCCCGGCCAGTGCGTCAGCGTTGGCGACCACCTCCGGGCCGCTGCCGGCCGAGGCGGAACGTTCAATGGTGGCCGGGTCCCGCCCGACGGCCTCGCAGTGCTGTGCGAGCACCGCGGCTTTCGCCGGGAATTCGTCAACGGAGGCGAAGCTGTGCCAGATGTCGGCGTGCTCGGCGACCAGGCGCAGCGTCTTGCGCTCGCCACCGCCGCCGATCAGGACCGGGATATCCCGGGTGGGCGCGGGATTCAGCTTAGTCAGGCGCGACTTGATTCGGGGGAGTGCACCCGCCAGGTCCTCGAGCCGGCTGCCGGCGGTGCCGAACTCGTAGCCGTACTCGTCGTAGTCCTTCTGCTTCCAGCCCGAGCCGATGCCCAGAATGAGCCGACCGTCGGAGATGTGGTCCACGGTGCGCGCCATGTCAGCCAGCAGTTCGGGGTTGCGGTAGGAATTGCACGTCACCAACGCGCCGATCTGAATCCGCGACGTCTGCTCGGCCCAGGCTCCGAGCATGGTCCAACACTCGAAATGGGCGCCATCGGGATCGCCATAGAGCGGGAAGAAGTGGTCCCAGTTGAAAGCGACGTCCACGCCGATGTCTTCGCATCGGCGCACGGCATCACGGATCTGGCTGTACCGCGGGGCGTGCTGCGGCTGCAGCTGCACGCCGATGCGGACGGGGAAGTCGGGAAGCACGGGGGAGGTCATACTGACCACCGTAGGCCTCAGCGCGATTCGATCACCATGCGCACGAGTTCGGTCAGCGCGCGCGGCTGGTCGCTCTGGACCGAGTGGCCCGAGTTCTCAACGACGTGTGCGCCTTTGAAACACGTTGCACGCCTGCCGAGTTCGGCGACATCGTCGTCGCTGACGAATCCCGATGAGCCGCCGCGAATCAGGGTTACCGGCGCGGACAGTGCGTCGACGTCGTCCCACAGTGTGCTGAAGTCCGGAAAGACCCGGATGGCGTCATAGCGCCAGGTCCAATTGCCGTTGTCCAGCCGGCGCGAGTTGTGGAAGACGCCGCGGCGCAAGGCTTTCACCTCGCGATGGGGTGCGGCGGCGATTGTCAGGTCCAGCATGGCCCGGAAGCTGGGGAACTCACGCTCGCCGTGCATCAACGCCACCGTGCCCTGCTGCTCCTTGGTCATCTCCGAATGTCGTGCCAGTGCCGACGGCGTGACGTCGATGAGGACGAGCTCGTCCACCAGCTCAGGCGCCAGGGCCCCGAGCCGGATACCGGTAAGCCCGCCCAGCGACATCCCGACCACGAGCTCGGCACCGGGTGCAAGCTCACGCAACACCGGCGCCAGGGCGTCGGCGTTGTGTTGGGGGGAGTAGTCGCCGTCCTCGCGCCAGGAGGAGTGGCCGTGCCCGGGCAGGTCCACCGCGAGCGCGGGCTCACCCAGGCCGACGATCACCGTGTCCCAGGTGTGCGCGTTCTGTCCGCCGCCGTGCAGGAAGACCACCCGCGGATCGGAGCTGCCCCAGCGCAATGCGCTGATATCGCCCGCACTTACCCGCTCGACGCTCGGTAATGGACCCGACACCCCGGCTTGTTCGGCGTTTTCGGCCAACAGGTCGAATTCGGAGAGCCCGGTCAGGTCGTGAGTGCCCGTCTGGTCGGGTAATGCGTCGGTCACCTCACCGACTCTACGAACATGCGGGTGATCATCAAAGGTCACCCGCATGCCGGTCGCAGTCAGCGAACCCGAAGACTGCGAAGAGATTACGCGCTTCGAGATCTTCAAATTCGGCGGCGGTTCAGCCCTCGGAGATGAACTCTTCGAGCTGCGTGCGCGCGATGTCGTCGGGCAGCTGCTCTGGCGGGCTCTTCATCAGGTAAGCCGACGCCGGAATCACCGGTCCGCCGATACCGCGGTCCTTGGCGATTTTGGCGGCGCGAACGGCGTCGATGATGATGCCGGCGGAGTTCGGCGAGTCCCACACCTCGAGCTTGTACTCGAGGTTCAGCGGCACGTCACCGAAAGCGCGGCCTTCCAGGCGCACGTAGGCCCACTTGCGGTCGTCGAGCCAGGCGACGTGGTCGGATGGTCCGATGTGGACGTTCTTGTCCTCGATCTTGCCGGCCAGCGAGCCGGTTAGGTTGGACGTCACGGCCTGGGTCTTGGAGACCTTCTTGGACTCGAGGCGCTCGCGCTCGAGCATGTTCTTGAAGTCCATATTGCCGCCGACGTTCAGCTGGTAGGTGCGGTCCAGGGACACGCCGCGGTCCTCGAACAGCTTGGCCATCACACGGTGGGTGATGGTCGCGCCCACCTGGCTCTTGATGTCGTCGCCGATGATCGGCACGCCGGCATCCTTGAACTTCTTGGCCCACACCGGGTCTGAGGCGATGAACACCGGCAGCGCGTTCACGAACGCCACCCCGGCGTCGATGGCGCACTGGGCGTAGAACTTGTCGGCCTCCTCGGAGCCCACCGGCAGGTAGGACACCAGTACGTCGACCTTGTTGTCCTTGAGCACCTTCACCACGTCGACCGGCTCGTCGTCGGACAACTCGATGGTGTCGGCGTAGTACTTGCCGATGCCGTCGAGCGTGGGTCCGCGCTGCACGACAACGTTGGTCGGGGGCACGTCGGCGATCTTGATCGTGTTGTTCTCCGAAGCGTAGATCGCGTCGGACAGGTCGAAGCCGACCTTCTTGGCGTCTACATCGAAGGCGGCGACGAACTTCACGTCACGGACGTGGTATGGGCCGAACCGGACGTGCATCAGACCGGGGACGGACGAGGTGTCATCGGCGTTGTAGTAGTACTCGACGCCCTGAACCAGCGAGGAGGCGCAGTTGCCGACGCCTACGATGGCGACGCGTACCTCGGACTGCGCTTGTTCCGCCTTGGGCGGCTGGAACCCACTCATTGGGCGTTCTCCTAACCTTCGTAACTTCGGTTGTCTTGTGATCGGTCGTGCGGGGGGTTACATCTGTTCGACGGGGTTGGGCGCTGCCCGTTCCGCGGCGATGAGCTCGTTGAGCCACTTGACCTCACGCTCGCTGGACTCCAGCCCGAGTTGATGCAGTTGACGGGTGTAGCGATCAAACGAGCTGCTGGCCCGCGCGACCGCTTCACGCAGGCCTTCCCGGCGCTCCTCGACCTGACGGCGCCGGCCTTCCAGGATGCGCATGCGCGCCTCCGCCGGAGTGCGGTTGAAAAATGCCAGGTGCACTCCGAAGCCGTCATCGGTGTAGTTGTGCGGACCGGTGTCGGCGACAAGTTCGGTGAAGCGCCGGCGGCCCTCGTCGGTCAGCTGGTAGACCCGCCTGGCCCGTCGCACGGGTGTCCCCGCGGGCGCCGCGTTCTCGGCGATCAGCCCGTCGGCCTGCATCCGCCGCAACGCCGGGTACAACGACCCGTAGGAGAATGCCCGAAAGGCGCCGAGCAGGCCGGTCAGCCTTTTGCGCAGTTCGTATCCATGCATGGGTGATTCGATGAGGAGCCCCAAGATGGCAAGTTCCAGCATCGATTCACCTCCTTTTGGTGTATCTGGTTACGACGACATGACCCCTCGCGTAATAGTATCGCTCCGATATATTAGCGACAACACCACCGCTCGTTAATGCGCTGTTAGTCACACTCGCCGGCGCAAAGATTTCCGGCTTTGGCACCCAAGCGGGCATGGGACTGAGACGAGTTCGCTAAAGTTGGCGGCGCCAACAGCGGGGCTCTTGCCGGTGGAGACACGATGTCACATTTCATGGCCGTACCCGAGATGCTTGCAACGGCGGCAACGGATCTGGCGAATATCGGCTCGGCGGTAGGTGTTGCCAGCAAAACGTTCGCGGTGCCGACCACCGCTGTGGGTGCTGCCGCCGCCGACGAAGTTTCGACAGCGCTGGCATCGTTGTTCTCCGGATATGGGCAGGCCTTCCAGACGATCAGCGTTCAGGTGAGCCACTTCCACAGCGTGTTCGTGGACACATTGTTGGGCGCAGCCCGGGCGTACACGACCGCTGAGGCGGCCAACTCCGCGTCATTACAGGGCATCGAGCAGCAGCTACTCGATGCGATCAATGCTCCCGTCCAGACAGTGCTGGGGCGCCCGCTGATCGGCAATGGCGCCGAAGGAACCGCCACGCACCCCGACGGGGGGCCCGGCGGGATCTTGCTCGGGGACGGCGGCAAGGGATACAGCTTCAGCACCGGCAGTAGTAGCGAAGGCGGCGGCACCGGCGGTGCGGCGGGACTGATCGGCAACGGCGGTGCGGGCGGAAACGGCTATCTGGGCGGCGCGGGCGGTGCGGGCGGACGCGGCGGAATCCTGTATGGCAACGGTGGCGCCGGCGGAGCCGGCGGGGCGGGTTCGATAGGGGTTGGGGGTTTCAACGGCACCAGCGGCGGTGCAGGTGGAGCCGGCGGTGCCGCCGGGTTGTGGGGTTCGGGCGGGGCCGGCGGGCACGGCGGAATCGGCGGGGCCGGCGGCGGAGTGGCCGCGAACGGGGCCAGCGGCGGTAGCGGCGGCGCTGGTGGCGCCGGTGGTTCGGGCGGCTGGCTTAATGGTAGCGGCGGTGCCGGTGGCGAAGGTGGTGCCGGTGGCGACGGCAGCACCATCAGCAACCCGTACCGGGGCGGCAGTGGTGGCGGCGGCGGGGCTGGCGGGTCCGGGGGCACGGCGGGATTGCTCGGTACCGGTGGCGCCGGTGGTTCCGGCGGGGCCGGTGGTCTCACCGGTAACGACGGTACCGGTGGTGGCGGCGGCGCCGGCGGCGGTGGCGGGCACGGCGGGTGGATCTTCGGCGATGCCGGTGCCGGCGGGCAAGGCGGTATGGGCGGTGACGGCACCTACACCGGTGCGAGCAACATCGGCTACCGGGGAACCCAGGGTGGACTCGGCGGCGCCGGCGGGGCCGGCGGCGACGCCGGCCTGTTCGGTGCGGGTGGCGCCGGCGGCGCTGGTGGGGTCGGTGGATTGACCGGAAGCGCTTTCACCTCCAATGCTGCGGGCCCCGGTGGCGCAGGTGGACACGGCGGATCCGGTGGCCTGCTCTACGGCTTCGGCGGCGCTGGTGGGTACGGCGGGGCTGGTGGCAACGGTTGGTTTCAGACACCCTTCACCGGGCCGACTCCCATCGGCACCGCCGGCGGCGGGGGTGCAGGCGGCGCAGGTGGTTCCGCCGGGATGTTTGGTGCCGGCGGAACTGGCGGGGCCGGTGGAGCAGGCGGGGTGGGTGGGTACAACGCAGGCAATGGAGGGGTGGGTGGTGCCGGCGGTGCCGGCGGCTGGCTTGGTGGCAATGGCGGTTCCGGCGGGCTCGGCGGAGCCGGGAGTGCCGCCTACTACGCCAATAACGCCGGAAGCGCCTTCGGTCGCACTGGCGGAGACGGCGGTTCCGGCGGCAGCGGTGGCGCTGCAGGGCTATTCGGTAGCGGCGGTTCCGGCGCTGCCGGTGGCGCTGGCGGAACGAGCGGCACTATCAGCGGTGGCGTCGGCGGAGCCGGCGGCGCAGGTGGCGCCGGAGGCCGGTTGATCGGTAGCGGAGGGTCGGGCGGCACAGGCGGCGCCGGCGGAGAAGGTCTGACCGTTTCCAGTGTCCGCGGCTATGGCGGGGCCGGTGGCGCCGGCGGGGCTGGTGGTTTCGCCGGGTATTGGTACGGCGACGGAGGTGCTGGCGGTGGCGGCGGCGGAGGCGGCCGTTCGTACGCGGCAGGCGCGGTCGGCGGCAACGGTGGCGATGGCGGCGCAGGCGGCTCCGCCCAGTTCGCCGGCAACGGAGGCAGTGGCGGTTCGGCGGGCTCCGGCGGGGCCGGTGGGCCTGCGGATCCGAATACCGTCCCGCCGACTCCGGCCGGGCAAAGCGGATTCGACGGACGCACCGGCATCGCCGGGGCGAACGGGATCTTCTAACAGACATATCCGGGCAACACGCCCCGTGCCGGCCGGTCAGCTTACGTAGCGAACCTGCTTGACTGTGCCGTCGCCGGACAACTCGATATAGCCGCTGCCGTAATCGCTCGAGACATAGATGGTCAGCGACAGCGCCCCGGGCGTGGTCGGGTCCTTGGCGGCCTCGACGATCAGATAGATCGACTTGACGTCCTGCTGCTTGATTCCGACGGTCTCCGGGGCACCGCGCAGAATGCCCACCACGGTCTTGACGTCGAATTTGCCCAGGTCGACGAGCGCGGCGTCAGTGCTGCTGTTCCGCGCGGAGCTGGACGGATCGCCCCAGCCGCCTCGGTAGCTGTAGTCCAGCACCCGGCGGTCGTCGGTGGGATCCTTGCGGTCGATCGAGGTGTAGTCAGGGTAGACGAGCAGGCGGTACCCCATGGTGTCGCCGAAGCGCTTGCGGGTCTGCTCCAGCAACCCCGTCAGACCGCCGAGGGACTGCAGTTGTTTGGGCGGAGTCAGGACCACCGGAGCGATGCCGTCCGATTTGGCTCCCGGGTCGGAGGTGAAGTCCAGCGGTGAGGTGGTGTTGCCGTACAACCCCCACCCGATGCCGATGCCCAGCAGCACCGTGACGCCGAACGCGGCGGCGGCCAGGCCCAAACCGTTGCGCCTCGCCCGGACCTTGAGCTTCGGCATCTGCGCCGGGCGCTCACTCTCGGCGGACTGCAGATCGTCGACCAGGTGTTGCAGGTCACCCAGGGTGACGGAATTGGTGGCGGCCCGGATCCGGTCGCGGTGTTCCTCCATCGACAGCTCGCCGTCGTTCAGCGCGTTGTCGAGGATCCGGCACGCATCTTGTCGGTCGCTGTCCTTGGCCCGCGTTGTAAAGGACCCGCCACGGGCAGGTGCACTCAACCATTTCGCCACGGGATGATGGTAGAAGTTCGGCCTCGGCCCGGCACAGCCTGTGACCTCCCGGTACCCGACCGCACCCGCGACAACAGGCTGAGTTGCGCGCCGGTCCCGGGGAGGGCGACGTACTCTGGTCAGCGTGCGACTGCAGCGACAGGTAGTGGATTACGCGCTTCGGCGCCGCTCGCTGCTGGCCGAGGTGTATTCGGGGCGCACCGGCGTATCCGAAGTGTGTGACGCGAATCCCTATTTGCTGCGCGCGGCAAAGTTTCACGGGAAACAAAGCCAGGTGATGTGTCCGATCTGCCGCAAAGAGCAACTCACTCTGGTTTCCTGGGTGTTCGGCGAACATCTCGGCGCAGTTTCCGGCTCTGCACGCACCGCCGAGGAGTTGGTGTTGCTGGCAACCCGCTTTTCAGAGTTTGCTGTGCACGTGGTGGAAGTATGCCGGACCTGTAGCTGGAACCACCTGGTGAAGTCTTACGTCCTGGGTGCGGCGGTGCCGGTCCACCCCCCGCGGGGGTCGGGCGGCAAGCGGACGGCGCGCAATGGCGCCCGTACGGCCAGTGAATAGCGGACGGCGCCACCACCAGTCGTCCAGCGAGACTCCGGATGAGTCGGCGAGGGTGGATGGCGGCAGACACGCCGGGGGCGATCAGCATGGGGCGCCACCGCCGCCACGCCGCCCGGTACCCCCCGATGACCGGCTGACGACGATCATCCCGGCGGTGCCCGACGAACGGCCCGGCCGGCACGCGGATCCGATCGACCAGGTCAAGGCCGCCCTCGAAGCACCGGCACCGCCGCCCGACCCGCTCGGCCAGGTCAAGGCCGCGCTGGATTCCCCGTCGCCGCGCCCGGGGCACGAACGACTCAGCGGTCAGCGCCGTCCACCCGGTGGACCGCCCCCATCGGGTCCCGACGGGGCGACCCGTGGGCCGCGGCCCAAGCCCACCTGGGCCCAGCAGATCAACTGGCGATGGGTCCGCCGGTCGCTGTATCTGAGCCTGGCGGTCCTGATCCTGCTGCCGATCGTCACCTTCACGATGGCGTACTTCATCGTCGACGTGCCGCGGCCCGGCGACATCCGCACCAACCAGGTCTCCACGATCTTGGCCAGCGACGGGAGCGAAATCGCCAAAATCGTTCCGCCCGAGGGTAACCGCGTCGATGTGAACCTCAGCCAGGTGCCGGTGCACGTGCGCCGGGCGGTGATCGCCGCCGAGGACCGCGGCTTCTACTCCAACCCGGGTTTCTCCTTCAGCGGTTTCGCCCGGGCAGTGGGAAACAACCTGTTCGGTGGTGACCTGCAGGGCGGTTCGACGATCACCCAGCAGTACGTCAAGAACGCTCTCGTCGGTTCCGCGCAGCACGGGTGGAGCGGTGTGATGCGCAAGGCCAAGGAACTCGTCATCGCGACCAAGATGGCGGGGGAGTGGTCCAAAGACGATGTCCTGCAGGCTTATCTGAACATCATCTACTTCGGCCGGGGTGCCTACGGCATCTCGGCGGCATCCAAGGCCTACTTCAACAAACCGGTCGAACAGCTCACCCTCTCCGAGGGGGCGTTGCTGGCGGCGCTGATTCGGCGGCCTTCGACGCTGGACCCCGCCGTCGACCCCGAGGGCGCGCTCGCCCGGTGGAACTGGGTCCTCGACGGCATGGTGGAAACCAAGGCGCTGTCCGCCAGTGACCGTGCCACGCAGGTCTTCCCCAAGACCGTGTCGCCGGATCAGGCCCGTGCCGAGAACCAGACCACCGGCCCCAACGGGCTGATCGAACGTCAGGTCACCAAGGAACTGCTGGAACTGTTCAACATCGACGAGCAGACGCTCAACACCCAGGGTCTGCAGGTCACCACCACGATCGATCCGCAGGCGCAGCAGGCCGCCGAGAAGGCGGTATCGAAGTACCTCGACGGCCAGGATCCCGACATGCGCACTGCGGCGGTGTCCATCGATCCGCGGACCGGCGCCGTCAAGGCCTACTACGGCGGATCCAATGCCCAGGGCTTCGACTTCGCGCAGGCCGGTCTGCAGACCGGTTCGTCGTTCAAAGTGTTCGCGCTGGTGGCGGCACTCGAGCAGGGCATCGGTCTGGGCTACCAGGTGGACAGTTCCCCGCTGACCGTCGACGGCATCAAGATCACCAACGTCGAGGGCGAAAGTTGCGGTACCTGCAACCTGGCCGAGGCGTTGAAGATGTCGCTGAACACCTCGTACTACCGCCTCATGCTCAAGCTCAAGGGCGGACCGCAGGCCGTCGCCGACGCCGCGCACCAGGCCGGTGTCGCTGAAAGCTTCCCCGGGGTGCCGCACACGCTGTCCGAGGACGGCAAGGGCGGCCCGCCCAACAACGGAGTCGTGCTGGGCCAGTACCAGACCCGGGTGATCGACATGGCGACCGCGTACGCGACGCTGGCGGCATCCGGCATCTACCATCGCCCGCACTTCGTGCAGAAAGTGGTCAACGCCGAGGGACAGGTCCTCTTCGACGCCGGCACCGCTGACAACAGTGGTGATCAGCGCATCCCGAAAGCCGTGGCCGACAACGTCACCGCGGCGATGCAGCCGATCGCGGGATATTCGCGGGGCCACAACCTGGCGGGGGGACGGCAGTCCGCTGCCAAGACCGGCACCACGCAGTTCGGTGACACCACGGCAAACAAGGACGCCTGGATGGTCGGGTATACCCCGCAGCTGTCCACCGCCGTCTGGGTCGGCACCGTCAAAGGTGATGAGCCGCTGGTGAATGCTTCCGGTGGGCCGGTTTACGGTTCCGGCCTGCCGTCGGACATCTGGAAAGCAACCATGGACGGCGCCCTGAAGGGCACCCCCAACGAGACCTTCCCCAAGCCCACGGAAATCGGTGGCTACGCGGGCGTACCGGTGGCGCCTCCGCCACCGCCTCCGCCGTCGGAGACGGTGATTCAGCCTACGATCGAGATAGCGCCCGGCATCACGGTTCCGGTGGGCCCGCCCACCACGATCACAGTGCCGCCGCCGGGCGCGCCGTCTGCGGTACCGCCGCCGTCTGACGTCCCCCAGCCGCCCCCGTGACCCGGCCCGGTATGCAGGTACAGACAGAGCGCGTCACCATCTCCCCACGGCCCCTGGCCGCCGACCGCCGTAGCGCCAACAGCCGCGACTGCCCCAGCCGCAACGACGTTCTCGGTGCCGCGCTGGCCAATTTGGTCGGCGGGCCCGTGGGCCGGCATGCACTGATCGGCCGTACCCGGTTCATGACACCGGTGCGGGTGATGTTCATGATCGCGCTGGTCTTTCTGGCGTTGGGCTGGTCGACGAAAGCGGCGTGCCTGCAGAGCACCGGCACCGGATCGGGTGAGCAACGGGTTGCCAACTGGGACAACCAGCGCGCCTACTACGAACTCTGCTACTCCGACACCGTGCCGCTGTACGGCGCGGAGTTGTTGAGCCAGGGCAAGTTTCCGTACAAGTCCAGCTGGATCGAGACCGACGGTAGCGGCACTCCGCAAGTTCGCTACGACGGCCAGATTGCCGTGCGCTACATGGAATATCCGGTTCTGACCGGGGTCTACCAGTACGTTTCGATGCGCCTTGCCAAGGCCTATACCGCTGTGAGCAAGGTCCTGCCCGTTCCGGTCGTCGCCGAAGTCGTGATGTTCTTCAATGTCGCGGCCTTGGGGCTGGCGCTGGCCTGGCTGTGCACCGTCTGGGCCACGGCCGGGCTCGCCGGCCGCCGCATCTGGGATGCCGCGCTGGTGGCCGCGTCTCCGTTGCTGATCTTCCAGATTTTCACCAACTTCGATGCACTGGCGACGGCTTTCGCGATGGGCGGCCTGCTGGCCTGGTCGCGGCGCAGACCGGTGCTGGCGGGGGTGCTGATCGGCTTCGGTGTCGCAGCCAAGCTCTATCCACTGCTGTTTCTCGGGCCGTTGCTGGTCTTGGGGATCCGGTCGGGACGTCTGCGCGATGCCTATCGCACCTCCCTGATCACCGGGGCGACCTGGCTGGCGGTAAACCTGCCCATCATGGTGCTCTATCCACGCGGCTGGTCGGAGTTCTTCCGGCTCAACACCCGTCGCGGCGACGACATGGACTCGCTTTACAACGTGGTGAAATCGTTCACCGGCTGGCGCGGATTCGACCCGGTGCTGGGCTTCTGGGAGCCGCCCACGGTGCTGAACATCGTCGTCACGGTGCTGTTCGTATTGAGTTGCGCGGCAATCACTTACGTCGCGTTGACCGCGCCGCAGCGGCCACGGCTGGCGCAGCTGGCGTTCCTGGTGGTGGCGGCCTTCCTGCTCACGAATAAGGTGTGGAGTCCCCAGTTCTCGTTGTGGTTGGTTCCCCTGGCGGTGCTGGCCGTTCCGCATCGCCGGGTTCTGTTGGCGTGGATGACGATTGACGCACTCGTGTGGGTCCCACGGATGTACTACCTGTATGGCAATCCGAACCGTTCGCTGCCCGAGCAGTGGTTTACGACAACGGTATTGCTGCGCGACATCGCGGTGATGGCGTTGTGCGCTCTGGTGGTACGGCAGATCTATCGACCGCACGAGGATCTGGTGCGCTGGCAGGGCCGGGTCGATGACCCCGCGGGTGGCTGCTATGAGCTGGCGCCGGATGATCCGCCCGGCTGGTTGCCGGCGTGGCTGCGTCCGCCTCGGCGCCCGCAGCTGCGCTCGGAACCCGAATTCGAGCCCGTGTGATGCAGATCGCGATTCCGGTGTTTCCGCGGTTCACGGCATTGGATGCCGTCGGCCCTTATGAAGTGCTGCAACGCGTCCCGTCGATCGAGGTGGTATTCGTCGGTCACCGGCGCGGGGAGGTGCGCACCGAGAACGGCATGCTGGGCGTCACTTGTGACGCCACCTTCGACGAGGTCGACGCTCCTGACGTGGTCGTGTTCCCCGGCGGCATCGGGACCCGGGTACTGGTGGATGACGAAACCATCGGCAACTGGCTGCGGGCCGTGCACCCCCGTACGACGTTGACCACCTCGGTGTGCACCGGAGCGCTGCTGCTGGCCGGCGCGGGGCTGCTCGACGGGCTCACTGCGACGACACACTGGAGGGCGGCCGACGAGCTGAACCGGTTGGGCGCGCGGTATGTGCCCGAACGTGTCGTCGAGCACCTGCCGCAGCGCATCATCACCGCAGCCGGGGTATCCAGCGGCATCGACATGGCGCTGCGCTTGGTGGAGTTGCTCTTCGACCGGGTGGCCGCTCAGGCCACGCAGCTCCTCGTCGAGTACGACCCGCAACCGCCTTTCGACTCCGGCGCGTGGGCGAAGGCGGACGAGGCGACACGGGCCAGGGCGCTGGAGTTCTTGCGGTCCCGCAAGTGATTTCTCCGGCAGCCTGATGTCCGGTAGCCTGGGGCGGTTGCCGACGCAGGCGACCCTCCTGCCACGGAAAGTCCGTGGCCGCCCAGACCAGAGGAGGTGATGAGGTCCCTATGCGTCCATACGAAATCATGGTCATCCTCGACCCCACGCTCGACGAACGCACCGTTGCTCCGTCCCTGGAGGCGTTTCTGAACGTCGTCCGCAAAGACGGTGGATCGGTCGACAAGGTCGATATCTGGGGCCGGCGGCGGCTGGCCTACGAAATCGCCAAGCACTCCGAAGGCATCTATGTTGTCATCGATGTGAAGGCCGCCCCCGCGACGGTTTCCGAGCTCGACCGCCAGCTGAGCCTGAATGAGTCGGTGTTGCGCACCAAGGTGATGCGCACCGACAAGCACTGACCACCCCTCTCGGAGCGGTTGCTTACGCTCGTTGATGACAACCCACCAGGCGGACCCAGGAGGCAATTATGGCTGGTGACACGACGATCACGGTCGTGGGAAACCTCACCGCTGACCCCGAACTGCGGTTCACGCCCTCGGGGGCGGCCGTGGCGAACTTCACCGTGGCGTCCACACCGCGGATCTACGACCGACAGAGCGGGGAATGGAAGGACGGCGAGGCGCTGTTTCTGCGCTGCAACATCTGGCGTGAGGCGGCGGAGAACGTGGCCGAGAGTCTCACTCGGGGCGCGCGGGTGATCGTCACCGGTCGGCTCAAGCAGCGGTCGTTCGAAACCCGCGAGGGCGAGAAGCGCACCGTGGTCGAGGTCGAGGTCGACGAGATCGGGCCTTCGCTGCGATATGCGACCGCCAAAGTCAACAAGGCCAGCCGCAGCGGCGGTGGTGGCGGCTTCACTGGCGGCGGCGGTGGATCACGACAGCCAGCGCCGGCGCAGTCCGGTGGATCCGGTGAGGACCCGTGGGGCAGCGCCCCGGCCTCGGGTTCGTTCGGCGGCGGCGACGACGAACCGCCCTTCTGACCTACACCAACCCTGCACAGCACACGAACGGAAAGATTGACACATGGCCAAGTCCACCAAGCGGCGCCCGGCTCCGGAGAAGCCGATCAAGGCGCGCAAATGCGTCTTCTGCGCCAAAAAGGACCAGAGCATCAACTACAAGGACACCAACCTGCTGCGGACCTACATCAGCGAGCGCGGCAAGATCCGGGCCCGCCGGGTCACCGGCAATTGCGTGCAGCATCAGCGGGACATCGCCGTGGCGGTAAAGAACGCCCGCGAGGTTGCGTTGCTGCCCTTCACCTCCTCGACGCGCTGATCACCCCAGCGCCCAACCAAAGCCCAATGAAGGTATCTAAACGATGAAGCTGATTCTTACGGCTGACGTCGACCACCTCGGTTCCAGCGGCGACACGGTCGAAGTCAAGGACGGGTATGCCCGCAACTTCCTGCTGCCCCGAGGTCTGGGGATCGTCGCCTCCCGCGGGGCGCAGCGGCAGGCCGACGACATCCGCCGCGCCCGCGAAAGCAAGACCGTCCGCGACCGCGAGCATGCCAACGAGATCAAGGCCGCCATCCAGGCGCTCGGCTCGGTCTCGCTGCCGGTGAAGACTGCGTCCGACAGCGGCAAGCTGTTCGGCTCGGTGACCGCCGGCGACGTGGTGACCGCTGTCAAGAAGGCCGGTGGGCCGAACCTGGACAAGCGCATCGTGCGGATGCCCAAGGCGCACATCAAGTCAGTCGGCACCCACCCCGTGGTGGTGCATCTGCACCCCGAGGTCAATGTCGAGATTGCGCTCGAAGTCGTTGGCGAGAGCTAGCTAACGCGATTTGCCCCACCCGGTGCACCCTCGCGGGCCGCACCGGGTATTCGGCTACCCAGAATGGCCCCATTCAGCACCGCTGTCGCGTCTGCGGTGTCGCATTCTGGCGAACGATTCCGGAAGCGCTTTCACCGGGTCTGCGTAACTTTGCATTTACTCGGCGAAAACGCAGCCGAAAACCAACACGCCCGACGCGATAACCTGCGCCGACACGCCGTAGAGATTCCTGTCCACATGATTTTCGCGGCGTTGTATGGCGTTCAGCAGCAGTGATGCCGAAAAGCCCGGGTTTGATCCACAGGTTCTCCACACCCCGTTCAACACAGGTGTTCAACGATATGCACATTCGCTCCACAGGTTCATGAACAGGCGCTGTTGGAGTCCTGTCCAGCAACGTTTACGTTTCTCCCTGCGCAGTGATCGTTGGGTGTGGACGCCCAATCAAGGCAGGGGCGGGTGTCGGTGCTGTGACTTACGCTCTGAAGATCAGTGATCGAATGTATGTTCGGTGGTTGAGTCGGAGGGAGGTGGTCCGTGGCGGTCGTCGATGACATGCCGCACCCCGGGATGGATACGCCGCCGCCCAGTGAAGATTACGGGCGTCAACCTCCGCAGGACCTCGCCGCGGAACAGTCGGTGCTGGGCGGGATGCTGCTGAGCAAGGACGCCATCGCCGATGTCCTGGAACGGTTGCGGCCCAGCGACTTCTACCGTCCGGCACACCAGAACGTCTACGACGCCATCCTGGACCTCTACGGGCGTGGCGAGCCGGCCGACGCCGTGACCGTTGCCGCGGAACTGGATCGGCGCGGCCTGTTGCGCCGCATCGGGGGGGCGCCGTATCTGCACACCCTGATCTCGACCGTGCCGACGGCCGCCAATGCCGGCTACTACGCGGGCATCGTCGCCGAGAAGGCGCTGCTGCGCCGTTTGGTCGAGGCAGGCACGCGGGTGGTTCAGTACGGCTACGCCGGGGCAGACGGCGCCGACGTGGCAGAGATCGTCGACCGGGCACAGGCCGAGATCTACGAAGTCGCCGACCGGCGGACCTCGGAAGACTTTGTCCCGCTCGAGGATCTGCTGCAGCCGACGATGGACGAGATCGACGCCATCGCCTCCAATGGCGGCATCTCGCGCGGTGTGCCGACCGGGTTCACCGAACTCGACGAGGTGACCAACGGGCTGCACCCCGGGCAGATGATTATCGTGGCGGCCAGGCCGGGTGTGGGGAAGTCGACCCTGGGGCTGGACTTCATGCGCTCGTGCTCGATCAAGCACCGGATGGCCAGCGTCATCTTCTCGCTGGAAATGAGCAAGTCCGAGATCGTGATGCGGCTGCTGTCGGCAGAAGCGAAAATCAAACTGGCCGATATGCGTTCGGGCCGGATGACCGACGACGACTGGACGCGCCTGGCGCGGCGGATGAGCGAAATCAGTGAAGCGCCGCTGTATATCGATGATTCACCGAACCTGACCATGATGGAGATCCGCGCCAAGGCACGCCGGCTGCGGCAGAAGGCCAATCTGAAGCTGGTTGTCGTCGACTATCTCCAGCTGATGACGTCCGGTAAGAAGGTTGAGTCGCGACAGATCGAAGTATCGGAATTTTCAAGGCATCTCAAGCTCTTAGCCAAAGAGCTCGAGGTACCGGTGGTCGCGATCAGTCAGCTGAACCGCGGGCCCGAGCAGCGCACCGACAAGAAGCCGCTGCTGTCCGACCTTCGCGAGTCGGGTTGCCTGACCTCCGCGACCCGGATTCTGCGGGCCGACACCGGCGCCGAGGTGACATTCGGTGAGCTGATGCGCACCGGGGAGCGTCCCCTGGTGTGGTCACTGGACGAGCGCCTGCGGATGGTTGCCCGGCCGATGACGAATGTGTTCCCGAGCGGGCGGAAGGAAGTGTTCCGGCTGCGGCTGGCCTCCGGACGGGAGGTCGAGGCTACCGGCAACCATCCCTTTATGAAGCTCGAGGGCTGGACCCCGTTGGAAGAGTTGACGATTGGCGACCGCATCGCGGTGCCGCGGCGGGTGCCGGAACCCGTCGATACGCAGCGGATGGACGATTCAGAAGTGGTGCTGCTCGCCCACATGATCGGCGACGGGTCGTGTGTGGAGCGTCAGCCGATCCGCTATGCGTCGATGGACGAGGCGAACCTCGCGGCGGTGGCGTTGGCGGCCGCTCACTTCGGTGTGACCGCCGTGCGTGACGATTACCCGGCCGCGCGGGTGACCACACTGCGGTTGCCGCCCCCAGAGCGCTTGACACACGGGCGACGCAATCCGATAGCGGCGTGGCTCGACGGGCTTGGTTTGTTCGGTAAGCGCAGCTACGAAAAGTTCGTGCCGGAAGCGGTATTTCGCGCCCCCAATGACCAGGTGGCGTTGTTCTTGCGGCATCTGTGGGCGACGGATGGGTCGGTGCGGTGGGATGATGTTGCCGACCAGGGAAAGATCTATTGTGCGTCGACCAGTCAGCAGCTAATCGACGGCGTGGCGCAATTGCTGTTACGGCTTGGCGTGCAGAGCCGGATCGCAAGGGTGGAGAAGGCGGGTTACCGGGCCTGCTGGCATCTGTACGTTAACAGGGCGGAGAACCAAACCGCTTTCTTGACCAAGATCGGTGTACATGGTGTTGGTGGGAAGTCTGCACAATCAGTATTGGAACGATTAGCAGCTCGCGGGCGTCGCCCCGGTGCTGATACGGTGCCGACTGAAGTTTGGCACAGAGTGCGAGAAGCGTTGGCTCGCAACCCTGTTGCGATGGCTGAACCTAGATCAGCTGCGAAGGCCAGTGTTTGCGAGTCCAGGTGGCGTCACGCGCCGGGCAGGCCGTTGTTGCATAAGAAAGCTGCCACGTTTGAGGACCCCGAAATCCACATGATCGCGACTAGCGACGTCTATTGGGATCGAGTTGTAGAAATTTCCAGCATAGGCGTACACGACGTTTACGATGGCACTGTGAATGGTACGCATAATTTTGTTGCAAATGGAATTAATGTGCATAATTCTTTGGAACAAGATGCTGATATGGTCATTCTTTTGAATAGGCCGGATGCATTTGAGCGAGATGACCCACGCGGGGGAGAGGCGGATTTCATTCTGGCCAAACACCGTAATGGGCCGACGAAGACAGTGACGGTTGCACATCAGCTGCACCTTTCGCGTTTTGCCAATATGGCGAGGTGATGCAGCAACGTGTAGGGTCTCGCGGCGCGGTTCTAGCTAGATCTCACGGGCGAATTCAAAAGGACTTCAAATTTCAAAACGCGCGCCTAAACTAACCGAGCGGTAGCGGGCGAGCTGTAGGATGAGCCAACTCGGGTCAGACAACAAGGCTCCCCGGAAAGCGGACGGTCAATGGTGTAGGATCCTGCATCATCTGCCGACCGGGGCCCGTCTCAGCTCACCGACACGAGCCCATCAACCCGGGAATTCCCACCCTCACCCGCACTCCATTTCCGGAAGAGCCGGAAAACCGCAAACACTCCATATTCGTCTTGGCGCGTTGCGCTATCGCCATGGGCAGCGATTGCTAACCCAAGTTACCCTCTGAGGCCGTAGATCCGCCATCTGGTGTACCGAGCCATTGAGGCGGAATCTCGTAGCGGTGCTGTGTACCATCACGAGATATTTTCAACGGTATATTTCCGGTGAGGGCAGACCTAAAGTCGCCATGTTGAACTTAGGCAACAGCATCGTATGGAAAATACCAAGCGGAGTCGGTTTCGACAATCTCGCTGTCAACAATCATGACTTCGCCGAGGTGCTCTCGCCGCGCCATTTCGTAAATCAATTTCTCAGCCTGGCATCTTGCCTGGCTGAACGTGATCGCGTTCATCTGTACCTCATTAAGAAAAGGCGCTGGTAGCCAGCAAATGTGGCAGTTTTGCCGGTCTGGCCGTCCAAAAAGCGTATCGCGCCATGCTGGTTCACCACGTTAAAAACATGCCCCACTTGGCCCGGTCGACGAGCGCCGAAGACAACTCCGCGTGCGCCGTCACCAGCGGCGAGCATTTCCGATTCAATTTCGAGCATGCCTCCGATCGGTATGAATTGAGAGCCGAAATAACTCTCAAGAAATGTAATGGGCTTCGGACTGCCAAGTGCTGCAGACACTCTTAACCCATCCAGCATCTGATCTGTTGCTATACGCAGTTCGCGCAGTTCGCCGTGCCGCCACCCGGGTTCACCGAGCGGATCGAGCCTGCGGTCTCTTGTGAGCAGGGAATTAGCCAAGGGGATCGATGGTGATGGTCGGGTTTCGTGGGTAGGTGTGGGGGTTGGGTGCGGGGGTGAGTCCGAGGGGGTCGGGGGTGGTGTAGCGGCCGGTGTGGGGGTGGTAGTAGCGGTGGTGGTTGTAGTGCAGGTCGGTTTCGGGGTCGTGGTATTGGCCGGGGAAGCGGAGTGGGGTGGAGGTGTTGCCGGTCCAGGTGGTGTGTCCCCACAGGGTGGTGGTGGCGTGTGCGGTGAGGGTGGCGGTGTCGGGGTCGAGTAGGTGGGTGGGGGTGCCGAGGTGGTCGGTGATGATCGCGTAGAAGGCGCGGTCGATCTCGGGTTGGGTGGAGTTGCGGGTGGGGGTGGCGCCGAGGTGGAAGGGGACGTCCACGGAGGCCTGGTCGCGGGGGTGCGGTGTGGTGTGGATTTGGGCTGGGGGGGTGTGTGCGTGGGGCGGGTAGGTCCAGGTGAGGGTGTCGCCGGTGGTGGTGGTTTGTTCCAGGAGTTGATTGCCGAGCCAGCTGAAGGTGATGGTGTGCCCGGTGGTGGTGTTGGTTTTGTGGGTGCGCCGGTTGGCGGGGTCATAGCCGTAGATCCAGGTGTGGCCGTCGGGGGTGGTGACGGTGCGCAGGCGGTCGTAGGCGTCCCACTGGTAGTGAGGGGGACCCGTTTGGTGGTCAACTGGACCAACTACGGCGGGCTCACCTCACGCGAACGAAACGGTCCGCGTCACCACGACGGGGAAGTATGGGTTCGGCCAGGTGATCCGTTGGCGCACCTGGCCGAACGCCGCGCACGGTCTTACATCCTGACCGGCACGGCGGCGTTTGCACATCAGGGCGCCGCGAACGGGTCGACCGGGTGAGCGCGAACCAGGCGGTGGCCTCCCGCGTCTACTTCTCGCCCAGACAAGCAGCGCTGGTAGGGCTTCATGTACATCCGCCCCCACTGGCTGCCAGTCGGGAAGGTCACGAACTGCCACGAAGATCGACGTCGCAAGATTCGACCAAACTAGCTGCTCTGCAATGGATTTCGAAGATTAATCTTGGAGTATTAAATCCATTGTCTTTCAATAGCTTTCGCTTGGCCGACGAATTCAATTGAAGGATTTAATCATCGACCGACGACAACCCGTGGGAGGTGTGGACCTACGCCAACGACCACAACTGGCCGCCGCTCGGGCGAACCCGGCGCTGCTCTGGCACCCCTGGGTTCTGCTATCCGGCGTCCGCGGCAGTCGATTGCCGCCAAAGCGCTACCCGCAGTGCAACCTTTGGCATTGGATCGGCGTCAATTGCATATTCTCTGCGGACGTCGATCGGACGCATACTCAAGTACGTCCGCAAAACTCTTCGGTGGGAGATTCTCGACATGAAACCGACCAAGCAGGATTACATTGATGAAGGGAAGAACTGGGGAGCAAAAGTTGGTGGTGGCGGCGGCTTGGTCATCGGCGCCCTGGGAGGTGGACTGTGGGGCGCCGCGATCGGTGCGGCCGGCGGAGCAATTTTCGGTGCCATTGCCGGAGGCGCCTACGGCGCATGGCAGGCAGAGCGTCACGGTGTGTGCTTTGTCCGCGGCACCCTCGTCTCGACCACCGAAGGTTTCGTCCCGATCGAGCTCGTGCAGCCCGACACCAAGGTGCACTCGCGCGACATGACAACTCGCCAGGCTGTGCTTGCGGTCGTCGAGCAAACATTTTCCGGCAAGAGTGCCGACCTCGTAACGATCGAAGTGGGCGAAGACACCATCACGTGCACTCCGCGGCATCGCTTTTACACCGATCGCTGGATAACCGCTCGCGAACTGAGCCGCGGCGATTGTCTGCTGACCGGCGACGGAAGCCGGCTCGAAGTTCGGCGGGTGTCGAACCGCGCGGAAAAGCGGGTGGTTTTCAACATGCGGGTGGCCGAAACGGCCACCTACCTTGTCGGGCGCTCCCAGATCGTGGTGCACAACCTCAAGATGCAACAACAAGACGACGAGGACGAAAACCCACACCACCCACACCACGACGACTAACGCTGTCTGGGTTTTTGCGATGTGATTGAGCAAGTCCCTTGCGACCATGCCTGACAGAACTCGGGTGCCGCGGTGAACACGGGGTCAACCAGGCGGCTGGCTCCGTCGCCGGCAAGCTGCAGTAGTTACTCACGCTTCCATTAGGCGATGAGCGCGCGCACGATGGAGAAGTCCGCGGTCACCGCGAAGCGAAGGGAGCGGGCGATGAAGGCGAAGGTCGGCGACTACCTCGTGGTCAAGGGCACCACCACGGAACGACGTGATCAACATGCCGAGATCCTTGAAGTGCGTTCTCAAGACGGCTCTCCGCCCTACGTGGTGCGTTGGCTGGTGACCGGGCACGAGGCGACGGTTTACCCCGGGTCTGACGCGGTGGTCGTCACAGCTGCCGAGCACACCGAAGCTGCACGACGCGCTGCTGCGCGGGCCGGTCACGCCGCGACGTAGCCGCACGGCGGTTCCGTGAGAACTGTTGGGGCAGCGAGTAAGCGGAACTGTTGGCCGTCGATGGTGACGGCGACCTTGACCAAGCCGCGTGTACCGAGGATGTCCGCCGCGCCGGGCAGCTGCATCCATGTCCAGTGTCGCCTTCACGCACCTTCCCGAGAGTCGCGGTGAAAGTGATGTCCAGCGGTGAAATCTTGCTGCTCATGTGCCTGTCGAACCTTTTGCACCTTGGGATTTCGCGTCGCCCTGTTCCTCAAGGTAGACCAGACCGTTGCCGTCCGGGTCAGCGAAGTGGAACATCGGCGGCATGCCGTCCATCCGCAGAACATCGGCATTGTGCAGCGTCGCGCCTGCCTGGCGGAGTCGGGTGTGCGCCGTCTCGGCGTCGTCGGTGCCCAACCGAACCGCTATCGGGATCTCGCTGTCGGGTGGCAGCAGCACGAGCCCGACACCAGATCCGGGCGGCACCACTTCGACCAACCTCGCGCCAGGCCAAACTTCGACGTCGGTGCGCACCTCGCAGCCCAACACGTCGACATAGAACGCAAGTGCTCGATCTTGGTCGGCGACCGGAATGGACACACTCTGAACGCTTATCGTCATCCTCATATCCAGGTAGACACGTCGGGCCCCGAAAGTCATCGCCTGCCCGGAGTTCTAGCTGATGCAGCGATTCGTGAGACGAACCGACTCTCCGCCGAGGTGAGTGACAACACATCAAGACAGCAACTCAGCGCGCACTTGGTATGTCGCTGAAGGTGAGAAGCTACAACCGTTCCTCAAAGCGCAATTACCTCAAGCACGTTTTCGAGCCCGGCGAAGTCGGTGGTGTTTCGGGTGGCCAGGGCTGCGTTGTTGGCGACCGCCACAGCCGCGATCATCACGTCTACTCGCCGTCGGCCGCCAGGCGTTCGTCCAGCCGTCACCACTGTGGCGCACAGTTCCCGGTAGACGTCGGCCTCACGTTGGGCGAAGGGCAGGCCCTCGCCGTAGGCGTTGCGCAATTTGATCAGATCGAGTGCGGCGCGAGCCGCGATTGTGGGATCGGGATGCGTTGTGCCTTCGCTGAACTCGGCGAAGGCGATCGCAGAAACGAAGAGTTGATGGTCCCCAGGCGGCAGCAGCTCCCATCGGGGCCGCTGAATCAACAGATTGGTATCCACGTGGATGTTCATCGATCGCCGATTCGGCCCGCCTGGTCGCGTCCGCGCTCGACGATATCCAGGAGTGCCTGTTCGTACCCGGCCGGCTTTGGCTGGTCGTATACGCCGGACTTCGCGATTTGTTCGAGCGTGACTCCGGGTCGTTGTTCAGGGGGCGCGGCATGCGGTTGCCTGGTGATGACCACACCTGTGTCCTTGCCATGGTTGGTAACGCGGTAGGTCGTTCCGTTCTCGGCCGCCTCGATGACTTGCGAAGCGTTCTGGCGCAATTCACGGATTCCGACAGTCTGCATGCGCAGTATCGTAGCACATTTGTAGCACCATTGTTGTGCACCTGTTCGAGTCGTTAGTCGAGCACCGGGCACGCGCCGTTACCCAAGGCGCCTGGGGATTGTGGAACAACGGGATCGGGACGCCGATCTAGCGCACGCCGGCCAGAGCGGCCAAGGGCGTGGGGCTGCGGACCCGGCGGTACTCGGAGAAGGTGAGACGACGACCGAGTAAACGAAACGGCTCGGGCCAGGGAGACCCGGAGTGACCATCGACAATCCTTGATGGTCCAGCACTTCGTCGAGATCGACGGCCTGAGCGGCAGCACTGTCGTGGGCTATTCAGCCTCGACCGGACGGTCGAGGAAAACCTGGCCCGCTCGCCCAACCGGCCAAAGGTGGTCAGGACGTACTGCTGGACCATCCCGCCTCCGAAATGGTGGACTTCGTGGCGCGCTACGCCGAGGGTGGACTGGTCGATCCGATGGCGGGCACGGGGTACTGGGCCTACCTGCTCGCCCAGGTGGGCGTCGACCTCGTGTGCTATGACGCGAACCCCGGGACTGCGCTCACCACCAATGGCTGGCACGGTGACGATCTCCACGCCGAAGTGTGCACCAAAGGCTGAGCCGACGCCGGGGCCCTACACCCGGATCGGACCGCGTTCCTCTCGTGGCCGCCGCACGGGCAGGACGTCGGTGCACGGGTATTGCTGGCATACCAAGGAAGGCGCGTCATCTACATCGGTGATGGCCCCGGCGAGGCGACAGTAGACGACGGTATGCACCGAATACTCGCCCGCGAATGGGCCCAGGCTAACTCTCACCGGCCCGTGCAGTGGTGGGGTCAACACGATCGGGTGACGGTATAGGTGCGTGCCGGCCACCGCGCATCAGCGAACCGTCAACCGGAGCGCCCGCAGCCGGCGACGTCTTGCACCAGGTCGGCGGCCATGGCGACGCTGTCCGTCGCCGGCGTCATCCGGGCCGCCACCTCACGGGCCCGATCGGCGTACTCAACCGTCAGGACAATGCGAAGGAGCCTCGTCAGCGCGTCCTCGGTGGTGACGGAAAGCTGAAGGGCCACACCAACTTCCAGGCGTTCCAGCGCCGCCGCCCAGATAGGCTGATCGAGCCAGAGCCACAGCACCACCGCCGGGATCCCGGCCCGCAGGCCCGCGGCGGTGGTGCCGGCGCCTCCGTGGTGAACCATGGCGCGGCACGCCGGCAGCACAACGTGATGGTTCACCGTGTCGACCACCATGACGTGGTCGGCGCGCTGCAGGGCCGTGAAGTCGTTGCGGCCGCTGCAAATCAACGCCCGCTCACCAAGCCGCGCGCAAGCCCCAGCGATCATGGCGCCCAACCTGGCCGGAGACCCGATCGGCGTGCTGCCCAACCCGAAACAGATTGGCGGCGTTCCCGCACCGATCCACGACAGCACCTGAGCGTCTGTGTCGGTCGACGCCGAGAGCGTAAGCGCCCCGACGAAGGGCCGGCGCGCCGCCGATTGTCCCCACGTTGCCGCCACCCCCGGCATGCAGAACTCGTCATACCCCTGAAGCTCCAGCGCGGCGGCTCCGTACCCCGCGGCCGCCGGCAACCCCAGAGCGCGGCGCTGGGACTTGGCAACACCGGCGACAAGACTGGCCGACAGTGGCCCGGACGGCACCAGTTGCGGCGGGAAGAAGTGCATCCCAACCAACGAGATGCCATGATAATCAGCGACATTCGCGGCGAGTTGCTGCTCGTTAAAGCCGGCTACGAGCACGTCGGCTCCCTGCGCCAGCGACGTCAGCGTCGAGGTTTTGTCGGCCCAGATCGCGCTCAGCTGCTCGACGGCGTGGGGCAACGCGCTGATCGGATGACCAACGGTACGAAGGACGCTGGCCGCGGCCGTCATCTGCTCTCGCGTGTCCGGTCCGTACGGCGCCGCGCGAAGCCCCGCCGACTCGACGAAGTCAACCCGGTCGGGTGAAACCGCCATCATCACTTCGTGACCCCGGCGCGACAGCTCCCGTCCCAGCGCGGCGCACGGCTCGACATCGCCGCGGCTCCCGTAACCTGCCACCACCACCTTCACGGGCGCCGATGGTATACAGCCGCCAGGCCGGCCGCGCGAGGCAACGCTACCGAAGAGGAGCTGAGCCCCGGCTCCCGGTGGCGGCATGCTGGTCATATGCACGTGATGAGCAGTGTCCGCGACCCGGCGGCCACCTTTCCCCTCGAGGTTGACTCCGCGGTCGTTTTTGCCGGCCGGCGGGAGGCACTGTTCATTGTTGGAACTATCCGCTCACCAACTGACCGACCGCTCGCCCGACGTCGGAGGCAAGTGCCTCAGCTGTGAGCCCGGGCGCCAGGGCTCCGCCCCAACGCCCAACGTCGACAGCGCCGTGTGCTAACGCCCATGCAAGCATGGCTTTGCCGCCGGCCTCGTCGCTCGACAATGCGGGATTGGCGGCTCGAACCGCTTCCACCAGCCTGCCGAACGAAGCTAGCGCGGCCTCACGCAGTGCTTCGCCCTCAGCACCGCCGACCTCGGCAGGCAGAGTTTTGAACATCAACTCGTAGTGGGTCTGGTGCGCCATCGCGAAGAGCACGTACCGCTTGACCATCTCTTGAAGTTTTCTGCCGGCCGACCCGCGCCGGCCCAGGACCTCCAACTGCACCCGTGTCAGCGCATCGAAACCGTCGCGCGCCACAGCGGCGAGCAGCGCGTCTTTGTCGGTGAAATGGTGGTACGACGCGGACGCGGTTACCCCGGCCCTTCGCGCCACGGCACGCAATGTCACTTCTTCGGCGGTGGATTCGGCAACGAGTTCAAGCGCGGCACCGATGAGTGCTGGGCGGAGGCTTCCGTGATGTTGCCCGACGGTTCGTCCCACGTCACGAGATTGACAGTGTTCAACACTGGGGTCAAGATGAACAATGTTCAACAACTGAGGGAGTGCGTATGCGACACCACGCGAAGTCTCAGTTCACTGTCGGCGGCCGACCCGTCGAGGTGCACGCCATGTTGTGCGGAACGGTGACAGTCAAGCGGTCGCACGCCGTGTGCTGCGTACCGGAGAGAACCCCCGCGCCACTGCGCTTCCTGACGATCCTGGCCGACCCGAAGTTCGCGGCCCCCATGCCAATCTGGTGCTACGCCATCGAACATCCGGAGGGGCTCTACGTTGTCGACGCCGGCGCCTCGCCGTCATACAACGACCCCACCTCCTGGGAGCCCGACCCGCGGACCGGTGCAGTGATCCGGTCATTCATCAAACTCGACGTAGACGACGGTCAGACGCTTCCCACCCAGCTCGACAGCGTCGGCCTGAGGCCGAGCAATGTGCGTGCGGTCGTGGTGACCCACCAGCACATCGACCACACCGGCACAGTGCCGGACTTCCCGGCTGCGGATGTCTGGACGACTCGGGCCGAGGATGCCGCAGCGAAACGTATCGGCGCGCTGCATTGGCGATGGCGGGACGAGTCGACGGCCATCCGCCACGTCGACGCCGAGGGAAAGGACACGAATCTCGGTGCAGCCGTTGACCTGACGCGCGACGGTAGTCTCACCGCGATTCATACCCCCGGGCATACGCCGGGGTCCGTCACGGTACGGCTGCACACCGATCAGGGCTACGTCTGGTTCACCGGTGACACCTCGTTCACCGCAGCGGGCATGGATCCCGCCGCGCCGACAGCGGGTATCCACTCCGACATGCGCCAAGTTCGGCTACTCCAATCTCGCCTGCGTAGCGCAGGCCTGCTGCTACCGTCGCACGACCCGACGGTCCCCGACCGACTCGATGCGGCCTTCCGATGAGAACGTCCGTCACGACGTCGACCGCCACTCGCCACTCGTAGCCCTCGAAGGGCCTCGCGGGCCAGGACCGCCGCGGCTCCAGACGTGGACAACGGTTCTCGGATCGCCACGAAAACCGGAAAGATCCCTTCGCCATATCTCCCGGAATCTCGACTAGTGACCTACTCAGAGATCTCGGCGCTCGCCACCGGCAAGCGGAACCGACACTGGCAGGTGACTCCTCCCCTTGCGAAAGATGCTTGCAGGCCCAACGAGGCAAGACCCCGTGCTCGGGCGGTCACTTGTTGAGTTGCCACACGGCGAGGTTCAGGCAGAGGGCGAACGTAGTCCAGAGGAGGTAAGGCACCAACAGCCATCCGGCCACGGCGCTGCGGCGAAAGAACAACACGACAGTGGCGAGAAGGACTGCCCACAGAATCGCGATGTCGATCAACGCGATACCGCGCCACCCGAGTCCGAAGAACAGTGGGGTCCAGGCCGCGTTGAGAACCAACTGCGCGGCGTATGCGGCCAGTGCACTCCGGGTCGCGCTGCTGGGTCCGCCGCGCCACACCAACCAAGCCGCCACAGCCATCAGCGCGTAGAGGGTGGTCCATACCGGCCCGAACACCCATGCGGGGGGCGCCCACGAGGGTTGCCGCAGCCGGCCGTACTGCTGGGCGCTGTTGGCGGCTAGCCCACCCACCCCGGCGGTGAGCACCACCGCCAGAAACGACACGCCCAGTGCGGCGAAGTTCCTGGCGCCCCGACGATTTGCGGCATCTACCATGTGACCCACGGTAACGACCGAGTTCGCACGGCCACGGCCGGGTGAAGTTCTGGGCTCGGACAACTCGCGCTGATCGAACACAGCGGACGCCGTCCGCTGCACGAGCATCGGGAAGTCTTGTGCGGCAGAGCTTTGCCGCCGCTGCGCGCCGATGATCGGCTGTGGTGCCGCGCCACAGTGGTGGGCGAAGTTCGGCCTCGTTTCAGAACCCTTGCATTGCGGCGTGAATCATCGTCTGGATTGACCGCCGCGCACCCGGTCGCCGTCGCTCCACGGAGACGACCACGAGCCATACACTTGCCGCGTGAACATCAGCAAGGTCATCGTCGGCGTAGCAACAGCCCCTGTCCGGGCCGGCGTCGCGGTGGCCGACGCCGGGCTCGCCGCTGCGGCCATCGCGCTCGGGGCTGTGAAGGAGTCCTTGGGCGAGGAAAGACCGAAGACCGTAGACCCGATCACCGACCTGTTTCCGCTGCGCGGCGCACTCGTCGGCGCCAACCGAGTCGCCGAGTTGACCGAGAACGACAGGGCGATGGGGCGCGTTCTGGTCCGCGGCGGGCCCGCGGACAAGCTGACACGTCCGGGTGGGGTTGTCGACCTGTTGACCGCGCCCGGCGGTTTACTCGACCGGGTATCCGTAGAAGGTTCCGCGCTAGAGCGGATCCTGGAGCCTGGTGGACTTGCCGATCGGCTCCTCGCGAAGGACGGGCCGATAGAGCGGATGTTCGCCGAGGACGGCATCATCGAGCGGGTGTTTGCCGAGGACGGCATCATCGACAAACTGCTGGCCAAGAATGGACCGCTCGAACAATTCACCGAAGCTGCAGAGATCCTGAGTCGACTGGCGCCCGCCGTGGAGAGAATGACGCCCACGGCTGACACCCTTGAGGCTGCTGTCGATACCCTCAACAGGATGGTCAACTCGCTGAGTGGGATCACAGAGCGCATTCCGCGGCGGCGATCGACGCGGCCGGCTGTGCGCGCGAAGGGCAACGTCGACCAGGACGCCATCGACCCGTGAGCCGACCCGGCCACGACGGCCGGGAATTCGTGGCAGCAGTTGGTCAAGGTCCTCGGTGATGTTGGCGACCGCGTTGGCGTACTTCGTGCCGTAGGCCGCCTCGAATGCGTTGACTAGGGGGGGTGTGCGCGTGGGGCGGGTAGGTCCAGGTGAGGGTGTCGCCGGTGGTGGTGGTTTGTTCCAGGAGTTGATTGCCGAGCCAGCTGAAGGTGATGGTGTGCCCGGTGGTGGTGTTGGTTTTGTGGGTGCGCCGGTTGGCGGGGTCATAGCCGTAGATCCAGGTGTGGCCGTCGGGGGTGGTGAGGGTGCGCAGCCGGTCGTAGGCGTCCCACTGGTAGTGCCAGACGTCGGGTGTGCGGCCCAGGCGGCGGGTGACGGTGCGGATCAGGCGCCCGGCGCGGTCGTAGGTGTAGTGGGAGCGCCCGTCATCGAGCAGCAGGGTGCCGCGGTAGTGCCAGCGTCCGGGCCGTTGGCCAACCGTGGTGATGTTGTGGGTGGCGTCATAGCCGAACTGTTCGGTGAGGACGTCGCCGACGGTGGTGGCGTTGACCCGCCCCACACCGTCCAGGCGGTAGCGGGTCTGTACCTGGTCGACGGTGCGTGCGGTCAGCGCCCCGTCGGGCCGGTAGGCAAACGTCGCCTCGGTCACCACGGGTTCGCGCGCCGGGGTGGGTCCGAGGAAGAGTTGCCCTTCGGGTGTGCCGCGCCATGACTGGGTGAGCAGGCGCCCGAGTGGGTCGAACTCGCGCGCCACCCGCGCACGCCCCACCGAGGTGTGGGTGACCCGGCCCGCCGCGTCGGTGCCCACATCGATGACCCGGCCGGCGCTGAGCACCCCGCTCAGGGCGCCGCGGTGGTCGTAGCGGTAGTCGGTGTGCACCCCGCTGGGGCTGCGCACCCCGATGAGTTGACCGGCGGCATTGAACGACGCCGTCACCGTGTGCTGGTTCCAGGTGTGGGTGTGGGTCCGCCCATCCCGGTCTCGCCGATAGGTGCCGGTGCCGTGGGCGTTGGCGGCCCCGCTCAGCTCCCCATCAATCCCGTACCGGAACCGGGTGACCTCGTCGCCGGTGGTTTCGGTGAGCGCGCGCCCGAGTGCGTCGTAGGTGTAGCGGAGGGCCTGGCCCGCGGCGTTGGTCTTCTCGGCCAGCCGGCCCGCGGTGTCGTAGCGGTAGGTGGTGGTGGCGCCGTTGAAGTCGGTTTCGGAGGCTAGGCGGCCATCTTGGTGGTAGGTGTAGCGCCAGCTCAGCCCGTCGGGGTTGAGCACCTCGACCAGGCGGCGCGCGGTGTCGTAGCGGTAGGTGGTGCGCGAGCCGTCGGGGGCGATCTGGGCGGTGAGTTTGTCGTAGTAGCCGTATTCGAAGCGGGTCTGTGCGCCGAGTTCGTCGACATGGGACACACAGTTGCCTTCCCCGTCGTAGGCCCAGGACTGCGCGGTGCCGTCGGCGGCGACGCGGTGGCGCACGCGGCCTTCGGCGTCGCGGCGTACCCGGGTGCGATACCCGTTCGGGTCGGTGATCGCGACCGCGCGACCGAACGCGTCGTAGTCGATGACGGTGACGAACCCGCCGGCGTCGGTGATGCGGGTCGCCAACCCGGCCGCGTTCACGGTGATCGCGCTGCGCCGGCCTTCCTCATCGGTGATCGCGATCAGCGCACCCGCACCGTCGTATTCGAAGCGCCGCGTCGCCTGATCGGCGGTGACCGCGACCACGTTGCCGGCGTCGTCGTAGCTCACCGACACCGGCGAACGGCCTGGGCGCACCACCACATTCACACGCCCCGGGCCGGCATACCCGAACCGGGTCACCCCACCCAACGCATCGGTGACCGCCGCGACGTCACCGTGCTCGGTGTACTCATAGCGGGTCACCGCACCGGCGGGGTCGGTCACCACCAGCGGGTCGCGCCACCGGGTGAATTCGGTGACAGTGAGCCGGCCTTGCCGATCGCGCACCCGCCGCGGCCGCAGATCAGCATCGAACTCATGCGCGGTCTGCCCACCGTAGGCGTCGGTGTAGGTCGACACCAAACCCTCCGGGGTCGACAGGTAATCGAAGGTGCCCGCCCACACCCCGCCGCTGCCCTGCTGGCTGACGACCCGCCCCGCGCCGTCATAGACGTTCTCATACCGCGCCCCGGTCGCATCCGTCCAGCCGATCATCTGATGCTCACCGTCATAGGCAAACGACGTGGCGGCCCCGCACCCGTCGATCACAGAAACCAGATCCCCACCCGCATAGGTGAAGCGGCGCAACGCAATACCGCCCCCGCCGGCGGGGTCGGCCAGGTCATAACCGGTGATCCGGGCCCCATCGCAGTGCACATCCACCCGATACCCGCCGGAATGGGTCACCGCGACCGGGATCCCAGTGTCGCTGTAATGAAAACGGATCCGGTTGCCGTGGCGGTCGGTGATCGCCGAGATCGACACCACCCCCACGGCCAGATCCGTTCCGTGCAGCCCGCCCTGAGGCTCGAAGTGGTAACTGCGGTCGCTGTCCTGACTAAACAGTCGGTATCCGCCGTCAATAGCTTTAAACAGCAACCAGTTCCGCCCACGCAGCGGCTGACTCGGCCTATCGACACCCGGATGATCGAACACCAGCATCGTGCCCTCGGCGTCCACGGTGGTAACGCCCTGCTCGGTGACCACCACCCGCGCATCGAAACTCGAGGTCCACGACGGCCCGAACCATACCCCGCGCCGCCACTGGGAGCGGTGCTGGCGGGTCAACACCAACGCCAACACCCCGGGCAACTCCACATCGGTCATCGGCAAGAAATACTCACCGGTGGCCATATCCACCGGTTCACCCGCCGCACACCGGTCCGCAGGCTCAACAGAACGGCCCGGCTCCCGCGCCTGCTCACCGATCCCGCGATCACGCTCGGCCAAGGTGAACGGGTCCTGAGCATTTTCAGGGGTGGGAGGATGATCACCTGGTGGCTCCGGCGGGCCATGACCCTGACCCGGCGAGACCGCGGCCGGCGCATCCACCGGGCCATGCGCACCCTCGGCGGGTGCGCCGCGAACCTCCGACGCGAACCCGCGCGGCCCCGCAGCCTCACTCGACGCTAGCGGGGCCGTCTTGGCCGGCTCCGGCCCATGCGCCGGAACGCGAGCCCCGTCACCGGCGGCCGCCGCGGGTCGGCCAGCCGCCTCGGACACCGCCGGGGCGTGGTGGGCGGGCGGGTGTGTCGCAGGCGGTGATGCCTCGACCGGGCGGATCGGCTCGACGGGCGCGTACGGGTGCGGCGCCGCGGGATTGGTGTGCGGTACACCCGGCGGTTCGTGGTGAGGACTTGAGACCGGTCGGCGGGAGGGTGCCCGGTGGCCGGTGCTGCAGGATGCGGTGACTCGGGTGCGTCATCCAGCAGGTGTGTGCCTGGGTGCTCGCCAGCCGGCCGCTCAGTGAGAGGCGCCTCATGAAACTCCGCGGGACTGTGTACAACGGGGCGCCGGTTCGGTCAACGGCGCCGACATGGGCTCGCTGGGCGCATGGGAAGTGGGTGCAGGCTCTGCCGCCGGTGTGTGCACTGGTTCGGTCGGTGGGTGCGAGGCGGCCGGCGCAGGCTCCGTGTACGACGGGCGGGTCGGTTGCGCGGGTTCGTGGCCACCGGGATGCTCCACCGGTGGCCCCGGCTGTGCCGGGGTCGGCTTGACTTCGGCGGCCGGCATGCCGGGCTGGGTGGGCGGCGCTGGACCGTCCGGATGCTCGCTGGTTATCGCAGCACGTTGCGGCGGCTCTGGACCCGCCGGCGCGCCGCCGTAGGTCGTCCATGCCCCCGACGCGGCACGCAACGAAGCCGGGTTGCCATCGGGCCAGACTTCGCCGACGAAAGCCTCCACGATCGTCCACAACACCGGAGCCGCAACTCCCGGCCCGAACGGGCTCGCCATCGCCGGCGCCTGCTGGGCGGCAGGGCACGGCGGAATCGACAACGACGGCTGACCTCCGCCGGGAATCGACATCGCAATGCTCAGCGCATAGTTGTACGCGGACATCTTGATTCCATACGCCATCCGCCGACAGGCGTTGACCGCCGCAGACCCCGCACCGAGAACCCCTCTGCCGGCGTTGAGGCACTCCGTGCCGAAATGCACACCCGCGCCTCGTGACCCGCATTCACCCCAGCAATGCCCGACGTGAGGGCCGACAGGGCCGCAACCAACCGATCGCCACCCGCGGAAAGCTTGTCACCGGCAGCCGAGAGTTCGCCAGGGTTCACATCGAGCGGCGCCACCATTCACCCCCTCACGCCATCCACTATGACAACCACAGAACGTACAAAACTTACGGCGATCGATAGCGTCGCAGGCCTCCGGAATATGGAGTACATCACCGATGGCAACAGGTGACTTTCTTGGTCCTCGGCCGACTCGGAGCCTGGCCCCGCTGCGTTGAATCGTGCGAATTTCAGCTCGCAACCACGTCCGCGACGAAATCAGGCCTCAACCGCGCCGAGGGCAGCTCCGGCTGCCATTGAATCCGCCAGACGGCCGATGAATCGGCGAGGAAGAAGATCAACTGCCGAGGGCCTTCTCATCGGCGCGGACGGCACGCCAACCCTCGTAGTCCCACCCTTCGGCATGTTTACGGGACCGAGCGAGCGCCTCGATGCGCCGAAAGCGCTCGACGTAGTCGCGCACGGCGAGCTTCACCGCATCTTCTTGGTGCGCGGCGCGTACACGGCCGCTGGGAAGTGCTGATTCCGCCGCAACCAAGCGGTCTCGGATACTAGACGGTCACGACCTTGACGATCTGCTCAAGGCCGTCAAAATCGTTGGCGTTGCGCGTGTAGAGCGGCAGGCCCGCGGCCAGCGCGGTCGCGGCGATGAGCAGGTCGACGGCGCGCCGCCGGGGCTGGCGCCCCGCAGCCAGAACGGCGGCGTAGATCCGCCCATATGCTCTCGCGCAGTCACCGTCGAAGGGTACGGGCTCCACCCAGGACTCAAGCTGCTGCAGCCGGTCCTGTCGACGCGCCCGTTCGTCGGGGTCGTCGGTGGCGTGCGGACCAGCAGAGAGCTCAGCCATCGTGACCGCGCTGACAGAAGCCTCAGCGGGCAAAGCGGCCGGCTCAATGACGTCCAGGTCGACTACGACCGATGTATCGAGTAGGCCGCTCTTCGTCTCAGCCACGCGGGGAGATCTCCTGATCGACACACCGGTCGAGGTCCTCACGCAACCGCCCATAGTCGACGCGCGGAGCGCCGCGGAACGCTTCCGCCAACGCCGACCCGTTCACGACGCGCCGCCGCCGCAGCGGTACCAGTTCCCCGACTGGAACGCCGTTGCGAGTCACGATGAACGCCTCACCCTCGTCGAGTCGGCGCATGATGTCACCACTGTTGTTGCGCAACTCGCGCTGGCTGATTTCGCTGCGCACTCCACGAGCGTAGCACCTGTGCGACACTCTGGCGCCTCGCCAGGTCGGGGTGCTGTGTACACGGTTGCTCGACGACCATGCGTTGGTACAGCAGGCAAAGATCAACACGCCCACACAGATTCGTGTAATCCCCTATCTCGACGGCGTCGCCACCGGCCGCTGTCAATCACGGCGCACACGCGAAGATGAGCGACTACTTCTTCACCAACGCACCCTTCTGCTCCGACATCGCTGACGGTCAACCGCAAATCGTTGCACGTTCGAGCCGCTTCCTGGCGGCAGCGTTCTCGCTCAACACATTTGGACCCAGCCGAACCGTTTGTGCCGTGGGCTCAGCCTCGATGGCTCCTCGATGACGGCCCCAGCGGCTACCCACGCACCGACACGTCTGCGCACGGTGTCGCGGGAAGCGGTCGACATCCTCAAGCGGGGTGGAACCTTCGCTGACGTCCGCCACCTCGTCTCCGGAGCCTGCGGCCGAACGGTCTACGAGACGGGTGATCTCGAAGCCGGCATCTGGTGGATCGGCACGTCGATGTGTCTCATCGACGACATTCCTGCCGTAGGAGAACTCGTGACACGGATCGTGGACGAGGCGCAGGATCTCATCACCGGGCGACTGGCAGGCATGCTGACCGGTGCGACCGCCGCGGTGGCGTCGTGACCGCGCCTGCCGTCGAACGCTGGTTCGATTTCATGAACAGCCGCGATGCCGAGGTTCTCGACGATTTGCTGGCTAAGGACGTGAGGTTCTACTCACCAGCGGTATACACGCCCAAACAGGGGCGAGCCAGGGTGACCGGCTTTCTTCTGGCAGCAGAACACCTCTTCACCGGTACCGATTTCCGCTATGTCGCGCAATGGATCCAAAGCGATTCCGCCGTACTGGAATTCGCCGTCGAGCTCGATGGCAAGCAGATCGAGGGCGTGGACATAGTGCACTGGAACGCCGATCACCGGATCACGTCGTTCAAGGTCATGGTGCGACCTTCAGGGGTCTGCAGACGGTGTCGGCGCGTATGGCCGAAACCCTGGAAGACATGCGTCCGGCGGCACCGTCACCCGGCGCACGGCCATTAGCTCCGCCATGACAACGCTTGCGTCCCGAACTCGACACGCAGGTCCGTCGTCCGGGTCAATCTGGCTCAAGCTTCAGGCGACCGGCCCAGCAGTTGCTACCGTCCACGCCATGACCGCCAGAATCGACCCCGTCGATTTTTTCGGTGACGCGGCAATCCAGGACCCGTACCCCCTGTACGCCCGGTTGCGTAACGACGGCGGGGTGCACCGCGTCGGCGATTCGGATTTCTTTCTGATCAGCAGCTGGCCGGCGATCACCGACGTAGTCACCCGGCCCGAGGTCTTCTCCTCGAATCTGACCGCGACGATGACCTTCACGCCCGATGGCGGTGTGGTCCCCTTCCCGATGGACGGCGTGGGCGGCCGCGCCCACATCCTGGTCACCGCGGACGACCCGGTGCACGCCGCACACCGCAAGCTGATGCTCTCCCACTTCACCGCCAAACGGGTGCAGGCTTTACAGCCCCTGATCGTGCAAGTCTTCGAAAGTCTTTGGGCCGCAGCGGCCGACGAAGGCACCATTGAGTGGATGGACGGCGTCGCCAACCGGTTGCCGATGACCATCGTCGCCGAGCTGATCGGTGTCCCCGAGGCCGACGCCGACCAGTTGGCGCGATGGGGCTACGCCAGCACCCAACTGCTCGACGGACTGATGTCGGGCGACGACTTGGCCGCGTCGATGGCGGCCATCGGCGAGCTGAGCACCTATATCACCACGCGCATGCAACAGGCTGCCACCGACCCGGGTGAGGATCTGATCGGCGCGCTGGCCACGGGGCAAGCAGCCGGTGACCTCGACGCTTTTACCGCCCAGCTGATACTGGTCTCCCTGTTCAGCGCCGGCGGGGAGTCGACCGCATCGCTGCTGGGCACCGCGGTGGAAATCCTGGCCACCGACGCAGACCTGCAGCGGAGAATTCGCGAGCAGCCCGATCTGCTCGGGGCGTTCATCGAGGAGACGCTGCGTCTGGAGCCGCCGTTCCGCGCCCACTACCGCCACGTCCTGCGCGACACGGAATTGGCCGGCACTGCCTTGCCGAAGGACTCCCGGGTGCTGTTGCTGTGGGGTGCGGTGAATCGTGATCCGGATCATTTCGAGGCCCCCGAAGAATTCCGGCTGGATCGCCGAAAAAGCAAGGGGCACATGAGTTTTGGCAAAGGTATCCACTTCTGCCTGGGTGCCCCGCTGGCGCGCCTGGAGGCTGCGACCGTGCTACGGATGCTGCTGGAGCGCACCGAATGGGTGGACGCCGCTGAGGTCGGTCCGTGGCTACCCAGCGTGCTTGCGCGGCGCCGGGAGTTCCTGCGGTTGACCTCCAGATAGCTTCGGCGGCCCAGTAACCACCATCTTGGAGATGGCGGCGCTGCACGTTCATTGATGATGCCAGAATTTGGCGTTGACGGTTTGTAACCGTGGATTGATTTTGTGACGACGATCCGCGATAAGTGCTCAGGTGTGATTACGACACCGCGGTTACTGCCATTCTCACCTGTGAGGAGGAAACCGTAATGCCGTCGCAGAATGGCTTGGCGCTGGCGCTGAAAAGTGACGTCCGAGCCCCCCGGATCAAGGCTGCTGACGAAGTCTTCGAATCCGACAACGTATATCTCCGGAAAAATTTCCGGCTCAAGCCGCTAGACTGCTGAACCCGTTTTCGCCCTCAGCAGATCCGCCTCGAACCGTGTTGATCTGCGCGAATCCGCCGAAGAGCAGCTGAGGGTGTGTCGCTGTGGCCCGAAAAGACACTTCCGTCGATCTCTAGATGCACCCGCCTGCCCGGTGTAATATTTCGGCTCGCAGTCGGCAATCAGGTTTCGCTTCCTGGGTGCCGTAACTGACCGGAACTTAGGCCACCAACCCGTAGGATCAGAAGATGTCGTTCGTGCTTGCATCTGTTGACGCGTTGGTTTCAACGACAGCTGATTTAGAGTCTATCGGGGGGACTTTAAATGCGGCGAACAATGCTGCGGCATTTCCCACCAGCCAGCTGGACCCTGCGGCCGCCGACGAAATCTCCGGGACGCTGGCAAAGTTGTTCGGCCACCATGGTCAGCAGTATCAGGCTGCGGCCAAGCAGGCCGCGGGGTGCTTCGACCGATTTACTCGTACACTGCTTGCCGGGGCAAATGCATATGTGGCTGCCGAGTCCAGCAACCTGGCCAGCGTTGCTTCGGGCGCAACCACTGCGGTGAACCAGGCTGTGGTGCAGGTCAATAAAGTCAGTAGTAGCCTCTTGGATCCACTCGGGATGCTTTTTGGTGACGGGGGTGTGGGTGCTCAGCAATTCACCCAGGCCTTTGTGATTCCGGATGCGGGTATTCCGACCTATCTCACCAACCCGCAGTTGCCCACGCTGGCGCAGTTGGGTGCCGCGTTCTTGGATCCGACCTTGGGCGACGGTGGCGTCGGGGGCCAGGCGTTCATTGCGCCGTTCACCCAGGCCTTTGTGATTCCGGATGCGGGTATTCCGACCTATCTCACCAACCCGCAGTTGCCCACGCTGGCGCAGTTGGGTGCCGCGTTCTTGGATCCGACCTTGGGCGACGGTGGCGTCGGGGGCCAGGCGTTCATTGCGCCGTTCACCCAGGCCTTTGTGATTCCGGATGCGGGTATTCCGACCTATCTCACCAACCCGCAGTTGCCCACGCTGGCGCAGTTGGGTGCCGCGTTCTTGGATCCGACCTTGGGCGACGGTGGCGTCGGGGGCCAGGCGTTCATTGCGCCGTTCACCCAGGCCTTTGTGATTCCGGATGCGGGTATTCCGACCTATCTCACCAACCCGCAGTTGCCCACGCTGGCGCAGTTGGGTGCCGCGTTCTTGGATCCCTTCGGGACGCTATTTGGTGACGGCGGTGTGGGTGCTCAGCAATTCACCCAGGCCTTTGTGATTCCTGATGCGGGTATTCCCGTCTACCTGACCAACCCGCAGCTCCCCACGCTGCAGGCGTAACGGCGGCGTAGCTGCTCCTCAATAATGTTCAGCCCGAGACGATTTCGCAGCAGTCGAACAGTCGTCGATGCACGCACCACCTGACCGGTCCGGACTGCAGGCGCTCGTTTTCGACGTCGGAACCGAGGGTAAGACCATCGTCGCCGACGCTAGCGAAGACCGGCTGCGTGGCTGATGCAAGCCGTCACCATCGCAACCAATACTTCTAGCTAACCTGCTGGGCGGTACACGCAGTGACGGACCGGCGTTGGCGGCAAGCCCAGTCGACGGCCCGGCAACCGTCATCGCCGAGTGACGTAACGTGCTCACCGTGGATATCAACGGAGCTAGCGCAATCGTCACCGGTGGGGCATCGGGTATCGGGGCCGCCACCGCCCGGCAACTGGCCGCCAAGGGCGCCCGAGTCGTCGTCGCCGATCTGCAAGCAGAACGCGGGCAGGAACTGGCACACGACATCGGCGGCGTGTTCGTCAGCGTCGACGTGACGAACACCGAGCAGATCGAGGACGCCGTCAACACCGCAGCCGATCTCGGCCCGTTACGAGCCCTCGTGAATTCGGCGGGTGTCGGGTGGGCACAGCGCACCATCGGCAAGGACGGCGAGTTCGCCTCCGCGCACAATCTGGACGCCTACAAGAAGGTGCTCGCGATCAACCTGGTCGGCACCTTCGATTGCATTCGGTTGGCCGCCACGATGATGAGCCGAAACGAGCCGACCGAGGGCGGCGAACGCGGCGCCATCGTCAACATGACCAGCGTCGCGGCTTTCGACGGCCAGATCGGTCAGGCGGCCTATTCGTCGTCGAAGGGCGGCGTCGTCGGGATGACCCTGCCGGTGGCACGCGACTTGTCCGCGGTCGGCATCCGGGTCAACACCGTGGCACCCGGCCTCATCGACACCCCGATCTACGGCGAGGGTGAACACGCCGAGGCGTTCAAGGCGAAACTGGGTCAATCGGTGCTGTTTCCGCATCGCCTGGGCAAGCCCGACGAATTGGCGTCGATGGTCATCGAACTGATCACCAACTCCTACATGAACGCAGAGGTGGTCCGGGTCGACGGCGGCATCCGGATGCCGCCAAAGTAGGTCCTAGGGAATCCACTCCATCAAAAGCGTTGTGGGACCTGAGATTTCAACCATCGGCCGCCACGGCACGGGGCCGGTCCGGCGCGGGTTACTGATACGACTGGCGATGACGCGCAGCGCCTCGGTGAGTTCGACTCGCGCAAGGTGTGCCCCGAGGCAGTAGTGGACGCCGCCGCCGAAGGTCAGGATGGCCGGCGGCGCCACGCGGGTGATGTCGAGGCGGTCCGGATCGTCGTAGACCGCGGGATCCCGATTGGCCGAGGCGGTGTTGGCCATGACGCAGGTGCCCGCCGGGATGAGGATGCCGTCGAGTTCGACGTCTTCGGTGGCGACGCGGACCGTAGTGAAGGTGATCGGGGTGTGCCGGATGAGTTCCTCGACGGCGTGCGGTGCCAGCTCCGGATGCTTGGCGAGCAGTGCCCACTGGTCGGGATGGTCGGCCAAGACCTGAACCGCGGCCGCCAACTGGTTGCGGGTGGTGTCGGTTCCGGCGTTGAGCAGGATCACCACCAGGTTGACCAGTTCATCGTGACTCAGTCGGTCGCCGTCGTCTTCGGTGCGGATGAGCTCGGAAATCAGGTCATCGGTCAGGCAGTGTCGCCGTGCGGCGACGAAGCCCTCGACGTAGGACTCGAGTTGTTCCCATGCGCCCAGGATGGCCGGCGTCTCCGCGGCAACGTTAACTCCGAACGCTTTGCTGACGTCATCAGCCCAGCGGGAGAACAGATGCCAGTCGTCGCGAGGCGCACCCAGCAGTGCGCAGATGATCGGCACCGGGTACGGCCGCGCGATCTCCGCGACGACGTCGCAGCGGCCGGGTGAGCAGGCATCGACGAGCTCGGTGATGACGTCGACGCATGCGGCGCGCATCCGATCCGCGGCGCGTGGAGTGAACGCGCGCGACACCAGCCGTCGCAGTCGGCGGTGTTCGGCGCCGTCGAGGCTCACCAGCAGCTTGGTCACCCGGTCCCACACCGGGCCGTCAGTGATGCCCTGCACCATCAGGCCGACGCCACGCGGCATGGCGAAGCGGGCATCGCGCAGCACGGTGCGCACCAGGCCATAGGTGAGGACCTCGGGCCCGTAGGGGCCCAGGGCGATCGGCGAACGCTGCCGGGCCGCTCGGATGATCAGGTGAGCTGTCTCGGGATCCGGCGCGTCCTCGTAGGAGAGAACCGGTAGTTCGGTCATGGCGTCGACTATCCGAATCGGCTGGTCGCCGGTCATCGGCCTAAATGCCTAACTGCGCGACGCACGTAGACGCGTACACCAATCAGCCATTTGGCTGATGTTTCGCGCCGTGCATCGACGCACGCTGGTTACCATGAGCGAGATCGAGCGGAGCGACGTTGCCATGAGCGAGCTGCCAACCGGAACGGTGACACTATTGCTCGCTGACGTCGAGGGCTCGACCCGGCTGTGGGAGACCCAACCTGACCAGATGGCGGCGGCCATCGCCCGATTGGACCGGGCGGTATCCGACGCGATCGCCGTGCGTCATGGGGTCCGGCCGGTGGAACAGGGCGAAGGCGACAGCTTCGTCGTCGCGTTCGCGCGCGCTTCCGACGCCGTGGCCTGCGCCGTGGACCTGCAGCGCGCCCCGCTTGCGCCGATCAAGCTGCGCATCGGCGTTCACACCGGCGAGGTGCGGCTACGCGACGAGGGGAACTACGTCGGACCCACGATCAACCGCACCGCCCGGCTGCGCGACCTCGCTCACGGCGGTCAGACCGTATTATCCTCCGTGACAAGCGATTTGGTCATCGATCAGCTCCCGGCCGATGCGTCGTTGACGGACCTCGGCAGCCACCCACTGCGCGATCTGCCCCGGCCCGAGCGGGTCGCGCAGCTGTGTCATCCCGACCTGCGCAACGACTTCCCGCCGCTCCGAACACAAGGCCCGAGCCGCGCCCATAATTTGCCGCCACAACTGACGAGTTTTGTTGGGCGCCAAGCGGAAACGGCGAACCTCCGGGAAACTTTAGCTACCGCGCGGTTGGTCACGCTGACAGGAGCCGGGGGTGTGGGCAAGACACGGCTGGCTGTACACGTTGCCGCTGAGGTCGCCACCGAGTTCTCAGATGGAGTGTTCTACGTCGATCTGGCACCGATCACTCACCCTGATGTCGTCGCGGTGACGGCGGCACGCGCACTCGGATTACCGGATCAACCGGGCCGCTCCACGACGGACACCCTATTGCGCTTCATCGGTGGCCGGCAGCTGCTGATCGTGCTGGACAATTGTGAGCACCTAATCGACGCGAGTGCCCGTCTTGCAACCGAGATGCTCTCCAGGGCAACAGGACTCACCGTCCTGGCCACGAGCCGCGAGCCGCTGGGCGTGACGGGTGAGGCGACCTGGCAGGTGCCGTCTCTGGGTCTCTCCGATGATGCCATCGCGTTGTTCACGGACCGCGCGAAGCTGGCGAAGGCAGGCTTCGCCGTCCCCGACGAGCACACCGCCGTGGTGGCCGAGATCTGTGCTCGCTTGGACGGCATGCCACTGGCGATCGAACTGGCAGCGGCTCGGGTGCGGACACTCACGGTAACGGAAATCGTTGACGGGCTTCATGACCGGTTCCGGCTGCTGACCGGTGGCTCTAGAACTGCGGTGCGCCGTCAGCAAACCTTACGCGCGTCGGTGGAGTGGTCACACGCACTGTTGACCGAAACCGAAAGGATCCTATTCCGGAGGCTTGCAGTATTTCTCGGCGGATTCGATCTGGAAGCGGCCCTGACGGTCGCCAGCGGCGATGCCATTGAGCGGCACCAAGTCATGGACCAGCTCACCCTGCTCGTAGAGAAGTCGCTCGTCGTGGCCGAAAACACCGGCAGTCGGACCCGATACCGGATGTTGGAAACCGTCCGCCAGTACGCACAAGAGAAGTTGAGCGAGTCCGGCGAATCCGATCGCACCCGCGATCGTCACCGCGATTACTACGCCGCGTTTGCCGCGTTGCTCGACGCACCGGCCCGTGCCGACTACGAGTGGCGCATACAGCAGGCGGAGACCGAGATGGACAACCTGCGGAGCGCCTTTGCATGGAGTCTGGAGAATTCCGACCGAGAGCGCGCGTTGAATCTCGCCTCTTCACTGCAACCCTTGTGGCACAGCCGCGGCCGCATGTTGGAAGCTTGTACATGGTTCGATGCCGCGCTCACCGACGATGTGGAGCCGCCGGCGGTGTCGGCGGCGACACTCGCGTGTGCGCTCGCCGATAAGGCCATGCTTATCACTTTTGTCGCCTACACCGAGTCTCCCGCCCAGCGCGCGCTGACGATGGCGCGCGATATCGATGATCGAGCCTTATTGGCCCGCGTCCTGACCGCCTGCGGCGTTGGGGCGGGGGGTGCAAGTTTCGATGCCGAGGCAGCTAGTGCCTTCTTCGCCGAGGCGACCGGCCTCGCTCGTGAAATAGGTGACACGTGGAGGTTGAGCCACATCCTCGCGCAGCAGTCGAACACCGCTGTCCTCCTTGGTGACCCGATTGCCGCCAGGGCAGCCGCAGAGGAGGGGTGCAATCTCGCTGCCGCCATTGGAAACGGATTCGACGCGCGTCAATGTCGCCTGAGCCTGGGGATGTCGCACTTGATGGGAGGTGATTTGCGCTCTGCTGTCGAACAACTCGGTGCTGTGGTGGCCGAAGGTGAAGCAACGCTGGACGAGTTTCACCGGCCGTTGTCGCTCATGGGCCTAGGTGTCGCTCAGGCGTATGGCGGTGACGCAGCCGCGGCCCGGGGCACTGCTGCAGCGGCGCTCCAGGTCGCACCGGATGTCGGCGAATACTTCCTCGGAATCGGCAGCGTGACGTTGGCCGCCGCGGCCTTGGCGGCTGGGGATGTCGCGACCGCGCAGGAGGCCAGCGAGGCGGCGTGGCGATATCTCAGTCTCGCGCAGCCCGAGAGTGCGGTGGCCCAGCGCCCTTTCAACGCAGTCGAGGTGGCCAGACTGCGCGGAGAGCTGGACGTTGCGCGTGCGTGGGCGGACGAGGCCGTCGCCGTCGCGACGGGCTGGTACTCCGTGATGGCCTTTCTGGCACGCGCCAGAGTCGCTGCGGCACAAGGCCTTGCAGAGCAAGCAGAGCGCGACGCTCATGACGCCCTGTCCCGTTCGACAGCTTGCGGCATCTATCTGCATCTCCCCGACACTCTAGAGTTCCTCGCCCAGTTGATCCGGGAATCCGAGACCTCCCGGTCGGCGAGGTTACTGGGCGCGGCGGACGCGTGGCGCCGGCGAATGGGTGGAGCGCGTTTCCAGATCCATCAGGCCGCCTATGAGGCAACAGTCGCCACCTTGCGAGATGCGATGGGACAGAATGAGTTCGATGCGGCCTGGGCAGAAGGCGCGGCACTGACCACCGAAGAAGCAATAAGCTACGCCCAGCGCGGCCGAGGTGAGCGCAAACGCGGGTCCAGCGGCTGGGCGTCCTTAACCCCGGCCGAACTCGATGTGGTCCGGTTGGTCACCGAGGGACTGGGCAACAAAGACATCGCTGCCCGCCTCTTTGTCTCGCCCCGCACGGTGCAGGCCCACCTGTCGCACGTCTACACCAAACTTGGCATCACGTCGCGCTTCCAACTCATTCAAGAGGCGGCAGCGCACGCCAACTAGAGTTTGGAAATTCCCGGAATACGTTGAACCAGGCCGTCGTCGAGCATCTGCTGGAAGTGATCGGTGATGGTCTGCTCGACCGGCCGATACGTCAAACCCAGTTCCTTCTGGCTGCGGGTGTTGTCGAATGCCAGCGGGTAGCCGACGTTGCGGTCGACGAATTTTCTGGTGAGTCCGACGACCGGAGCGATGGCCTTGAAGACCACCTTGGGCGCCGTCGTCCTCGGGAACGCATAGAACGGGCCGAACCGTCGGCGCAGCACCTTGCCGATCTCCAGGAAGGTCAGGGTGTCAGCGTTGGCGATGTAGCGTCCATGCGCCTCGGGAGTGAAACCGGCGCGCAGGTGCGCATCCGCAACGTCGCGCACGTCCACCAGGCCGGTGGCCATGTCCGGCGCCCCGGCCAGCATGGTGCCGTCGAAGAATTGCTTCATCGTGCTCAGGCTGGCCGAGTCGCTGCCACTGGTCAACGACGGACCGAGCACCAGGCCGGGATGAATGGTCACCAGGTCCCAGCGATCCTGGTCCTGCTGGTAACGCCAGGCCTCCCGCTCGGCGACCGTTTTGGAATAGGGGTACGGCTGGTGGTCGGCACTGCTGGTGGTGTTCCAGTGTTCCTCGGTGAACACGCCGTTGGGGACATCTTGCGATTCACGGGCGTCGCCGTAGATCGCGACCACGCTGCTGGTCAGCACCACCCGTTTGACGGTGTCGGTGCGGTTGACGGAATCCAGCACGTTGCGGGTGCCTTCCAGCGCCGGACGGACCAGCGCCTCTTCGGCGTCCTTGAAGCCGGAGATCAGGAACGGCGACGCGGTGTGCATGACGAGCTCGCACCCCTTCATCGCCTCGTCGAAACTGCCGGGTTCGAGGAGGTCGGCTTTGAAGAGCTTCAGTCGGCCGGGGTGTTCGTCGGACAGCTTGTGTAGGTGCTCGAGGCCGGATGCCTTGTTCGGGTTTCGTACCGTGCCGTGAACGGTGTGTCCGGCTTCGAGCACCGTACGCACGATCCAGCTGCCGATGTAGCCGCTGGCACCTGTGACGAGCACCGGCGCGGCAGGGTCGATCGTGGTGGATGGTCGGCTCATGGAGGGTTGTTCCTCTCTCGCGGGACGTGCACCTCATGCGCAGCGTGTCGCGTCTGGCAAACGCTGCTGTTCGGACCCTAGCGCGATGAGAGTCGGGGACCTAGTGGTCGTCGTGTGGGCGTGGGTCAGCCGATCTGACGATGTTGCGAGTCTCGTTGATTGGCAGACATTTTGGGGCATGTCAGTGGGTGCGGGCAGGCTGGTGCCCAACTACCGGAGAAAGGTGCGGATATGTGCTGGCAGTGCGACCACCCCCACGCCACTATCGATGACTACCTGGACGTGCTGCGCGAGATCATCGCGCATCACGGATGGGCGGTGCAGTTCGTCGAGGACGGGTCACGACCATTCGCCTACACGGTCGGCTCGTCTCTTCGCGGTCTGCCCGAACTGCTGATCACCGGTCTACAGCCGCGTAAGTCGGCACACGTGCTGAACTCGGTCGCGCACTACATTGCCGACGACGGCATGGTCGTGCAGCCGGCAGAGCGCATCGACTTCCAGGGCGAGTTTCTGCTGGAAGTCGTCGCGGTCGAACACCCGGATGTCCACCTGACATTCGCGGTTCGGTTACGCGACGCGCCTATCCGCGCGTTTCAGCTGGTCTGGACCGACGACCGCCGCCACTGGCCGTGGGATCACGGGTGGAGCCACGGCCGGCGCCGGCAACCGGTGCTGGGCATCCGCACCCCGCTGACGGGGTGAGGGTGCACCCTCAGCTGAACCGCACGTTCATCGTGGCCAAGCCGAAGATCTTGCGACCGGCGGACTTGGCGCCGACGATGATGACACCGGAGCGGGTGTCCGGGTCCAAAGACTTGATCCGGCCGCTGAATTCGATGTCGGCGCCGTCGATGGCCGACACGATGGCCGGCTGGGACAGCCGCACCGCGTAGCGGGTCACCGCACCCGGATCGCCGGTCCACGCGGAGGCAAATCCGGCGCCCAGACCCATGGTGAGCATGCCGTGGGCGATCACGTCGGGCAGCCCGGCCGCCTTCGCGAGGGTCTCGTCCCAGTGAATCGGGTTGGCGTCGCCGGCCACGCCGGCATAGTTCACGAGGTCGCCTCGGGACAGTCTGGTATGACGCACCGGCAGCTCGTCGCCCACCTTCAGCGCATCGAAGGAAGGTGTGCCGGGTTTGCGTGCCGTGTCCTCGGCGAGCAGGACCTCGCCCTCGGGACGCACCGTCTTGGCATAGCCAGCGTCGGCTTCGCTGCTGTCGAGGATGTTGACGTCGTGCATCATCGCTTTCTGCACGGCGACCTTGACCACCGGATCGATGTCCTCGGCGGTGATGCCGACGACCGTCGTGTGCAGCGTGTGCACCCGCTCGCCGGCGGTGTCGGTGTAGGTGTTGGTCACGGTGATCATGTCTCGGCCGGCGATCCTGCGCACCGACGTCAGTTCGACGTCGATGCGCAGTTCGTCCCCGGCCACGATGGGACGGTGTTGCTCGAAGACTTCTTCGGTCTGCAGATAGGTGTCGTAGCCGACGACCACCGATTCGAACATGCGCCGATTGCAGGTCATCCCCGGCACCGACGTGAACGTCAACGGCGCCACCAGCCCCGAGTATCCGAGTTTCGCGGCGGCGTCGACGTCCCAGTGAGCGGGGTGGTAGTCCTGCACCGCGCGGGCGTACTCGCGCACCTTCTCCCGGCCCACCTCGTAGGCGTAATCCATCTGGTAGTAATGGCCGACCCGAGATTCGAGCGTTGACGCCTCTGCCGTTGTGGTCATGAATTCGTCCAACTGTTCTATCGGCTTGTTGGTCGAGGCCGACCACAGCACACTAGCGCGCCGACAACGGGCAAAACGCGCCCTAGGGGTGGTCGGCGCTCCGGTAAAGCCTGACCGACACGGCCGTCAGCCATGCCCACACCAGTACGACCGCAGCGGTGAACACCAGGATCGACGCCGTGCCGCCGGAGCCGGAGGACAACGCGAGAAAGCTCGCCGCGAACACCAGACCGGTGACGCGCGAGAACCACGCCCACCCGGTGCCGCCCGGCGTCCGCGCGAACCATCCGCCGAGCACAACGCACGCGGCGACCAGGCATAAGAAGCCGACCCCTGCGACGGCGAAGTGGGTGAGGCCGTGCCAGCTCAGGTGACCGACGCCGGGCGGGGTGCCGGGCGGGAACCCGTCCGACGGGTCGGCGCGGAAGCCCCCGGCGACCATCAAGGCCAGCCCGTAGCCACCGAGCAGACCGGCCGCCCACCCGGAGCGCCGTCCGGGACCGAGTGCACGCCTGACGCCGACGGCGGCGGCGACCGTCGTAGCGCCGGTGATCAGGAACGTCGCGACCTGGATCCACCCGAGGTCACCGTTGGCGAGTTGGCTTGCGGCATGCCGGGTGGGGTCGAATCCGTCCCGCGCGGCCGCCTGGATGGCAACCGACACCACATAGACAGGACCGGCGATGACGCCGTATCCGAGGAGTGACTTCGTGACGCGGTCTGCAAGAGGCGGGCAGTCAGTACGGGTCACGGCATCCTCCATGTCACTATGGAACTAGACCGTACAGTACCAAAAACTAGACTGTCCAGTACTTACGAGAGGCCGGTATGTCTGAGCCGGTGGGCCGCTCGGCCCGCAAACGCATGAGCATCCTGTCCGCCGGTCAGGAGTTGTTCCTGGCCAGCGGGTATCACGGCACCAGCGTCGACGCGATCGCAGCGTCGGCCGCGGTGTCCAAACAGACGGTGTACAAGCACTTCGGTGACAAGCACGAGTTGTTGATGGCCATCGTCGACGAGGCTCTGGAAGGCACGGTGTCGGCGTTCCTGGACCGCGTAGCAACCCTGGCGGAAACCACCGATCTGGAACGGGACCTGACTGCGTTGGCCGGCGACTATCTGCGCGCGGTCCTTCAAGAACCCGTGGTGCAACTGCGCAGGCTGGTGGTCGGCGAGGCCAACCGATTGCCCGAACTCGCGGCGCTCTACTACGACCGCGCCCCGGGCCGCATGCTGGCGGCGTTCGCCGCTTGCTTCCTCAGGCTGGACCGGCGCGGCCTCTTGGAGGTGCGCGAACCCGACACTGCCGCAGAGCATTTCGCGTTTCTGGTGGTCGGCCGGTGCATCGACCAGGCGCTGTTCTGCGGCGGCCCGGCGGTGCAGGCCGCCATCGACGTCGACGGTCGGGTGCAGGCCGCCGTGCGGGTGTTCCTGGCGGGTTACCGACCGGCAGCCAGATGATCGGGTGCGCTCATGTCACCCGTCGCGGGTGTGCCCTCGGCGAGTCCGTAGCGCAGGTACACCGTGCCGGTCGGACTGGCTGCCGGCGGTTCCAGGAGTCTGAGGTTCGTCGGCACTGGGCCACCTTCGAAGCCCCCGTCGAACACCTTCTTCCCGACGCCGAGCACGATGGGGTGAACCCAAAGGTCAAGACGGTCGAAGAGCTTCTCACGCAGCAGCGTCTGCACCAGGTTCAGGCTCCCTACCACCTTGATGTGGTCGTGCCGGTCGCGGATCTCGCGCACCGCGCCGGCCAGGTCTTGGCCCAGATGCGTGGACCCCGCCCACGACAGGCCGGGCCGGCCTCGGGAGGCCACGTACTTCGGCACGCGGTTGAACAGCGCGGCGATCTGCCCGTCCTGCTGATGCGGCCAATAGGCGGAGAAGATGTCGTACGTCCGCCGGCCGAGCAGCAGCGCGTCGGTGCCCTCGTAGGCGGCACCGATCTGCGCCCCGCTGACCTCGTTCATCAGGGGCGCCTGCCAACCGCCGAAGCAAAAGCCCACCGGGTCCTCGTCGGGACCGCCGGGCGCCTGCCCGACGAGGTCGGGGGTGGCGAACAGCTCAATGTGGATGAGACCCATAACCGGTAGACCCGTACGCGCCGCCAAACTCATCGCTTCGCTGCACGCGGTGCGACTGATGGGATAGAACGGTAGGAGCTACCCGTTGCTTCACCGAAGATGCCCAGAGGAGCTCAGTCATGCAATCCGTCGAGGGGACCAACGTTCTAGTCACCGGCGCCGCCATGGGCCTCGGCAAATTGTTCGCCACCCAGGCCGTCAAGGAGGGCGCCGCATCGGTGGTCCTGTGGGACGCCAACGAGACCGCGTTGAAGGAGACCGCGACGGAGTTGGAAGCAGCCGGGGGGACCATCCACTACGACACCGTCGACGTCACGTCGCAGGATCGGGTGGCCGAGGCCGCAGAGCAGGTCCGTGGCTCCGTCGGCACGATCCATGTCTTGTTCAACAACGCCGGCATCGTCCGCGGCAACGGCTACTTCTGGGAGAATGAGCCCCGTGACTTCATGCTGACCATGGAAGTCAATTCCATCGGCCCCATGCTGGTAGCCCGCGAGTTCCTGCCGGCGATGATCGGCTCGGGTGCGCAATGCCGTCTGGTCAATATCGCCTCGTCGGCCGGACTGAACGCCATCCCGCGGATGGCTGCGTACGCCGCGTCCAAGTGGGCGGCGATCGGCTTTTCCGATTCCGTGCGGCTCGAGCTGGAACAGGCCGGCCACGACCAGGTCAAGGTCACCACGGTGTGCCCGACGTACATCAACACGGGCATGTTCGACGGCGCCAAGGGCATCTTGTTCACCCCGATGCTCGAGCAGGAGGACGTCGTCTCTGAGACGTGGAAGGCCATGCTGCAGGGCAGCCCGTTCGTCGTCATCCCGTGGACGTCGAAGATGAACAAGGTGCTCAGCGCCGTGCTGCCGATTCGGCTGCGCGACTTCTACCTCCGGCGCGTCGGTGTCTACAACTCGATGGACGAGTTCAAGGGCCACTGAGTCCGAGCCGTCGGCGACGATTGGCGATTATCACAATTCGGCATTATTTTACTGGCGTGATGTCAACAGCCGCAGGTGTAGTTTCTCGCTGGATCGCCCCCTTCCTCACTGTTGCGGCCGTCGCCGCGATGGGTCTGTCTGCCGGCCCGACGCAGGCCGGCTCGGCGTTGCGTCTGGTCGATGCGTCGAACCCATTGGCCGGGCAGCCCTTCTATGTCGACCCGGCATCGGCGGCCATGGGCGCGCACAACGCCAATCCGGGCAATGCGCAGCTGACGGCGATCGCCAATACGCCCCAGGCCTTCTGGCTTGACCAGGCATTCCCTGCCGGCTCGGTCGGCGGGCGAGTCGCGAGCTATGCCGGCGCGGCACAGGCCGCCGGCAGCATGCCGATCTTCGCGCTTTACGGAATCCCGCATCGCGACTGCGGTAGCTACGCCTCCGGTGGCTTCGCGTCGGGCGCGGACTATCGCGCGTGGATCGACAGCATCTCATCCGGCCTGGGCGGCTCGCCCGCGGCGATCATCGTCGAACCCGATGCCCTCGACATGGCCGACTGCCTGTCCGCTGACCAACGCCAGGAACGCTTCGACCTGATCCGCTACGCGGTCGACACCCTGACAAGGGACCCGGCTGCCGCGGTGTACGTGGACGGCGGCCACTCCCGCTGGTTGAGTGCCGAAGAGATCGCCAACCGGCTGAACCAGGTGGGTGTCGGTCATGCGCGTGGATTCAGCCTCAACGTCTCGAACTTCTTCAGCACCGATGAGGAGACCGGTTACGGCGAAGCCATCTCGGGGATGACGAACGGTGCGCACTATGTGATCGACACGTCGCGCAACGGCGCCGGACCGGCGCCCGACTCCGCGCTGAGTTGGTGCAACCCCTCCGGCCGCGCCCTGGGCGCGCCGCCCACCACCGCGACAGCCGGAGCGCACGCCGACGCCTACCTGTGGGTCAAGCGTCCCGGTGAATCCGACGGTTCCTGCAACGGCGGAGCGTCGGCGGGACACTTCGTGAGCCAGTACGCCATCGATCTGGCTCAGAACGCGGGCCAGTAGGCAGAACGCGGCCCAAGACCGTCCTACGCCTTGCTGCCGAGCAGTGACAGCAGCTCAGCGCGGCCGATCTGAGTGACCAGGCTCGCCACGTCGAAGTAGATGCGCTCGTTGGTGATTCGATCCTCGTCGAAGCTGAACACCGCGATCACCGGAACCCGGAATGCCTTCCCGGTAGGCGGGAGATCGTAGAACTCACCGGTGTTGGTGCCCAGCAGGTCGAACTCGACGATCACCGCGTCATCGGCGACGTAGAACCGGGCGTTCTCATGGCGCTGGTCGGGAAACGCCGCGCGGGTGGTGCGGTAGTAGTTCATCACTTCGTCGTCGCCGTCGAAGACCTGCCCGGTCGGGATGATCTCGTAACGCGGATGACCGTTGAAGGTAGCCAGAGTCTTGTCGAACTCGTGGGTCACCTCGGTGTCCATGTGTTGCTTGATGAGATCCAGACGCTTGTGGCGGAGAGTGTCACTGATCACGTATGCCTAACTTCGATGTGCGCGAGCCTACGGACTCGAGCAGCAACCGGACACCGAATTGCAGACCTCGGTCGCCGCCTCACGCCGGCGTCAATCCAGGCGCGCCGTTCGGGCCGACCAACAGATACGCGCCGAACCCGCCCGGCGCACCGATGCCCGGAACAGCGCCGATGCCGCCGTTGCCGCCGTGTCCGCCGATGCCGAAGAGAATCCCGCCGTAGCCGCCCTGGCCCCCGTTGCCTCCAACCGCCAAATTGGCGGCTCCGAAGCCGTTGCCGCCTGCGCCACCGAGTCCGAAGACGATGCCACCGAGTCCACCCAGCCCGCCGACCCCGCCTTTGCCGCCGGCACCCGAGCCTCCGCCGGCGCCGCCCGCGCCGCCGACGCCGAAGAAGGCTCCGCCGTCGCCTCCGTAACCGCCGGGCCCGCCGCTCCCGTTGGTCAGCGAGGTCCCGCCCACTCCACCCGCCCCACCGAAGCCGAACAGCTGGCCGGCGCCGCTACCGCCCTGGCCGCCCTGCCCTCCGGTGCTGGTTCCGACAGAGTCCCCACCGGCGCCGCCGTCGGCGCCGGTGCTGATCAGGTTGAACAGGATGTTGCCGCTACCACCCGTTCCACCGAGACCGGGGACTCCGCCGTTGAACGGGCTGGTCCCCCCGGCGCCCCCGGTGCCGCCAAGTCCGTACAGCAGGCCCAGTCCATCGCCGCCGTAGCCGCCCCAACCCGCAACGAAACCCCGCCCGCCGGCCCCGCCCGTGCCGCCGTTACCGAACAGGAACCCGCCACTACCGCCGTTGCCACCGTCGCCGGCGACGCCGGTTCCTCCGGCGCCACCCGTTCCGCCGGCACCGCCGTTGCCGAACAGGCCAACTGCGTTGCCGCCGCTGCCGCCGAAGCCCGCAAAGCCGTTGGGGACCGCGCCGCCTGCTCCTCCGCGGCCGCCGTTGCCGAACAGGAAACCGCTGTCACCGCCCCGGCCGCCATTCTGGCCCGCCGCACCCGATCCGCCGGTACCACCGTTGCCCCAGAGCAACCCGCCGTTCTGCCCGTTGGCGCCAGTTCCGTCGACGCCGTTGCGGCCGTCGCCGATCAGTGGCCGTCCCAGGATGCTCTCCACCGACACATTCACCTGATCAATTAAGTTCTGCAGCGGGTTGGCGCTCGCGGCTTCGGCGCTGGTGTAGGCGCCGGCACCGGCCGTCAGCAGTTGAACAAACCGCTGGTGGAATTCTTCGGCGCCGGTACTGACGGCTTGGTAGGCGCGGGCGTGCTCGTTGAACAGCGCGGCGACGGCCGCCGACACCTCATCGCCGCCCGCGGCGACCAGCGCTGAGGTGGGGACAGCCGCGGCCCCGTTGGCCGCGCCGATCGAGCCCGCGATGTTCCCCAGGCTGGCGGCGGCCGCCGTCAGTAACTCCGGTGCCGCAGTGACAAAGGACATCTCGACCTCCGAACCGACGCGTCGACCGCCCGAGGATCAGCGCATATCAGAAGATCGTATTGCCGCTCCGCGACAAATTCCGCAGCAAGATTCTCAGCGCCGCATCGACGCCATTACGCGCGCCAGGATGATCGACCTGATCTGTCGAGGAAGCATCTTCAGCGATGACGTGAGGAACTTTCCCCGCACTCCCGGCACCACGGTGATTCGCCGTCCCAGCGCGGCCCACATGGCTGTGGCGACCACGTCGGGGTCGGCCGCGGACCTCATCGTCAAGCCCGCACGCGCGGCGAAACCGGTGTGGACCGGTCCGGGCGCAACCGACAGTACGTCGACGCCGCACGGCTTGAGTTCGCGGTGCAATCCCTCGGCGAGGCTCTGTATGTAGGCCTTCGTCGCGGCGTAGTTCGCCTGGCCCGCCACGCCTTGCCAGCCGAGGATGGAGCCGAAGAGCACGATCCCACCGCGTCGCCGAGCCGACATCCGGGCGGCGAATGCTTGGGCAAGCTGCCCGACGGCGCTGACGTTGACGGCGATCATCTCCCGTTCGGCGGTAGCGGAGGCTTCAGCGAACGATCCGGTGGTCCCGAATCCCGCGGCCAAGACGGCCAGACCGACATCCAAGCCCGCAGTTGCGTCCAGAACCGTTGTGACGCCGGAATTATGGCTGAGGTCCGCCACCACAACGTGAGCCTTGACCCCGTACGTACGCTCCAGCCGATCGGCCAGGGCGTCGAGCGTTGCCTCGCTGCGTGCGACCAGGACGACGTCCAGGCCCTGTGCGGAAATGTGTTCGGCGGTTGCGCGGCCGATCCCGCTGCTGGCGCCGGTGATCACCGCCCACGGACCGTACTGCTCCAGCTTGGTCATGACCGGCTTCCCATGGGGTGTGCCGGCAGCACCGACAGCACGAAGAACGCTCCGACCAGGCATACCGCTGCCGCGGTCAGGCAACCGGCGCTCATGCCGGACAGGAATGCGTCGTTGACCGTGGCCCGCACGGTACCCGCGACCGGAGCCGGAGACTGCGCGGCGACGGCCAGACCCTGCGCCAGACCGTCCTCTGCCAGAGATCTGACCGGCGCGGGAAGTGCCTGCAGCCCTGGGCTTTCGGTGAGTGCGCGGATGTAGAGCGTGGAGAAGACGCTGCCGATGACCGCCACGCCGAGCGTGCCGCCCACCTGCCGGGTGGCGTCATTGACCGCCGATCCGGCACCCGCCTGTTCCGGCCGCACCACGCCCATGATGGAGTCGGTCGCCGGTGCGGTGGTCAGCCCCAGGCCGCCTCCCAGCAGCAACATCTGGGCTGCCATCTCCGGGTAGCCGACGCTCAGATCGATGATGCTGATCCAGGCAAAGGACGCGGCCATCATCAAAAGGCCAAGGAACACAATGGCTTTGGTGCCGACCCGGCTCACTGCCAGCCTGGTGCCCAGGACCGATCCGATGGCTATCGACAGCGCGACCGGCAAGATCCGGACACCGGTCCCCAGTGGCCCGAAGCCCTGCAGCAGCTGCATGAACTGGGTGATCAGGAAGATGAAACCGAACAAGGCGAAGAACGCCACTGTCACCGCTCCGCTGGCCGCGCTGAAGCGCAGGTTGGTGAACAGAGTGACATCGATCAACGGGTCGCGTTGCCGGCGCTCCCACAGCGCGAACCCGATGCCTGCGGCCAGCGCCAGCGTGAAACCGCCCAGAGTCCATGCCGAACTCCAACCCCGTTCCGGTGCTTCGATAATGGTGTAGACCAGCGTGCCCAGCATCAGCACGGACAGGGTCAGTCCGCCGCGGTCGAGCCGCGAGCCCGGGTCCGGCGAGGAGGCCGGAATGACGACCGGCGCCGCGACGGCGGACGCGAGGGCGATGGGCGCCAGAGCCAGGAAAAGGCTTCCCCACCAGAAGAATTCGAGAAGTGCCCCGCCGAGGATAGGGCCGATCGCCACACCCAGGCCGGTGACCGCACCCCACAGTCCAATCGCGACCGCGCGCTGACGGGCCTCACGGAATGTGTCGGTGATGATGGCCAGCGTGGTCGGATAGATTAGAGCCGAGGACACTCCCATCACCACTCGCATCGCGATCAGGGTTCCGGTCGTGGTGCACAGCGCAGCACCCGCGCTGCTCAGCGCAAACAGGATCAGACCGGCGATCAGCGTCCCGCGGCGGCCGAACTTGTCACCGATGGTGCCACCGGCCAGCACCAGTGCCGCGAACGCCAGATTGTAGGCGTCGACGATCCACTGCAGACCACGCGTCGACGCGCTGAGGGCTGAATTCAAGGTTGGCAGTGCAACATTGACGATCGTGGTTTCCACGTTGATCGCCAGCGAGGCGATCAGGACGACGGTCAGGATGGCGGCCGGTCGGAATCGGGTCGTCGTGGCCTGCGGATCGGGTCGGTTCAGTGCATTGATGGTCATCGGGCGTCCGCCTTATGTTGACAGCAGTAACATCGGCAAGCATGACAGTAGAAGTTATCGCTGTCAACATGCCGGCTGCGGGCTAGCGGATGCCGTCTTGGAAGACGTCAAGCAGACGGTCGGTGATCAACCGCTTGCGGTGGTCATCAGCCTCGGCCAGCGGTCCGTCGAGGAAGAGTGTCGACAGGCCGTGCACCGCCGCCCAGGCCGCTTCGTCGAGTCCGTCGCGCAGGCCGGGACTGACAACTTCGGTGGCGACCAGGTCGTCGATGCAGCGGCTGAGGATGTGGAACGGATGACGTTCGGGGGAGACGGTGGTGGCAGATTCGCGCGGGCCGTCAGGTGCGAAAGCCGTTCGGAAAAGGCCCGGTTCGGCACGGGCGAAGTCCACGTAGGCCTGTCCGGTGGCTCGCAGTCGCGCCAGTGCGCGGTGCTTGCGCGGGCCGCGCGTCGAAACCGCGGCGATCGACTCGGCCATGGCGTCGCCGAGCATCGTCATCGCGTACACCTGCACCGCACCCAGTAGTGCCTGCCGATCCGCATAGTGGCGGTAAGCCGCCGAGTTGCTCACTCCGGCCGCGCGTTGCACATCCCGCAGCACCACCGCGTCCGGGCCCCCGGCCCGGGCCAACTGCACGGCGTGGTCCAGCAGTGCCTGCCGCAGGTTGCCGTGGTGGTAGGAGTGGGCCGCCATGTTGACAAGTCTTACATCGAAAGGCCACCGGAAACTGTTCCATTCTTCAAATCGACCCGACGACGTCGGATGAACGTGTGTGGCGGTCGTGATGACTGCTTCGACATCGTTAGCCATGTGCGCCGTTTCGATGCTGTGCCGATCGCGCAGATGAGACGGAGCCGGGTAGCTCCCTCGACCTAACCCTGCTGACCGGGCGAGCCTGCCTTGCCTGGGCTGCCATCCGACCCGGGCGAGCCCGGATTTGGCGCGCTGCCGCCCAGGCCGCGGGTGCCGAAGTCGCCACCGGTTCCGCCGCCGCCGCCCGCGCCACCTACACCGGCCGCGCCATTGGCCCCCGACTGTCCGAACCATCCGCCGGCTCCACCGATGCCGCCGCTTGCACTGCCGCCGCCGGTGCCGCCGGTGCCGCCGGTGCCGCCGGTGCCGCCGTTGTTGCCGTTGCCGCCGACGCCGTTTGTGACGGCGGCATCGCCGCCGTCACCGCCCATGCCACCGACACCACCTACACCACCAGCGCCGCCAGCGCCTCCGGCCCCTGCGTACCCGCCCGCGCCGCCGTTGCCGAATAGCAGGCCGCCCCGGCCGCCGTCTCCGCCTGCGCCGCCTGCGCCGCCCGTTCCGCCCGTTCCGCCCAGGCCGCCGTCCCCGGCCGCACCGCCGAGTCCGCCGCCAGGGCTCGGGGCCGAGGTGGCAGATATGACTTGCCCGCCGTCCCCGCCGTGCCCGCCCTGCCCGCCGTCGGCTCCCATGCCGCCGGCACCACCCGTGCCGCCGACACCGCCGGCCCCGCCGTTGCCGGCGATCAGGCCACCACTGCCACCGCTACCGCCGGCGCCGCCGGCATTGCCGGCACCGCCCGACGCGCCCGTGGCACCCCCACCGCCGAGGCCACCAGAGCCGGCCGCGACGAAGCCCTTGGCGGGCACACTGATCGAGCTGGCATCCCCGCCACGGCCGCCGGCGCCACCGGCACCACCGGGGGCACTGCCGACGGTTCCGTTCCCGCCGGCACCGCCGAGGGCGCTGCCCAGGTTTGTGAGCGCGGTACCGCCGCCGCCCCCGGCGCCCCCGTTTGCGCCGGCGCCGCCGGTGCCGCCGTTACCGGCGATCGCGTCGCCGGTACCGGTGTTGATAATGATCACGTCTCCACCGCGACCGCCGGTCCCGCCGGTGGCTCCGGCGCCGCCATAAGCCCCCGCGCCAGCGGAGCCTCCCGTCTCACCATTCGTGCCGCTCAAGACAAAGACGCTCGTACCGTTATTGCCAGGCGCGGCGGTGCCGACGATGGTCGGGTTCACCCCGTTGGCTCCCGCCAAGCCAGCTCCACCTTGGCCGCCTACCCCACCATCACCGAACAACAGGGCGCTGCCACCGTTGCCCCCGTGCCCGGGACTTCCACCGTTGATACCCGCCAGTGCGGCCCCGCCCCGCCCGCCGGCTCCGCCGTTTCCAAACAGCCACCCGCCGGTCCCGCCGTTGCCGCCGGCGACGCCGGCCCCGCCGATACCGCCGGCACCGCCGTTTCCGATGAGACCTGCGTTACCGCCGTTGCCGCCCACCTGGCCGGGCAACCCGTTACCACCGTTACCGCCGTTGCCATACAACAAGCCACCGGCGCCACCGTTTTGTCCCGGCCCACCATTGGTGCCGTCACCAATTAGCGGACGGCCCAACAGCGCCTGCGTGGGCGCGTTGATGACACCCAAGACCTGCTGCTCGAGTATCGCCAACGGGGAGCTGTTTGCAGCCTCAGCACCGGCATAGGACAGTGCACCGCCGCGCAATGCTGCAACGAAACTCGTATGAAACGCCGACGTCTGCGCGGCGATGATCTGATAAGCCTCACCGTACTCGTCGAACACCGACGCGATCGCGGCCGAGACTTCGTCAGCTCCCGCTGAGAGCAGTGACGTCGTAGGGCGCACCGCCGATGCGCGGGCCGCACTCAACGATGTGCCGATGCTTTCCAAATTCGTTGCTGCGGCTGACAACGTCTCCGGTGATGCAAACAAAAATGACATTGCTCTCTCCTGTCGAACACGTTGGATCGCTGGAAACTCCGGATCATTTCCGGAGATACTTGCACGGATGATGCCCCAAAATCGCGGTATTCACCCACAAAAATGTTTGAATACGCTAAGGCCGCTATACGAACCTGTGTGTTCAAAATCCACGTAATTGGAATTTCCTGCACGCCACGCTGACAACGCCCGCGCGCTGCCGCTACTGTCGTTCCGCCGGCTGGAACAATGGCTGATTGCGGTCAGTCCCAGGCGTCGGCGGGCGGGCGTCGGTATGTAACGATCGACCACGTGACCGACCAACTCGTCGAGATGATGAACACCGCCCTGTCATCCACCATTCCGATCGCCGAGCACATGGGTGTGAAGGTGGTCGAGGCGCGCCGCGGCTTTGCAGCGGCGACGGTTCCGGTCGAGGGCAACGGCAACCACTTCGGCGTCATCTACGCGGGCGTTCAGTTCACCGTCGCCGAAGTGCTGGGCGGGATCATCGCTTTGGCGACCTTCGACGCCAGCAAGTACTTCCCATTGGTCAAGAACGTCGACATCGCATTCCGGGTGATGGCCACTACACAGCTACGCGCCGAGGCAAGCATGGACGACGAGACGATCGCCCGTGTCGAAGCCGAGGCAGCGGCGCAGGGCAAGTCCGACTACATCGTCGATGCGGTGGTCACCGATGCGGCCGGCACTGTGGTAGCCACCACGCACGGGCTGTATCAGCTACGCGCCCAACGGAACTGAAACTTTGCCGCGCAGCGGCTGCCAGCGGAACATGCCCGCGCCCTGAGCGTAGGACAGATGACCGCCCAGTGCGCCGCCGACGCTGAGAATCGTCAGGCCCAGCAGGGTCAACAGGCGTGCCGCGCGTGGCCGTTCCTTGCGATAGGCCCGATAGGACAGTACGAACATGATCACGCCCGAGAAGTTGGTTGCCGCGTGGACAAGCCCGACCCGCTGCTGTCGGCGGGTCAGCGACGGGTAGTCCGCCCATCCGGCCAGCACGGTCGGCGGAGTTGCCGCCAGGCCGACGGCAAGAAGCCGGCGGGCTGCGGTGGCGTCATTGAAGACGAAGCTGAAGACCGCTGAGGTCAGCCAGCTACCGATCGGAAGGGTCACCAGCAGCGGGTGCACGGGATGCCCGAGCCAGGATCCGCGCAGGGCTCTGGCAAGGCGGCCGTGGCCGATCAACTGTTCCGCGATGTCTGAGGCGGCCGCCGCCGGCGGGTCCACCGACTCGATCTCTTCGACGCGACTCAGCAGGTGATGCATGTTCATACAGGGTGACTACCCGGTGGTGCGGCCCTCAATCCGGGAGTTGGTTACGGGGTCAGCCGGAAAAGCTGAGCGGCATTGTGGTGCAGGACCTTTCGCAGCCACCGGTCATCTACGCCCGGCAACCGGGTCAGTACGCTCAGTGCGTCGGCGTAGTCGTAGGGAATGTTGGGGAAGTCGCTACCGAACATGATGCGGTCAGCGTGAGCGCGGAGCCGCCCGTATTCGGATACCGGAAACGGCATGGTCTCCTCCATGAACGGGGTAAACGCCATGGTGGTGTCGAACCGTACCTCCGGGTAGCGGTCGGCCAAGTCGAGGAACTCGCTGTACTCCGGCATGCCCATGTGAGCAATGATCAGACGCAGCCGGGGATGGCGCTTCAACAGCACCGCGACGGGGGCGGGACCGGTGTATTCCCCAGGTGCGGGACCGGATCCGCAATGAATGACCACGGGGATGGCCGCTTCCTCGATCACACCCCACGCGTCATCGAGCATGGGGTCGGTGGGGTCGTACCGCCCGACCTGGATATGCGCCTTGAACACCCGCGCGCCCTCGTCGACGGCATGCCGGACATAGTCCGCGACACCGGGCTCCGGGTAGAGGGTTGCCGTGTGCAGGCAGTCCGGCGTGGCGGCGGCAAACGCTGTCGCCCATCCATTGAGCCAGGCCGCCATCTGCGGCTTGTGCGGATAGACCAGCGAGGTGAACGCGCGAACCCCGAAGGCGCGCAACTTCTCCAATCGCCGTTGCTCATCCGTGCGGTAAGCGATTGGCCACGGGCGTCCCACCAGCGGCCCCGCGTCGTCGAAGTATTTCCAGACCTTGTCCATAACGGACTTGGGCATGAAGTGGGTGTGCACGTCGACGATGCCGGGCAGGCCCAGCTGCCGCCAGATTTGGCGCACCGAAGCAATCTCATCCATCGGTTGCCAGGATGGCAGGCACCACCCTGCCGTCAACGGGAGGGGTTAGGACGCATTCCCATCATGGACGCTGACCGAATCGGTCGGCGCCGCCCGCGAGAGAGATACCGATGCGCTTGTGGGAGGGAAATTTCGCACAGCTTCCGCCACGGCTGAAGCGGTGTACCTTGACGCCGTGGCAGAAGACCCCGACGACGGTGGCATCGAGGCATTAGGGCTGCTCGACGACCTGCACGGGCGGGCCCGGCAAGAGCGCGCCGAACTTGTTCGATGGCTGCTCGGCCGCGGCTTCAACGTCGACCAGATCCGCGGCGAGTTCAGCCCGATGCTGCTTCCGGCCATTCGCATGATCGGCGACGATGGAGCGTTGGCCTCGCCGCAGGAGATTTCGGACTCCAGCGGGGTGAACCTGGAGCTGCTGCGCCGGCTGCACGGCGCCGCAGGGCTGGTTCAGTCGGAGGACCCCGATACGCGACTGCTTTCGCGGGCGGATGCCGAATCCGTATTAGGCGCAGCACGATTGGTCGAGGTCGGACTCGACCCGGCGCAGGTGACCTTGATCGTGCGACTGCTGATGGACGGCCTGACCGGTGTAGCGGTGATGATGCGGCAAGCGGCGCTGCAAGCGGCACTGCACCCCGGGGCAACCGAGCTCGAGCTGGCCCAGGCCTTCGAGGTGCTGGCGCACGATGCCGAACCGCTGCTGGGACCCATGGTCGGCGACTTGTTGCGGCTGGCCCTGCGGCATTCCTTTGAGACAGAAGCGATCAATGCGTTCGAGCGCGCCACCGGTACCCTGCCCGGTGCACGGCAGGTCGCGGTGGCCTTCGCCGACTTGGTGGGTTTCACACGGCTGGGGGAGCAGATACCGCCGGAAGATCTGGGACTGGTCGCCCTGCGGCTGGCGGACCTTGCCCGGGCGGTTGTCAAACCTCCCGTCCACTTCGTCAAGACCATCGGCGACGCGGTGATGCTGGTCTGCTCAGACCCGCTCAGACTGCTGGTGACGATTCTGGACCTGGTTGATGCGGCGGCTACGGATGATTTCCCGCGGCTGCGAGCGGGACTCGCGTTCGGTCCCGCAGTCAACCGTGCCGGGGACTGGTATGGCAGCCCGGTCAATCTCGCCAGCAGAGTCACGGGTGCCGCGCCGGCGGGAACTGTGCGGGTGACCGAGGCTGCGCGCCAGGCAATCGGGGATCCGGCCGGTATCGAGTGGACGGTGGCCCAGGCGCGTCGACTGAAAGGAATACGCGGCGAGGTCCAGCTGCATGGTGCCCGCCGGCTTTCCGCGGACGCCAGCTCCGCGCGGTAGTCGATCGCAGTGGGCTGAGCGCGTCGCTGCGGGTGTTGGGCGCCAGTCCCGGCCGGATCGCTGCATGGCCCGCTTCTCTGGCCAGCATCACGCCCACAATGCGTCGTGCGCGCAACGCGGCGGCGTCCGCCTGGAATTCCACTCCGCTTCGCCACCGGTCGTAACCCGAGTGTTGGCAGGCCATTTCGAGTATGGTGGTGTCGCGCTCGGCCACTCCGGACAGGAACGAGCGCTGGCGAGCCGTCACCTCATCACGAGCGTGCGTCCGGGTGGTGGTGTACCGCTCTCCGTTCGCCGTAGCGATCTCCCAGAACTGGCGGTGCATGGCAGGGGAGACGAAGCAGCCGCTTTCGCGGCGCTTGTACGTCAGGCTACGGTCGAGTCCGGTCGATTCGGCTTCCCAATCAGTGACATGGGCACTTCCAGGACCGACTGGTCCGACGTGATTTCGAATGAGACGCCGGAGCGTTGACACACCACCTCGAACTGCTCGAGCGCTGCGGCGGCTTCTTCCGCGGACAGCGTCTTGGCGGCGAAACGTTCGATATGCAGAATCCCTGCCGGCCAGTGGGCGCATTGTTGCTCCACGGCGTCAAGCAATGCCTCAGGCCCACAGCAGTACACCAGGGGTGCTGTCGTCGGGATCCGGGAGCAGCGATGCCAGATCCAGCAGACCTCGTTCATCCTGAGGCCACCGTCACACGCCCGGGGAAGCGCTCGGTCAACTCGTCGGCAAAAGCCATGGACGCCTTGGTCCGTCCGCCGTAGAGCGGCTTCCACTCGGTGCCGGCGCGCTGCCGCCTATGCCGTCCGTTTGGATACAGCATATTCCGCACGAATTATCCGGGCGTGAGAGGACCGCCGGCAGTAGCCCACCTCGCACGAATACAACTGTCGTGCAGCGGATCTCGCGTTTCCGGACAACCTGGATAGCGCCGCAGTCGGTGCTGTCACGACATCGAAGCCGCGGTGTGCTCGATGATCGCGTCGGCGGCGGTTTCAGCACCATCCCGTTGGCGAATCAGTTCTCCCAGGCGTCCAGCGGCGTGTCGGTAGCGTGGGTCCTCGAGCGTCTGACGCATCGCCGCGCGAATGCGCTGGGAGCTAACGTGTTTGTGCAGCAAGATACCGGCGCCCGCTTGCTGCAGGGCCTCGCCCACCAGCTTCTGGTCGATCATCGGGTTGGCCGGCATGATCACCACCGGCACCCCGAAAGACAGCGCTCGCATGGTTGTGCTGTGTCCGCCATGACCCACCAGCAACGATGCGGTGGCCAGCACCTCGTCATGATCGAGCCAGCAGTGAATCGACGCGTTCTGCGGGACCCGCAATCCCGACGCGTCGATCGCGGGACCGAGCGTGACCTTCGCCCGCACCGGCAGCGCTGCAACTGCATCAAGGATGCGCTGCAACATGTTCCGTTGTCCGGCGAACGCGCAGGTGCTGAGGCTGATCAGCAGGTTCGGTCCCGGCAGGAACCGAGCCTGGGCAGGAACGCCTTGCCACACCACGCCGACGTGATGCACCGGCGGTGCGCCGTGAATCGGGTCGAGTTCGCGAGTGGCAGTGACGATTTGCAGCGCGCCGCTGTTCTCGGCGCGCAGCGGTGCGACGCCGTGAAGGCGCATCAGCCAACCGATCGGACCGGCCGCCTTGTTCTGCACCTGTCGGTAGAAGCAGTGCACGAAGACCACAGTGGGAAGATGCGCGATGACTACTTCGTCGATAGCCGCGGCGAGCAGCATGTCGACGACAACGACGTCGACGCCGTGGCGGCGTGCCGCTGCCACGCTATCGCGCCCGATACGGCGGTCGACAGTGAGCTTGAGGAAATCTTTGGTCATGCTCAGCAGCGAACGTTGCCGGATGGGATCGAAATCGGATCCGGCAAGCATTGATTCAAATGAGAATCCCGCTGCCTCAACCCGGTCCTGGATGCCCGGGTGGCCAAGGAAGTGAACCTGCGCGCCCCGGGACCGCAGTGCCCGGGCGACGCCCAGTTGAGGCGGAATGTTGCCGCCTGCGTCAACCGTGACGAACAACACCCGCGGGGCCGGGGCGTCAGGGAGCGGCGGAAGCGGCATGAGTCATGATTAGCATGCGAATCCGCCTCTCAGACAGCCATATCCTCGCTGCCTGTATCGCCGAACCAGATGAGGCGCGCTTGCGGCGCGATCTCGGCGGCGCGGCCCTCGAGTTGGTCCAGAGTCAGGCCACTCATTGGATGTGTGAAAACCGCTTGATCCAAGCGGGCCATCCCTCGCATTTCACACTGCAGGCGTGCCTCCAACGCGAATTCCGTTGTCACAATCGCGACGGTCGGTATACCGGCTTTCTCGAGCCGTATCGCGTCGTCGACGCAAGTCGTGCAGGACCAGGCGCAGTCGCCGACCGCGGTGAGGGCGATATCGTTTTCGGCGGCGATCTCCGCGATCAGATCGGAGCTGGCATTCGAGGCGAAGTAGTGCTTGTCGTAATAGCGGACCACGGCGAAAGTCATTCCGTTGGCGGCTAATCGGCGCACGGTGGCCAGCAGCAATCGGGCGGAGTTGCACTTGGCGTTGCCCAACACGGCCAGACGCAGGCAGTGGTCACCGCTCATACTGAAGTGCGGACCGCGTTGAGAATGGCGTCGGTCATGAACTGCATGCGTTCTAGTACTTCGTCTGCGCTGAGCATCCGGTCGCGCCGCAGCAACTTCCAGGTGTACAGATCGGTCGCCACCACCAGTGCATCGACGATTCGGGCCCGCGCGCCCGGCTGGTCGGGCAGGCGGTCTTCGAACACCGCGGTCACCCACCTTCGATGCTCGGCCCGCCCGTTGTCGCACAACTTCCGTGCCCGGGGGTCGAAGTCCTCTTCGCGAAGTACCCCAAGGACCATCTCGCCGCGACGTTCGTAGTGCTCGAGTAGGGTGTCCAAGGCGCGGCCGGTGCCGGGGCTCGGCGGTGTCCGCTCGATGAGAATTTCCTCGTGCACCCGCGCCCACGCGGCCGCGATCAGCGATTCGCGATTGCCGAAATGGCGCATCACCGTCTTCACCGTGACGCCCGCCCGTTCGGCGACCTTATTCAGCGTGATCGCGAAAGACTGCTCAGTGACGAAGCAGTCGATTGTTGCCTGCACGATCGCCTCGTGCGTCGCTTCGGCGGCCTCTTTGCGCGCGCGCATCTCGTAGCTGCGCTTAGAAGTCTCCGAAACCAGTTTCGTGTCCATCACGGTCAACATGAAAGCATGATTTCGGGCACATGGTAAAGGACATGAAAGCAAGGTCACAAAGTAAAGGTTCGGCCACGGTTCGACCGGGCGGCGACGCGTCAGCCCGGCTCGGGTCGCCTCAGGGGTGACGATCCGGATATGACGGAACGCCGGGCACAGATCTCGCGGCAGACGTTGCTGCGGGGTGCGGCCGGCGCGTTGGCTGCCGGCGTGGTGTTCGGACCTGGCAGGGTGGCGGCCGATCCGGTCGCGTCCGGCTGGGACGGTCTTTCCACCGCTCTGGGCGGGCAGGTCATCCAACCCGGTAGCGCCCAATTCGGGCCGGCCAAGCAGGTGTTCAACACCAACTACAACGACGCGACGCCAGCGGCGATCGTCACGCCGAGGTCACCGGCGGACGTGCAGAAGGCGATGGCGTTCGCCACTGCCAACAAGCTCAAGGTCGCGCCGCGCAGCGGTGGGCATTCCTACACCGGGGCCTCCACGGCGAATGGAACCATGGTGCTCGATCTGCGCCAGTTGCCGGGCGACGTCCATTACGACGCCGCTAGCGGTCAGGTGACGGTCACTCCCGCGACGGGTCTGTATGAGGTGCATCAGGTTCTGGCCGCCGCAGGCCGGGGCATCCCGACCGGCACCTGCCCGACGGTCGGCGCCGCGGGGCATGCCCTGGGCGGCGGACTGGGCGCCCAGTCCCGGCACGCGGGCCTGCTGTGTGACCAGTTGACCTCGGCTCAGGTGGTGCTACCCGGAGGGCAAGCGGTGACGGCGTCCGCGTCCAGCAACCCGGACCTGTTCTGGGCGTTGCGTGGTGGCGGTGGCGGCAACTTCGGCGTCACCACCTCGCTGAGTTTCGCCACCTTCCCGACCCAGGATGTCGACACCGTCAACCTGAACTTCGCGCCGCAATCGTTCGCGCAGGTCCTCGTCGGTTGGCAGAACTGGCTGCGAAGCGCCGATAGGAACAGCTGGGCACTCGCGGACAGCACCACCGACGCGACGGGCACGCATTGCCGGATCCTCGCAACCTGCCCGGCGGGTTCGGGCAACAGCGTTGCGGCGGCGATTATTTCGGCTGTCGGCGTGCAGCCGACCGGCACCGAGAACAATACGTTCAATTATCTCGACCTGGTGCGCTATCTGGCCGTCAACAACCTCAACCCGGCACCCCTCGGGTATGTCGGCGGCTCAGATGTTTTCACGACGATCACTCCGGCGACCGCCCAGGGGATCGCAGCGGCGGTCGACGCCTTCCCACGCAACGCGGGCCGCATGCTGGCGATCATGCATGCGCTGGACGGTGCCATGGCCACCGTGGCGCCAGGCGCCACCGCGTTTCCGTGGCGAAAGCAGTCCGCGCTGGTGCAGTGGTACGTCGAGACATCGGGCTCACCGTCGGCCGCGACGGCCTGGCTCGGCACCGCACACCAGGCGGTGCGAGAGTATTCGGTCGGTGGGTACGTGAACTACCTCGAGGCAAACCAGCCGTCGGGTCGATACTTCGGTTCGAATCTTTCGCGGCTGAGCGCCGTGCGCCAGAAGTACGACCCCGGGCGGATCATGTTCTCGGGCCTGAATTTTTAGCGTCGTTCGGATGAGTGGACAGGTAAGGGGAGAAGCGGTGCGGGATCAATGCCGGGACAACTGCGGTAGTGACGAGGTCGCGCAGTGATCGGGCTCTCGCGAGACGCTGACGTGCTGACGGTTCGGATACAGCGGCCGGAACGGCGCAACGCCCTCAACGCCGCTGTGATCGATGAACTCCGGGTGACGTTCGAGGGCGCTGCCGCAGACGGTCTGAAGGCCATCGTCCTGACCGGTGAGGGCAGCGTCTTCTGTTCCGGAATGGACCTGTCGGGGTCGGGGGCTGCCTCTGCGGAGAACCTCATCGATGAATTGATGGACAAGGCCATAGCGCTCAACGCGGCGATCGACCACACGCCGGTGCCGGTCGTCGCAGCCATCAACGGTCCCGTCATCGGAGCCGGTGTACAGCTGGCGATCATCTGCGACCTCCGGGTGGTTGAACCGAATGCGTATTTTCAACTCCCAGTAGCTAAATACGGGCTTGCCGCCGATACCTGGACGGTCCGGCGGCTCACCTCCCTGGTGGGTCACGGGCGCGCCCGCGCCATGCTGATGGCGGCTCAGAAACTCCCTGCCGATGAGGCGCTGTTGTGCGGGATGGCGAACCGTATAGGCACTCTCGAGGACGCTCAGCAGTGGGCACACGAGATCGCCGGGCTGGCTCCGCTGTCGCTAGAGCATGCCAAGCGGGTGCTCAATGACGATGGCGCCTGGGACACCGAAAAGCCCGTTCATCAAGAGATGTTCGAGGCGGCGTGGAAGAGTCAAGACGCCGTGGAGGCGCAAGTGGCCCGCTTTCAGAAGCGGGCGCCCGTGTTCCAGGGTCGGTGACCGCATGAGCTGTGTCGGGCCGCCTCACGAATGATGCCTGCGCGGGAAGTGACGCCGAGTTTGGCGTAGGAGTGGGTGAGGTGAGTTTGTACGGTGCGCGGGGAGATGAACAGTTGGGCGGCGATTTCTTTGTTGGCCATTCCTTGTCCGAGCAACTGAACGACGTCACGTTCGGTCGGTGTGAGCGCGTCCCGGCCGATGGTCGAGCGCCTGCGTTGACCGCGGCCGCGTTGTGAGTAGGCGCGCCGGCCGGTGCACTGCTGGCCTCGGCACCCCCCACGGGCTCTACCGGTTCATGCTCCGCAATTTTCGACGGCATCCATGGCGCATGGTCAGGGCTGCGCTCACCCGGAATTCGCTCGGGTTGATCAACACCCCCGCGCGGGCGCGTGAGGCTTTTTCGCAGCAGACGTCGCTGACGCGGATGTTGCCCGCGGGGCGGGTATGTTCCAAGAGAAGAGCCCGCGGGCGGTTCTCGACACGATGCTCGTACATCGCGTTCGGCCGCAACGCGTTTCGAACCGTTGCTCGTCCTCGGTGCAGAACTTGATCGTTCGATCACGGAAAAGGAAGTGCATGCGACGGCACGCGCCTACCGCACCCGGGCGGAAATCTTCCGCGGCTCAGGCCACGACATGATGCTCGATCCCCGGTGGGCTGCCGTGGCTGAGCGCATTCACGGGTGGCTGTCTTCGCAGGGCCTGTGTACCGGGAACGGGTGACGCAGAATCCCTCGCGGTACGCCATTCCTGAGCTTTGCCGCTGATGCCCGACGTCAATCCAGCGCGTCCCCGTCGACATACAACCAGCGGCCCTTCTCCCGCGTGAACCGGCTGCGTTCGTGCAGCATCCGGCGGCTGCCGTGGCGCACGTACTGGGCGCGAAATTCCACCACCCCGGTGGTGTCGTCCTGGGCACCGGCTTCGGTGTCGACGATCTGCAACCGACGCCACACGACGTCGCTGTCCAGGTGCAGTCGCTGCGGTCGAGTGCGGGGATGCCAGCTGAGGAGAAGATAATCGGCGTCGCCCAGTGCGAAAGCGCTGAAGCGGGAGCGCATCAGGGCCAGGGCGGTGGCGGCGCCACGTTCGCCGATGTGCAATGGCCGGCAGCAGTCGGCGTAGCTGTCGGCCGAGCCGCAGGGGCACCGTTCCCCATCGTGCGCCTTGACGCCCATGAGGGGATTGTTTCAGGCTGCAGGTTGGCGCAACAGCGAAGGAGAGTCGCGATGACCGACACCGGCATAGCCGAAGCGGCCCGTGCCGCGGGAGACCCTATTCAGCAGGCTGTGGCGGTGTTCATGCTGCACCCGGAAACTTTCGCCGAGAGCATCGCGGCCGGTTACCAGAACCCGCTGGCCGGATATGTCGCCGGTCGCGGCGGGGTGCTGGGCGACGTCAGCGGTGAGACGGTCAGCTCGGCGTTCGTCGTATTCGAGCCGAAATCTCTCGGGGCCCTGTGGGACGAAGGTGTCGCGGTGCGCGGGGCGGCCGGTGCTGCCGAGTGGTATTGGCAACAGACCGCCGACTTCGGCCGCAAGTATCTGGCCGGTGCAGCGGGGCTGGACCGGCTGGCGGAATTGGGAGAGAAGATCATCGCGGCGACGCCGGGCGCGGGACTGCCGTTGTATGCGGGTTGGCGGATCATGCCGCTGGCCAAGGACGCCCCGGCGCGCGCACTGCAGGTGATGTTCATCCTGCGGGAGTTGCGGGCTGCCGTTCATTTCAACGTCCTCACCCACTCCGGTATCAGCCCCGTGGAAGCGCACATGCTCAACAAGGGCCCGGAGTACACGAAGATGTTCGCCTGGCCGGAGCCCTTTGACGACGGCTCCGAGAAGAAGGACCGCTACGTCGAGGTCGAGGACGCGACCAACCAGCGCATGGCGGAGATCTTCGCGGCCGCCTTGAATCCTGACGAGGCGGCTGAACTCGCCCGACACAGCGGCGACGCCCTCGCGTCGATGAAGGCCAGTCTTGCCGGCTGATCTGACCGTCGGTGACTGCCCCGGTCGGACGGGCTTGACCTGAGCCGCCCGCTCGCCTCGGCCGTCAATGCGGAGATTATGGTCGTTTTGATAGTGATCCTGCCGCAACGGCCCGGACGTCGCCCCGGCCAGGCGCAAGGTCGCACCGGGGAAGGAGCGCAATGAACGACGAGCAACGCACCGCGATGACATCGCGGCCCGGCTTTATCGCCGCGCTGGATCAAAGTGGCGGAAGCAGTCCGAAAGCCTTGAAGCTGTACGGCATCTCGGAAGACGTGTACGACAGCGACGAAAAGATGTTCGACCTCATCCACCAGATGCGGGAACGCATCATGTGCAGCCCCAGCTTCTCCGGCGAGCAGGTCCTGGCCACCATTCTCTTCGAGCAGACCATGGACCGAACCATCGACGGCCAGGACACCGCGGCCTATCTGTGGGACCAGAAGCGCATCGTCCCGATCGTCAAAGTCGACCAGGGTCTCGCCGATGCGGATGACGGCGTACAGCTCATGAAGCCCATGACGAAGCTGGATTCCCTGCTGGACCGGGCCGTCGAGAAGCGAATCTTCGGCACCAAGATGCGCTCGTTCATTCAAGAGCCGAACGACCAGGGGATCAAGGCCATCGTCGACCAGCAGTTCGACTACGCCTATCGGATCATCGACCGCGGACTGATGCCGATCATCGAGCCCGAGGTGAGCATCAAGAGCCCCGACAAGCCTAAGGCCGACAACTTGCTGCTGGCGGCGTTGAGCGCGAAACTCGATGAGGCGCCAGGGGATACGCAGGTGATGCTCAAGCTCACCCTGCCCAGCGAGGACAACCTCTACACACCGCTCATCGAGCATCCCCGGGTTCTTCGCGTGGTCGCCCTGTCCGGCGGCTACAGCCTGGACGAGAGCTGCGCGATCCTGGCGCGCAATCACGGCCTCATCGCCAGCTTCTCGCGTGCCCTCACCGAAGGTCTGACCGTCGATCAGACCGATGCCGAGTTCGACGAGAAGCTGGGATCGAATATCGGAAAGATCTACGCGGCGTCCGTGACGTAGCGCAGGTGTGCGGTCACACGGCCGACTTTTCCAGCACGTGCACGCCGCACGCCGAGCCCAAGCCGATGACGTGAGCCAGCCCCACTTTGGCGCCGTCGATCTGGCGGTCACCGGCCTCGCCGCGAAGGTGATGGCAGATTTCCCAGATGTTGGCGATGCCGGTGGCCGCGATGGGGTGTCCTTTGGACTGCAGGCCGCCGGACACATTGACCGGCCTCGCGCCGTCGCGCCAGGTGGCGCCCGAGTTGAAAAAGTCTGCGGCGCCTCCCTCTTCGCACAACATCAGGTTGTCGTAGTGCACCAACTCGGCGGTGGCGAAACAGTCGTGCAGCTCGACCAGGTCAAGGTCAGCCGGACCGATTCCGGCCTGCTCGTAAGCGGTCGTCGCGGCATTGCGGGTCAGGGTGTTGACGTTCGGCAGGACCTGGCAGCCCTCTTCGTAGGGATCGGTGGTCAGCACGGACGCTGACACCTTCACCGCGCGCCGCCGTTGTTCCAGCGAAAGCGATTTCAGCGTCTCGCCGTTGCAGACGATCGCCGCCGCCGCACCGTCGCAATTAGCCGAGCACATTGCCCGCGTATTCGGGTAAGCGATCATCACGTCGTTCATGATCTGCTCGAGGGTAAACCTCTTCTGGTACGCGGCAAGAGGATTGAGCGTCGAATGAACGTGATTCTTCTCGCTGATCCTGGCGAACAACTCGAAGCTGGTGCCGCCGTACTTGTGCCCGTATTCGGTGCCGATCTGGGCGAAAACGCCCGGCATGGCCTCGGTGCCGATCCGCCCGTCGACCGGTGCCACCGCCCCGTAGCGCCCCTTCGGCTCCCACACGTCGGCATCGGACTTCTTCGTCCCGCCGCCTCCGAGAAGGCCTGCGCCCGAGAGTTTCTCGACACCGACAGCCATTCCGTAGGCGACTTCACCGGCCTTCACCGCCATGATCGCGGTACGCAGTGCGGTGGCGCCGGTGGCGCAGGCGTTCGCCACGTTGTACACCGGGATGCCGGTCTGGCCGATCTGTTTCTGAAGCTGTTGTCCGATGCCGGCATTGGCGGCCATCAGGTTGCCGGCCGCCAGGACACCGATGTCCGCCATCGTCACGCCGGCATCGGCCAGCGCGCCCATCGCCGCCTCGGCAGCAAGGTCGACCGTGTCAAGGTCGGGATGCTTACCGAACTTGGTCATCCGGATGCCGAGGATCCAGATGTCGTCACTGGCGCTCATGGTGCTCCTTCGCGTTCGATCACTCGGCGGGCTCGAAGCCGAAGCCGACCGCCTCGGTGCCTTCGGAGTCGGTGCCGATGGGGTAGGTGGCCAGCCGCACTTTCATCCCGTCCCGCACGTGTCGGGGGTCGGGTTCGACGTTGACCAGGTTGGCCCGGACCTGGGTGCCGTCGCAATCGACGACCGCGGCCACGAACGGGGTGGGGATCCCGGGCGCGGCGAAGGTGACGATGGTGAATGTCCGCACGGTGCCCTCGGTCGCGACCGGGACGCCGGTGAAGTCGGTCGCGAAGCAACGGGCGCACGCATTCCGGCGATCGAAGAACCGGGCGCCGCAACGCGTGCATTGCTGCGCTACGAGGTGCGGGTCGCCGTCGTCGAGCACCAGATAGTCGACCAAGGGGATCTGCCCAGGCATCGGAACCTCCGTCGCGTCGTCGGCTACCCGGAATCCTTGCACGACTCGCCCCGAGAACCAGCTGACCACCCGCTCGGTCAGCTGCGATCGTCGACCGCTGCCGCCCACCCACAACCACGACAAGGCGATGACTCTCACCAGCGGTAGCGACATCCGCGAAGTCGTTCGCCGGGCGGTGCTGGCCGGTGATGACGGAAGAATCGGCACCGCAACACTCCTGGCCGAGATCGGCAACGGTCGTTACCGGGCCGCGGTGCCGGCCGGACGCTGTCTCTGAGCGCCTAGCGTGTGCTTTCGTCGGCGATCTCGTCGTTCGATTGCCGCGAAGCGGGCGCGTCGGGATCATCGTCCCGGTGTTCCAGTCGTTCTTCCTCCACGCGCTGCGCCGGGGTCGTCTCGCGCGCGTCCTCGGGCACCGACGCCGGGGCGTCTTCGTCTCGCTGCTGGGGATCCATGCACTCGGGATCGCCGGTATCGAATATTCCGAAACAAGGCTTAGCCGAAAGGCGACTGCGGGACCTACGGTCAGATCATGAACTTCGACGAGTACCGGACCTACGATGCCACCGGATTGGCGAAGCTGGTCGCTAACAAGGAGGTATCCGCGGCCGAGCTGCTCACGCTCGCCCGGGATCGGGCCGCGGCGGTCAACCCCCGGATCAACTCGATCGTGCGCGAGGTGCCGGCCTCCCCCCAGGACCAGCTGGAAGGCCCGTTCGCCGGCGTCCCTTTCCTGATCAAGGACCTCGCCCAGGACTACGCGGGCCTGCCCAGCTCGCAAGGGTCCCGCGCCCTGATGTCGGAGCCCGTCGCCGAGCACTCGACCATCGTGCAGCGGTGGATCGACGCCGGGCTGGTCATCTTCGGCAAGACCAACCTTCCGGAGTTCGGCGCGAAGGGGATCACCGAATCGGAGGCGTGGGGCCCGGCGCGCAACCCGTGGGACCTGCAGCGAACACCGGGCGGATCCTCCGGAGGGTCAGCCGCAGCCGTTGCCGCCGGCATCGTGCCGTGCGCGGGCGCCAACGATGGCGGTGGGTCGATCCGCATCCCGGCGGCCTGCTGTGGCCTGGTCGGTCTCAAACCGGGGCGCGGGCTCACCCCGATGGGCCCGACGACCAGCGAATCGATGCACGGGGCGGCGGTGCAGGGCGTCGTGTCACGAACCGTCCGCGACACCGCCGCGATGCTGGACGTCATCTGCGGAGGCGAGCCGTCCGGGCCCTACCTGCCTGCCCTGCCCGCCGCGCCCTTCACGTCGGCGGTGGCGCAGGACCCGGGCAAGCTTCGGATCGGTGTGCGGGTGCCATCGGCGATCACCCCCGATCCGCACCCGGAAGCCGTCGCTGCCGTCGAAGCGACGGTGCGGATCTTGACCGGGCTAGGACACCACGTCGAGGAACTGGCGCAGGCCCCGTACGACGACGCCGCACTCGCCCGGGATTTCCTGCTCACCTGGTTTGTCCACCTCGCCTGGGACGTCGACCAAGCCAAGCGCCTGACCGGTGCGGGCAACGAGTCATTCGAGCGCGACACGCTGATCATGTCGGCAGTGGGTCGGGCCACCAGCAGCATCGCTTATGTGGACGCCGTTGAACGCCGCCACCAGCACACCCTTCGGTTGAGCAGCTTCTTCGAGTCGTACGACCTGCTGCTGACTCCGACTCTGGCGACGCCGCCGCCGAAGATCGGCGAGTTCGACCTACCGGCCGTGCTGCAGCGGGCATCCGACGCGTTGATCAAGACGCGCACCGCCGGCCTGCTGCGCCACACCAAGATCGTCGACGACCTCGTGGAGAAGAACCTGGGCTGGGTGCCCTACACCCAATTGGCCAACCTGACCGGTCGCCCGGCAATCTCGCTACCGCTGCACTGGACCGCCGACTCCCTGCCGCTCGGCGTCCAGTTCGTAGCACCGCTGGGAGGCGAATCCCTGTTGATCCGCTTAGCGGCGCAACTGGAACAGGCGGCGCCGTGGTCCGACCGGGTCGCCCCCCTCTAGGGAGCGGCTACCTGTCGTCCTCGGAAAAGCGGGACGCCCGCGAATACCCCGGCTCATGTTGCTCGTCGAATCCGCGAACTTCGGCGAGAAGGTATTCGGCGATCCCGAGCATTTCCGCATCGACCGTTATCCCGACAATCACCCGGCGGATTCGGGACTTATTAGTGCCTGGCAACCAATTGACGCGCCAGGAGCTGTCCCCGACATGCGGCTGTCGTCGGACGACCCATCGCCGATGCGGCCGGCCCATTTTGTCGGCGGCTCGGAACGGGTGCGGTGCAATTCACCCGACGGCGCGGTGGGTACCTAAAGTACGGTCGAATGGCAATCACCGGACCATCAGTATTTGAAGCTCCGAATGGTCGCCAACGCAACGGGTATCAGCAATAATCTGCGTGTTCGGCCCCGGGGTAAGGGCATGTGGCGGGCCGGCACTTCGACTTTGATATCGGTGGTAGCAATTAAGCGTCGACCTGGGATCTTCAGCCGCTGGCAGCGGACGGATCAGTTTGACTGGCTCTCCGGCTACCTGGCTGCGCGAGGCATCAGCGGCACCACCCGGGTTCTGATGGCCTTTATTTCGACATCGTTGGTGTTGTGTCTGCTGGTGCTATTGGCCGGCTCGGATGGCCCGCGTGGTGCGTTGCCTGTCGCCATGACCTGGGCTGCCGTAGCGGGTGGAACAGCCGGAGCCCTGCTGTGGGTTTGGCGGTGGCCGACCCGGGCGCAGTCGGTAGCCTTCGCCCTGACGTGCAACATCGCGGTCGCGTTGGCCTGTCTTGCGCATCCGAAGCCCCTGGCGGCGCTGATCGGGTGCATCGCATTCGCCACATTCGGTGCGTACATGGCGTTCTTCCACACGACCGGCTTCGTGCTGTACAACTTCGCCGTGGCCGCCGGCGTCGGCCTCTTCGAGGCCGGGCGGTTGGCGAACGCGGGCCATCCCTCCCTCGCGGTGGTTGACCTGTGGCTGGTGGTCGAGGTCAACATCGCGTTGCCGCTGGCCATCGCAGTCCTGGTCCGCGCTTTGGCAGGCGACCTTTCGCGCGCCGATCGCGACCCGCTGACCGGCCTGCTGAACCGGCGCGCGTTTGCGCACAAGGCGCTGGGGATGATGCTGGCCCGCCGCGGAGTCGACGCTCACCTGGTGGTATTGGTGGTCGACCTGGACAACTTCAAGGGTCTCAATGACAGACGCGGTCACGCGGCCGGCGACTACGCCCTGGTTCAGGTTGCGCAGTCGCTGCTGGCCGTCGCCGAGGAACAGGCGGCGGTAGTGGCCCGAAGCGGAGGCGAGGAATTTCTGCTGGCGGGCACCTCTGAGGCCTGCAACGCCGAGCAGTTGGCCAAGCAGATCTGCCTTGAGATCGCCGGCTCGACGGTGGGGGTGACGGCCAGTATCGGCACCGCCTGCGCCCGTCTGGACGAGACGACACCCGGCGAGCACCAAGCTCTTCTGATCGACCTGATCTCCGCTTCCGATGCCGCGATGTACCAGGCCAAAAGGCTGGGCGGCAACGGCTTTTACCACCACGAGCTGTGTGCTGAGCGGCGGTGATCAGAGCCGCTCGGGGACACGTATCCGCGCCAGGTCCTCGGCGATGACAAGGTCTCCGTCGAAGACCTCTGCCGCCTCGTCATGGTGTTCCCGGGTGCCGGTGTAGCGCTGCGAGAAATGGGTGAGCACCAGCCGCCGCACCCCGCACTCGGCCGCAACCCGCGCCGCCTGTCGCGCCGTGAGGTGTCCGTAGCGTGCGGCCAGCTCCGAGTCCCGACTCAGAAACGTCGCCTCGATCACCAGCAGGTCCACATTGTCGGCCAGGGCATAAACCGCATCGCACAGCCGGGTGTCCATGACGAAGGCGAACCGTTGGCCCGGGCGCGCCTCACTGACCTCGGACAAATCGACCGTCCGCCCGCCCCAATCGATGGAGCCTGCCGCATGCAGTTCGCCCACCGCGGGCCCGTCGATCCCGAAGCGCTTCAGTAACTCGGGTACAAATCTTCGACCGTCGGGCTCGATCAGCCGATAGCCGATCGCATCGGCGGAGTGCTCGAGTCGTCGTGCTTCGAGCACTCCGAACTCTCCCGCCGCGATCGGTCCGTCAACGGCGACGGGCTGTGCGTCTATGTCGGCACGGTCATGAAAGATGCAGGCGTGATGCAGTCGGGTGAAATACTCCTGACCCGAAGCCGGGAAGTAAGCGTGCACCCGGTGCTGCGCCTCGTCCAGGGACAGGCGCTGAATGATCCCCGGCACGCCGAGGCAATGATCACCGTGAAAATGGCTGAGGCACAGTCGCGTCACGCTGCTCATCGCGACACCGGCCAGCAGCATCTGCCGCTGGGTGCCTTCCCCGGGATCGAACATCAATCCCTCGCCGTCCCAACGCAACAGGTATCCGTTCTGGTTGCGGCGTCGGGTGGGCGCCTGACTGGCGGTGCCCAGGACGATTAGCTCGCGGACCGACATGACGCTACGCCGTGCAACGTATAGCGTCGCCGCCGCGCCGAGGGCGGTGCGAACGCGGGCATAATCTAGGACGATAGCGCTTCACACTTGCGCGAGTGCTGCCGCGGCGGGCTTGAGCATCTGCCGATTCGGTAGTCACTGAGGTGACTCACCGCACGCCCAGGGCTTTGGCGGCGCGGTCCGCCGCCGGCCCGGCGAGTTGCCGCAACAACAGCAACCCGTCGATGAGGGCGAGACTGGCCTCGGCTTCGGCTCGCCGTCGCTTTGCGGTCCCGGTGAAAAACTCTGACAGCCAGACGATCCAGCCTTCAGTCAGTGGAGCCGCCAGGTCGTGGTACGGCGCTACACCGGCAGCGGCAAGACCGCAGACCTCGAAGTAGACCGCGAAGAGCGGATCGAATTCGTCCCGGGCCAAAACCTTGAACGCGGTCCTGACCAGCTGCCGGTGGTCGTCAGCCGGTTCGGTGAGTGCGCGCGCGAGGGTGTGCTGAAGCTTCTTGCCGACCTCCAGTAGGACGTCGGTGACCAGCGTGGTCTTGCTCGGAAAGTAATAGACGATCACGCGATCGCTGGTGCCGAGGTGTTTGGCCAGTGCACCGAAGGTCAGGGAGCTCAGTCCCTCGGTCAACGCCATCTCGACTGCATCGTCGAGGATCTGTTCCCGCGTGTACTTGTGTCCCATTAGGCCTTGATTGTAGTCGCGACTACAGGTTAGATAGTTTTGTAGCGACTACTACAACAAACGATCGGGCCTTCGATGACCGCAGCCATGACCAGCAATCAGCACCCCGCCGCCACCACGATGTCCGTCATGCGGATGTTCGCCGGCGGAATCTCTTGGGCTGCACCATCACTCAGCTCGCGGCTGTTCGGTCTCGGCAAGTTGCCCGGCGGCGCCAGCGTCGGACTTGTCACACGACTGTTTGGCGTGCGAGATCTCGTTCTCGGTGCTGCCTTGCACCATCCGGAACCGGGTGTACACAAGGCGGTGCTGCAGGCCGGGCTCGTCTGCGACGCGGCCGACGTCGCCGCATCCCTGATTGCCGTGCGTGCCGGAGCACCGAAGACAACGCTGATCGGCGCGACCGCCGGTGCCGGGCTGTTCCTCGTGCTGGGCGCGATAGCACTGAAACCGGGGGAAGGCCGCTAAAGGGGAGTTGCTCTGTGTGTGACCCGGGTCACCTTTAACGAGAAGCAGCCCCGGTCACGCGCTGTTTCGCGCGCTGTGACGCCGCGAGTGTCCCAGGTCGGGATGTTCGACGGGTGAGGCTACGACCAGTCGTGGAAAGCGCTGAGAAGACGGTCGCGGAAAGCGGGGTCAAGTTGCTCGTCGCGCACGCGCCCAAGGCTGCGCAGGGTGACGCGGAACTGTTCCAGGTAGTTGCGACAACCAACGCACTCTTCCAGGTGAGCTTCGAAGCGGGTTAGTGTCGCCCGGTCCAGGTCTTGGTCCAGATAGGCGGTGATCAATTCAACGAGCTCGTTGCAATCCATGGCGTTGTTGGCAGCCGGATCGTCATTCATCGACAGCCTCCCAGATAATCCTCGAGCGCCTGGCGGGCCGCTGCCCGGCCACGATGAAGGAGTACCCGCTGATTGCCCGCGCTGATCTGTAACAGCTCGCAGACCTCAGCCGAGTCGAATCCGAGAATATCGCGCATGGTCACCACGGCTCGTTGCATCCCGGGCAATCCATCCACCGCCCGCCGGGCGACCGTCATCATCTCGTCGGCCAACACCGACCCTTCGGGTGTTTGTGGGAACGCCGCGGGCGGATCCTTCCAGTGGCCGGGCAAGTCGTCAGTTGCCGGGCGGAATCGGGACGGATCAACGCTCGGGTTGCCGAATGCGGCGATGAGATTCTCGGCATGTCGGCGTTCTCGCATCCCGCGTGCCTTCGCCACGTTGATGAGCACAGCAAACAGCCAGTTGCGCAGTGACGATCGGCCCTCGAAGCCGCCAAGGCCCTTCAAGAACGCAATCCAGGTGTCCTGGACGACTTCTTCGGCGGTCTCAGGATCTCGCACGTAGCCACGCGCCACCCGCAGCATGGCCGCGGTGTGGGTGTCAACCAGTTGCTCAAATGCGCCGCGATCACCTTTGCGCAAGGAGGCTACCAGCGCTGTCTCATCGGGCGTCACCGCGACCGTCCGCGATTATCGGTGCCGATACGCGATGCTCGCCGGCGGGCGTTGTGCCGCGTGCCTGCGCTCGACACTGTTGGTCGCAGCCGTGCTTGACGCTCGCTCCTGTGGGCGAGCGCAGAGCGGAATCGACAAATCATGTTCCACAACATGATCCAGACCGTGAACCTCTCTGACGAGCAAGGCCCGATGACGTCTGTCCGCTGGCGGATATCAGCGTGAGTCAACCAAACTGTACTCAAGGGTACAAGTGTCCGTCGGCGCTTCCCACGCGGTGCACGGCGAATCGTGTCGGCAGGTCACATCAGAAAACCACGATTCTGCGGCACGCCGTAGTCGCGAGCGGCACCGATGCAGGTGCCCGTTGTGGCTCGGTCATCTTTTGCGATCGCTACAGAAGCTGCCACGTGGGTGTAACGCATCGCCGGGCGCGAAACACTCAACAGAGGTTCGGCAATCATGGGGCTCATACCGATCGGTTGCCGGTCCTGCCCGGATTACTTGTTCAACGAAAGGCACGTCCATGGCCAGCCAAACGACTCCTGCTAGCGCGCCGACCGATCACGGCCAGGGTGACCCCGACCCGGCAACCGCGACCGTGCCGGGGTGGTGGCTGACCTTCGCCGCGGGGCTGGTCCCACTCATGGCGGGATTGATGACCCTGCTGACGCTGTGGGTCGGGGTGGTTCGCGCGGGCTCGCCCCTGTGGACAGGTTTGGGACATCTCGGCTTCTCCTTCTCCGATGTCTCCGCTCTGGGCACGGGCGCGACGGCGTGGGTGGAGTTGTCCGGGTCGGTCGGGGGCGTCAACGTCGCCGCGGCAGCGGTCGCCGTGCTGGTGGTATCGCGCTTCGCACTGCGCGAAGGGCGGCAGTGGGCGTGGTGGTTCCTGGTTTTCTGCCTGGTGTGGATCGGGCTTCACGATGCCGTCATGGCGACACGGTTTTTCGCCGAGACCGGCCAGCCCGTCATGGTGATGCCCTACACGTACGTGACACTCATGCTGGCGGGCCTGCTACGCACCCGCAAAGCCGTGTTCGCCCACGCGGCATAGCGAGATGGTTTCGGTGGCGCCGGCTGGCGTCGTGCCGCAGACTGTACCCGAAGGTACACTTTGGCTCGACGTGGTCGCGGTAGTCGCCAATCAACGCCTGAACCGAGATGAGGCTGGAGCCCCACATGATGACATCGCCATCGTCAAGCGATGATTCGCCGACACCAGCCACGCTTGGTGCGGCTGAGGCGAGCAATCAACCCGTCGTGCCGAGCGCGCCCGAGCGGGCGACCTACGGTTATCCGGCACCGCTGTGGCGGGCCCTGGAAGGTCATCGGCCACCGGGTCTGTCGCGACTTCGGTGGCGCAGTCCGTTGCGGGGTCCGTGGCTGACGTCGGTATTCGGGCTGGTGCTGCTGGTCATACTTCCCGTCGTCATTCTGACCGGTTTGCTGTCCTACATCGCCTACGGACCCCAATTCGGTCAGGCCATCCCGTTCGACGTGGGCCTGCTCAAATTGCCCACGTTCGACTGGCCCACCCGGCCGAGCTGGCTATATCGGCTGACGCAGGGCTTGCACGTCGGACTGGGGTTGATCATCATTCCCGTCGTCCTGGCCAAGCTGTGGTCGGTCATCCCGCGCCTCTTCGCTTGGCCTCCGGCGCGATCGGTGGCCGATCTCCTAGAGCGCATCTCACTGCTCATGCTGGTGGGCGGAATCCTCTTCGAGATCGTCACCGGTGTGCTGAACATTCAGTACGACTACATCTTCGGTTTCAGTTTCTACACCGCGCACTATTTCGGGGCCTGGATCTTCATCGCCGGTTTCACCGCCCACGTATGCATCAAGTTCGCAAAGATGGTGACCGGTCTGCGCTCGCGGTCGATCCGCGAGGTTCTGACAACGTCGACGGCCGACACCGTCGCCGAACCTCTCGACAAAAACGGTTTGGTGGCCCGCGATCCAGACCCGCCCACCCTGAGCCGCCGCGGGATGCTCGCCGTTGTGGGCGGTGCCAGCGCACTGGTCGCGGTGCTCACCGCCGGCCAAACCCTTGGTGGGCTCACGCGTCGGGCGGCCGTTCTGCTGCCGCGGGGACGCAGCTACGGCACGGGTCCCAACGATTTTCAAATCAACCGCACTGCCGTGGCGGCGCGGATCGACTCCACGCTCACCGGCTCAGCCTGGTCTTTACGACTGCTCGGCGGCACCCGGCCGCTGGCGCTGGACCGTGAGCAACTGGCGTCGATGCCCCACCACAGCGTGGACCTGCCGATCGCCTGCGTCGAAGGGTGGTCGACAACGCAGACCTGGACGGGGATCCGGCTGGCCGATCTGGCCGCCGCGGCCGGCCGTCCACAGCCCGGTTACGCGGTGGTGTCCTCGCTGGAACGCTTCGGAAGCTTCAATCATGCTGTGCTGCAGAGCAATCAGATTTTGAACCCCGACTCCCTGCTGGCGTTTCAAGTCAACGGCGCCGACCTGTCGCTTGACCATGGGTATCCGGCTCGGATCATCGTTCCGGCGCTGCCCGGTGTGCACTGCACAAAATGGGTGTCGTCCATCGAGTTTCGGGAGCGGTGATGCAGCGCCTCATTGCGTGGGGACAGCGACTCTACGGTGAGCGACTGCTGCACCTGATCGTGCTGCTCGTGGCTCTGGCGCTTGGCGGTTATGTAGTGGTCACCGTTGGTGTCGATGAACTGTTCAACCCGAGGGTGTGGTGGCAGTCGATCGCGGTCTGGTTTGTTGTCGCCATCATCGCCCATGACCTGGTTCTGTTTCCGTTGTACGCGTTCGCCGAACGCCTCATCCCCACCGGATCGCAGCCCAACGGTGGCGTTCGCCACCTGTCGGTGCGTGCTGTCCCGATCGTCAACTATCTGCGCATTCCCGCGATGGCCACCGGTTTGGTGTTGATCCTGTTCCTGCCCGGCATCATCGAGCAGGGCGCAGCGACCTATCAGATGGCGACCGGGCTGACTCAGGCTCCCTACCTGTCGCGCTGGCTGCTGCTGACCGCCGGTTTTTACCTAGTGAGCGCCGTGTGTTTCGCGGTGCGGGTCGTGTTGAGCGACCCGCCGCCTGTCCCCACCACGCTGGGCAACACCCTCGCCGCGGATGGCGAGCAAGACGGCAGTCGTCCCTGAGCGCCGTCCGCCCCGCATGCGCTGGCAACTTTCGTATCACGCGGCTTTGACGGGACTCGCTCGGCCGTGTCGGCGCAAGCACCAACCGACAGGTGACTTCGGCCGTCTGACTTCCCTCATGCGCACGCTGTGGGTTTCGTTGCACTGGGCGGTCATCGGGCCAGCGGTGGCTGCCTGGCTGCACCGCGGTGGCGCCGTTGATCGCGGTGAATCCGTCGATCGCCCATATCGTGGCCGCCGAGAAGCCTGCCCGGGGACACGGTATCGGGCAGAAGCCGTCGTCGGGGTAAGCAGATCGCCGGGGGCACCGCGGCAATCTCGACGTCGCCGACCTCGGCCATGTCTTGGCGCGCCGCACTCAACAACCAGTCATAGGCCGCGGCAGCTCGGACCGACAACGGGCGTCCGCCGCCAACCGGTGTGTTGACCCCCATCTCCCACAGCCTGAAGCAGGGTTGAGCTCAACTCAATTCCATGCCCGTTGCCGCGGTTTCACATCCCGCTTGAGGGTGTCCGATGCGGGCCGTGGTTTCGCCACGCCACTCCGGTTCGGAGCAACGGCATCTCCTGAGCGCGACACCAGCCATCCGCTGGCAAGATCGCGGGCTTGGGGAAGCTCGGTCAACGGCTTCCCCCAAGCCCGAGCGACGATCACACCGAGATCTTGGGGAAGTCAATCTCCGTGTGTGCGACGTTATTGAAGTAGTTGGTGAGCACATTGAGCCCGACGTGGCCGATCACTTCGGCGATCTCGCTGTCGCTGGCACCGGCGCGGCGCACCGCCGCGAGCGCGGAGTCCTCGATCTGTCCGCGCCGCTCGTTGACGGTGACAGCGAAAGTCAACAGAGCCGCTGTCTTGGCATCGTCGGCGTCGCCTTTGCGTGCCGCGGCGACCTGATCTGCGCTCAGCCCGGCGACCTTGAGCCCCAGATAGGTGTGCGCCGACAGGCAGTAGGCGCACGTGTTGGACTGGGCGATCGCGATGGCCAACCGTTCGCGAGTGGACCGCGGCAAGGTGCCGCCGTGATCCAGGCTGCCGGCTAATCCCAAATAGCCGCGCAGCAAGGCCGGGCTGTGCGCCATCACCCGCGTCAAATTGGGCACCGCGCCCAAGGCCAGCTTGACCGCGGACAACGCCGATGCTTGGTCGGGGGTGGCCGTTGCGTCGGTCACCAGGGGCAGGTTGCTCATGATTCGTTTCCTCTGTTAAGTCGATCCATTCAGAACACCACGGCGCATGTTGCGTGACGGGTACGGTGTAGTCACCGCCAACAGCTCTCGCGTTACACCACGTAGCTGGACTTGTTCGAGCACGCGGCCTGTCATTCCCCGGACAGTCGGCTTCGCGCCGCACTGCGCCGGCGGTGCGTCACTCGGTGGCAAGGCTTCGTTTACTTCGCGGTACTCCTAAGCTGAAGTGGTGTCTACCGCTGAGCCAGCGCTTTCTCGCCTGCGAGAGCCGGTGACCGCGCGGGGCAAACGCAGCCGGGCCGTGATCGTCGATGCGGCAGCCACATTGATGTATCAGCAGGGGGTGAGCAGCACCAGTCTCGATGACGTCCTCGCCGCTGCCGGGTCAGGCAAGAGCCAGCTGTACCACTATTTCGAAAGCAAGAGCGACTTGGTTGCGGCCGTCATCGAGCGTCAACTGGAGATTGTGCTGCAAAACCAGCATCCCCTGCTCGATCACACCGACTCGTGGGAGGGCATCGAGCGATGGGCCGCCCACATCTTGAAAATGCACGAAGCCCCCGGTGGACCATTCGCCTGTCCGCTGGGCACCATCGCTGCGGAGCTGAAGAATGACGCTGCGTTTCGCCCGTGTTTGGACGCCGCCTTCCGGCGTTGGGAAGATCCGCTGGCAAGCGGCCTTCAGGCCATGAAAGATCGCGGAGAGCTGGTGAAAAACGCCCAGCCACGCCGCTTGGCGGCGATGGTGATCGCGTCACTGCAAGGCGGAATGCTCCTGGCGCGTGTCCGTGATGATCGAACCGTACTCCGTGACACGATGGGCATCGCAATCGCCGAGCTTCGTCGCTGGGCTGCGCCGACGGCCGAGCGCCCCAAGAGATAATCGTCCAGACCGCGGACCAAGTGCGGACTTCAACGAGCACTGACTTCGGCGTGCAAGATCGCTTCAAATGTGCGAAGCGAATCGCGTATTCGCGGCTATGCCCAACGGCTGCTTACCCGTCGTACGCCCGAGCTTCGCGCGCTACGCGCAATAGTCGCCGGCCCTGACGGGCAAGAGGGCACATTGATGTACCAGACAGTACACGTGAATCCGTTGGGAGCTCTTCGGCGATTCGGGCTACGCCGTCTTCGGCCAGTTCTCCTCGGGCTTCTCGAATTTGGGCTCCGGTCTGTCGGGCTTCGGCAATCAGGGCACACTGCCCTTGGCCACCAACAGCTTTGTGTCAGGGCTGGAAAATGCCGGCTTCAACCTGGCGGGTCTTTTCTTGGCAAGGAACCACGCTGTTCTCCTGAGGCCCTCATCGCCGAGCCGGTGGAACAACCGGCAACCGGTGCGCGCTACCGGTGCGTGCCGATGTCAGAGCCGACCGAGCAGCTCAGCCTTCTTGGCGGCGAACTCCTCGTCCGAAAGAATGCCCCGCTCATGTAGTCCGGCGAGCGATTCGATCGTGGCGACGACGGCCCCGGCGTCGCCAGACCCTGATTGCCCTGGCGCCGGAGCGGCCGCAGGAGTTTCGGCAACCTGCTGCGCCCCGAGTTCGCGCAGGCTCGACAGGTCGAAGGTGCCGAACTGGCTGGTGAATGTCACGGTGCCGGCACCACCGGACTGCTGCTGTTGGACGCCCCCGATCATGTGTTCTCCGGTGTCGAAAACCCGCACGGCTCCGTTGACCTGGATGGCCAGCCGCCGGGTGCCGGGAAATATTGCGTAGCGCGTCTCATTCTGACCGCCGGACGAGCTGGGGACGCCCAGGTCCGCCGGCCACCAATTGGTGGCCGTGTACCCACTCCGGGGACCGGAGGCCGATGGTGCGAATACCGTGGTGGCGGCAAGCAACCGGGATAGCTCATCGCACAACGCGTCGACGCGCGCCTTGAGCGCGTTGTCGAACATGTCGCCAACCATCGTCATGCCGCCCCGCATCCACTGCCCGGTACCGCCGAGTTCGGGGATCGAGAACTGTGCCATGGAGCCGCCGCCGGTTTGTAGGGCGAACAACATCGCCAGGACCGCCTCGCGGGACAGTCCGTGACGTTGGGCGATCTCGGTGATCGCCTTTTCGGCTTCGGGAGTAACCGTTGCCTTCATCGTGGTGCATCTTTCGTCGTCGGTATGGACCGTCGGGGCTACTGGTACCCCGTCGCCCTCGCTCGCCAATCATGGCCAAGGATGAACAGTGTGTCGAACGGATTCGACGTGCGTGGACGGACGTTGCGTGCCGGTGAGCTGGCGGTCTGGCTGTCCGAGCACAGTCTAGGCAATCGATTCGGCCTGAGCGTCGTCGTCAGCACGCCGGACTACACCGGCAAGGCCGTCGCGTTGGCGATTGTCGCCGCAGACGGTGAGGGCCGGTACGTCGAGGTAGCGGAGCTGACACCCGACGACGAAGCGGCTCTGGTGTCCTGGCTGGCCGATCCCGGGCCGCCCAAGGCGGTGCACGACGCAAAGTCGGCGATGCACGCGCTAGGTGGGTGCGGCTGGACGCTGCGCGGCGTCACCTCGGACACGGTGCTGGCGGCACATCTGCTGGTTCCCGACCGGGAGACCGGGGGGCTCAACGATCTGCTGATCCGTCACATGCGCTGCGCCCTGCCCGCGAAGGTGGTTGCACCGATGCGCGATGACGACGCAGCTGCGGCGCTGATCCTGAAAACGTGCGCGCTACTTGATCTCGCCGATGTCCTCGATGAGGAACTGGCGCGTATCGACTCCTCGGCGCTGTTACACCGGCTGGAGCTGCCCGCCCAACGGGTACTGACCCGGCTGGAGGCCACGGGTGTCGCGGTGAACCAGGCGCTGCTCTCGCATACCGACGTGCCGAAGTCGATCTCATCCGATGGGCGAATCCACCCCGCCTACCACCAGTTCGGCACCGCCACCGGAATGCCGGCATGGGCAGATCCCGACCTGCCTGCCGCGCCGGAGTTACGTGATGCTTTGGTCCCGGGACACGGCTACGCAGAGTTGATGTTCGCCGGGTACCGCCGGCTTGAGGAGCAGATCGCCGAACATCTGGGCGCGGGCGCAACGGACTTGCGCGGTCTGGTCGACGAGGCGCAAGCGCATGGATTCGCGAGCACCCTGTTAGGCCGCCGGCAGTACCTGCCCGATCTGGCCGGCAACAGCGGCGCGGTTCGCGCGGCGGCAGAACGCGCCGCGGTGGCGATGGCCGTTCAGGGAAGTGCCGCCGACATCATGAAGCTCGCGATGATCGCCGTCGACCAGGCGATCGCAGCGGGCGGACTGCGGTCCCGGATGGTGGCACAGGCCGGCGAAGAGTTGGTGTTCGAGGTGGCTGCCGGGGAGGGCGAGCAGCTGGCCGAGTACGTCAAGGAATCCATGGTTGACGCATATCCGCTCCACACCGTGCTCGAGGTTTCGCTTCGGTTCGGATCGCGGTAATCCCCTCCCGTCTTCAACCTATACCGCACCGGGGGGCTTGCGGCAAGACCCCGGTCATGCCGCAAAATCGCTGAGCTAAGCCAAAACTCAGCGGAACGAGGGGAAGTGTGGAATTCCAGCATGCCGTAGTCATCGTCGGCGCCGGCCCCACTGGTCTGATGCTGTCAGCCGAATTGGCGCTGGCCGGAATCGATGTCGCCGTCATCGAGCGTCGCAGTGACCAGGCCCTGGTCGGCGCACGTGCGGGCGGCCTGCACTCGCGCACCATCGAAATTCTCGACCAGCGCGGCGTCGCCGACCGGTTCATCCAGCAGGGCCAGGTGTGCCAGTTGGCCGGTTTCGCCCAGATCCGGCTCGACATCGGAGACTTTCCCACCCGGCACCCTTACGGACTTGCGTTGTGGCAGAGTCATATCGAGCAAACCTTGGCCGAATGGGCAGAAGAGCTCGGGGTGCGCATCTATCGCGGCCGGGAGGTCAGCGGTATCGCCCAAGACGACACCGGTGTGGTCGTCGACGTCGTCGGCGGTCAGTCCCTTTTCACCGAATACCTGGTGGGTTGCGACGGCGGCCGCAGCGTGGTCCGCAGAGCGGCCGGCATTGCCTTCGAGGGCTGGCAGCCGACGACCAGCTATCTCCTGGCGGAAGTGGAAATCGGTTGTGATGCAGGCGAAGAGCCGGAATGGGGCATCCGCCACGACGCCCTCGGTGTGCATGCGCTCAGCGTGACGGGTGACGATCGAAAGGTGCGGGTGATGGTGACCGAGCGCCACCTCGGACCGGCCGGCGAACCTACCCTGGATGATCTGAGCCGGGCGCTGTTCGAGGTATATCGGACGGATTACGGAATCCACAGTCCCACTTGGATTTCCCGTTTCACCGATGCCGCCCGACAGGCCGCCGCGTATCGTGAGCGGCGGGTGCTGCTGGCCGGCGACGCGGCGCATGTGCATCATCCGATCGGCGGCCAGGGGCTCAATACCGGAATCCAGGATGCGGTGAACCTGGGATGGAAGCTCGCCGCGGTGGTAAACCGGACGTCGCCCGCTTGCCTGCTGGACACCTACCACACCGAACGGCACCCGGTCGCCGCACGGGTGTTGCGCAACGCGATGGCCCAGATGGCGCTGCTGCGCGCTGATGACCGGACCAGGGCGCTCCATACCATCACCGCCCGATTGCTCGGCATGGACGAACCCCGGAAACGATTTGCCGCCATGATGTCTGGCTTGGACATCCGCTACGACCTCGGAGGCGGGCATCCGCTGCTGGGGCGACGCATGCCTGATCTTGACCTGATCGGCGCCGCAGGGCCGGTGCGGGTCTACCAACTGCTGCACCGGGCCCAACCGGTACTGCTCAACCTCGGCGATCCCGGCGGCGTCGACGTCGGAGGGTGGATCGATCGGGTGCGGCTGGCGGACGCGCAAGCCGGCGGTGCCTGGAATCTTCCAGTGGTCGGCGCGGTTGCCGCTGCGGGTGCCGTGTTGATCCGGCCCGACGGACATGTCGCTTGGGCGGGCGATTACCCGTTTCACGGCCTCGCCGACGCACTCACCACTTGGTTCGGCGCACCCGGCGCCGTCGGGGCCGACGGACCAGCCGGCTTCCCGTTCGAACCAATCCCGTGATGTCGGGAAGCGGTAGGGCGCCGCCGTGTCTGCGTGCGCGCTGTTCGCGATTGTGGTCGCTGGCCCAGAAATTGTGGGCACTTCCCTGAGAAAGGGTATTCCCGATGCGGCCGATCATCCAGCGCGACGGCCATCCCGCATGCGAAAACGGTTTCACAAGCCGTCGGATAATTTTATTCGCGGGAAAGCGCACACTACGCGGACGGAGGCGGGGAATGGACGGACCACTGAGAAGCGTTGGGCATCGGTATGGCTGATTCGATTGAACTGAGCCCCACGGACTGGGTGCGCGAGCAGACCGAACGGATTCTGCGGCAGGGTACGACCGACGGGGTAGAGATTTTCGATAAACCCGTCGTTCTGTTGACCATGACCGGCGCGAAGTCGGGCAAGAAGCGCTACGTACCGCTGATGCGTGTCGAGCATGACGGGCGCTATGCCATCGTCGCATCCAAGGGAGGCGCACCCGACCACCCGTCGTGGTACTTCAACGTCAAGGCGAATCCGGCGGTGACCGTTCAGGACGGTTCGGAAGTCGTTTCCCGCACCGCGCGCGAGCTCGAGGGCTCCGAGCGGGAGGAGTGGTGGCAGCGTGCGGTCGACGCCTACCCGCCGTACGCCGAGTACCAGACGAAGACGACCCGGCAGATACCGGTCTTCGTTCTCGAGTGAACTGGCTGCGCAGCGGTTTACCGGCGCAACGCTTCGGGTAAATCCGACAGCGACGGCGTAGGACGAGACGCGCCAGCGCGCGGCGGTCGAGGACTGCCGGAAAAGGAAGCCGAAGATGACCGCCAAACACTGCCTGAGCGAGTCGGCAAAGCGACGTCAGTCGCTCGCCGGCAAATCCGCACAGGGCGGGCGTGGGCTGATGGCAGGCATAGTCGTCGCGGCGTGCACCATCGTTTTCGGCTCCATGATTGTGGCCGCGGGAATTGCCGCGTTAGCGGTGAATGCGGCCGGTTCGGGACACCAGCCACCGGCGGCCGAACAAACGGTGAGCCAAGAGGGGACGCTGATCGCAGTCTCGGCCGACTCGATCACCGCGCGCAGTCGCGACGGGATTACCCGCACCTACCTGGTCACGCCGGAAACCGCCGTCATCACCCGGGCCGGAAGCCCCTTCACGGTCAACGACGAGGTGGACATTCTCGCAACGATCCGTAATGGAACTGCGCTGGCAACCGCAGTCGCCCACCGCGATATGGGCCATGGAGCCGCGCCGCCGATGGATCACGTTACCGCTCAACCGGTTAGCGGCACGCTGGACAGCGACTGAGTGCGGCCTTGGGCGAGATCGCGATGGCGACCGGTTGTCCAAAGCGGATGGAGTTCGGGCCCTGCGGTGGCGTGCGGCCCGACGGTCAGTGCGAAATGCGTTCCGGGCCGTGTGTATTCGACGACGCGGTGCCGTGGTCCGGTCCGTCGCCGGCGCGCCGGCCGGTCGCTGCGGTTCCGTTGGTCCTGACCGATTTCAGCTGCACGCCCTTTGACCGCGGCGACGTTGCCGCGACCGCTGCCGTGCTGGCGTCGTCGTGTGACGCCGTGTTGGTCGGCGAGCATCAGAACAAACCCGACTTTCCGCCCACCCTGATGGGAACGTTGCTGCTTGACGCAGGGGTGACGCCGTGGATCACGTTGTCCTGCCGAGATCGCAATCGCGTGGTACTCGAGCAGGAACTGCGCGGGCTGCGCAGCGTCGGGGTCCGCACGGTGCTGTGCGTCACCGGTGACGGACGCGGCTACGACGTCCGCCCGGATGTCACCCAGACTTTCGACCTGGACGGGCCGCGTCTGGTGGCACTGGCCTCGTCGTTCGGTGTGGTGCCGGCGGTGCCCGAAACTCCCACGGCTCCGCCCGTCCATGCCCGGCCCGTGCGGCTGGTCGAAAAGCAGCGAGCCGGCGCTGGAGTAGCGGTGCTTAATCATGTGCCGTTTCCCGACATGATCGGTGAGTTCATGAAAGCGGCTCGGGCGCAGGGGTTGTCGATCCCGGTGATCGCTGCTGCCGCGGTATTCACCGACAGCGTGTCGGCGGCGGTACTGCAGGGCTTACCCGGCCTGGAACTGGATCCGGCAGTTATCGAGGAGGTCTTGAGCGCCGCGGATCCGATTGCGGCCGGGATCTCGGCCGCCGTCAGTGAGGCGCGGGCGTTGTTGTCGATCGACGGCGTCGAGGGAGTCAACGTCTCCGGCCTGGCTTCGGCATCCGGTGCGCGGGTCGGGGCCGAAATCAAAGCGGAAGTGGGCCGGCGTCTCCGGGAGGAGGTTTCGTGACCGAAGCGATGCAGGCGGAGTTCGACACGGTCGCAGAGTGGACCGCGCAAGTGGCGGCCGATCTGGGTCCCGAATACCGGGTGCCCGCGGGGTGCCGGGGCAGCGGTAGTCCGGCCGCGCTGGACTGGCTGATGGCGCAGATGAAGATCGAGCCCGGCGCGCTGTTTCTGGACTGCGGAGCCGGTGTCGGGGGCCCGGCCGCGTACGCGGCGCAATCCCGTCACGTGCGCCCCGTGCTCGTCGAGCCCGAGGCCGGCGCCTGCCGTGCCGCAAGACGTTTGTTCGGGTATCCGGTGGTACGCGCGTTGGGCTCGAAACTCCCGCTGGCGGATGCAGCGTGCGATGCCGCGTGGTCGCTGGGGGTTTTGTGCACCACCCCGGATCAGCTTGCGCTGCTCGAGGAACTGCACCGCACCGTGCGACGCGGCGGGCGAATTGGATTGCTGGCGTTCGTGGCACAACGCGAATTGCCGGAAGAACAGCTTGACGCCAATCATTTTCCGTCGCCGGACCGATTACGGGCTTTGGTGGACCAGGCGTCGCTGCGTGTCGATCACTGGCTGAGAACCGCGGAGCTGCCGGCCATTCCGGACCAATGGAATGCGCGGATGGATGCCGTGACGAAGGAGCTCAGCGCACGCCATGGCCACACCGAGGCTTGGCAGCTCGCCGAGCGGCAGAGCTCACAAATCGGAGAGCTACTGGAGGACGGGACGCTGACCGGCGAGCTATTGGTGCTTCGTCACGCGTGACTTCGGCGAAACAGGGCGGTGATCTCGGCAACCCGCGGGTCGGCGCGCAGTTGCTCCAACGTCTCCGGAAGCGGCAGCCGCCAGTTCGGATACTCGTCAATGGTGCCCGGCAAGTTGGGCTGTCGGACCTCAGCCAGCACGTCGTAGGGTGAGATGAGCTTGAGTCGGCTCGGCGTCGCCGCCAGCAGGCGGTGCATGGCGGCGATGATCACCGCTTCGTCAGGCTCGGCTTCATCCGGTGGTAGCAGCCGCTCGGATCGCAACAGCGCCAGCCATTCTCCGCGTTCCCGCGCGGCCGCGGCTTGTTCGGCCGGCACGTCGTTGAGCAGCCCCAGGGCAGCGCGGGCCCGGACATGCTCGCCGCGCAGGAACCCTGCGGCCGTCGGCAGGTCGTGGGTCGACAGGCTGGCGGCCGCCCGTGCGGGCCATTTCGCCGGCACCAGCAACGGCTCCCCGGGGACCGACTGATCACGGGTGAACCATGACACCGCACAACCCAGCATCCCGTTGTCGGCCAGCGCCTCGGTGACTTCGGGTTCGACGGTGCCCAGGTCTTCACCGACGACCGTGGCCTGCGCCCGGTGTGCCTCCAGCGCCAGCACTGCCAGCATCACGTCGGCGTCGTAGTGCACGTACGTGCCGCGATCCGGACCGTCTCCCGGCGGGATCCACCACAGCCGCCACAATCCGGCCACATGGTCGATCCGAAGGCCGTCGGCGTGAATGAGCACGGCTCGCAACATGTCTCGCAGTGCCGCATAGCCGGTGGCGGCCAGCCGGTCCGGCCGCCAGGGCGGCAATCCCCAGTCCTGCCCTCGCGGGGTGAAGTTGTCCGGCGGCGCACCGATGCTCACACCAGGGGCCAGCACGTCGGCCAGCGCCCACGCGTCGGCGCCGTCGGCGTCCACGCCCACCGCGAGATCGTGCAATACGCCCAACGCCATGCCGGCGTCGCGTGCGGCGGCCCGCACGGCGATCAGCTGCTCGGCGCAGCGTTGCTGCACCCAGGCGTGAAAAGCCAAGCGGGGGGCCAGCTCCCGGCGTGCTGCCGCAACGGCCGGACCGCTGACGTCGCGCAGTGGCGCAGGCCATCGGCTCCACCGGCCGCCATGTCGTTCGGCCAGCGCGCAGTAGGTGGCCCAGTCGCGCAGCCCGGCCAGCCCGGGTGACCGGTCCAGGGGATTCGGCCGGTTCTCGGCCCGCCACAGCAGTTCGAGCGCAGCACGTTTCGCCGCCCAGACCAGGTCGTGGTCGATTCGCTCGGTGTCCGGCGAGACGCGCAGCGCATCCACCTCCGCGCGGGTGTCCGGGTCGGCGCGACGATAGGCTTCGAGGTCCTCGATGCGCAGCGCCAGTGGGTTGGCGAAGCGCCGGCTGGACGGCGTGTACGGCGAGGGCTGTACGGGGTGGGTCGGGCCGGGCGCGTGCAGCGGGTTCAGCAGTACCGCGCCCGCGTGGTGTTCAGTGGCCGTCCAGCCGATGAACTCGCGTAGATCACCCAGATCGCCGATGCCCCAGGACCGGGCGGATCGCAGTGCGTAGAGCTGCAGCATCCAACCCCACGTGGACGGCGTCGACGGTACCTGCGGGGGCGCTGCGATGACGGTGACGTGCTGACCATTACGGGTTTCGGCGCGGTACCAGCCTGCCGCCAGATCGCCCGGGAGCTCGTCACGCACGTCGAAGCGGGTGCCGTCCTCCGCTTCCAGCGCGACGGCACCGGGCAGCGGCCTGGAACGCCCGTCCACGCGTACCGCGACGGTCGGCGGCAGCACGCCGGCGCGGTTGGCCTCGGTGAGCCGCGCCAACTCACGGCGCCGGTCGGCTTCGGTGGCGGCCTCGACATCTAGCAGGCCCAACACCCGGATCACCACGTCGGGATCAACCTCGACCGGCTCCCGCCGCTCATTGCGATAGGCGGTCGCTACGCCGTGCGCTGCGGCTAACGTGCGCAAGCTGTCGGAGGCGGGTGAGGGATCGGCCACAGCGCGGGTATACCCGGGTGCTGGTTTCTCACACCCGAAAGTCAGTGTGCGGCCATCACTTCTGGTTATCCGTCCAGCGCGCCAGCCGCTATCGCGGCGGCGTTGATCTTGGTCAGCACCTCACGTAAATGCTCCAGTTCGGCGAGCTCGACACCGAGTCGTTCGACCACCGCGGGTGGCACCCTGAGCGCCTGACGGCGAAGGCTGCGGCCCTGCGGCGTCAGGGTGATGTGGGTGGTTCGCTCGTCGGCGGCGCTGCGTGTTCGGGTGATCAGTTGCTGCGACTCCAGACGTTTGAGCATGGGCGACAGGGTGGCCGAATCCATCTGCAGGAGCGTGGCGATGTCTTTCACCGACAGCGGATTGCCGCCGGACTTACCTTTGGCGTTGTCCCACAGGGCCAGCATCACCAGATACTGCGGATGGGTCAGGCCCAGCGGTTCGAGCAGAGGCCGGTATACCGCCAGCACCGCGCGGTTGGTGACGGCGAGCGCGAAGCAGACCTGCCGTTCCAACGACAGCGGGTCGAGTTCGTCGCTGACTCCCGTACGCATGGCGTCATCGTTCCTTCAAGGTGAGCGGACTGCGGTAACCGTTTCAGTCCTAAGTCCTAGAACGGGCTGCTGTTGTCCTGCCACTTCGCCGATTCCGGACGTGGCCCGTAGCGACGGGCGTAGTCCTCGTGGATGTGAGCCTGCTTCTGTCGCTTGATGACGTCGACCAGGCCCGGGTCCAGCCCGTGCTGAGCCAGGCGGTGGCGGCGCCACACCTTGTTCAGGGCCAGCGCCATCAGCAGGACCCAGATGAAGATGGGCGCCGTCATCTCCGAGTGCACGTACAGCGATGCCGGCAGCAACCACAGCGGTGCCAGCACCACTGCCGCGGGGATCGCCATCCGGATCAGGTGCCGGCGGATGGCTCCGGGACCGGCGAGATCGCGCGACACCCAGTCGCGCATCGTGTCGGGCAGACACCGGCCGTAGGAGTAGCCGATGTACTGCCAGAAATTCGGGCGAGCGTTGGACATGATCGCTCCTAGACGATTCGAATCGAAGCCTAGTCCGGCGCCGACAAGTCTGATCGTACCCTATTAGTTAGTGGGCTAACTATGTGGTTCCAGTCACTCCTGCTCAGGCGGCGACGAGTTCGATCGGCAGGCGCTGGTGTCGGCGGATGATGTTGTTGACGGCCCAGGACGGCTGCGCCGTCACCCGCATCCGGCCGACGCGTTCCACCAGAGCGCGCAGGATGGCCGCCGTTTCCATGCGGGCCAGTCCCTGACCGGCGCACGCGTGGGTGCCGTTGCCGAAGCCGATCTGACGACCGGCGTCGCGCAGAATGTCGAAGGTCTGCGGGCGGTCCCATTCGTCCTCGTCCCGGTTGGCCGACGCGTACAGAATCAGCACCCGCGCGCCGCGGGGAATCGGCGTGCCGGCGATTTCGGTGTCGTCGTGCACCTGGCGGGCGAAGGCCCGCAGTGGGGATTCATAGCGAATGACCTCGTTGACGGCATTCGGGATCAACGAGGGATCGTCCCGGAGCAACCGCCACTGCTCGGGATGGGTCGCGAGCAGGTACACGGCATTGGAGATAGCGCTGATCGTGGTGTCCAGCGAAGGCGCGATGTAGTCAACCATCAGCTTCGGGCATTCCGCGTGGGTGAGCTTTCCCTCGTCGGCCGCGCACAGCAGTTCGTGCGCCATGCTCCCGTCCAGCACGGAGCGGTTACGGACCACCCGGTGTGCGAACATCAGCATCTGCAGACTGCGTGGAAAAGCTTTGACGGCTCGCCAATTCAACGGGCCCAGGATGTCGAAGGTGGCGCCGCCCCAGGTGATCAGATGCCGACGCTCGTCGCGCGGCCAGCCGACGAGATCGGGAACGAGCGCCAGCGGCAGCGCGGTGGCGAGATCGGCGACCGCGTCGACGGTGCCGCGACGTAGAGCGCCCTCGACCACGACGGCGGCCTGTTCGTCGATCGTCTGCCCCACCGAGCGCAGCGCCCTGGGGAGCAGGCGATGAGCAAGCAATTTGCGGCGCTCGTCATGTTCGGCACCGTCGCTGTTGAGCGTGGTGCCGCGGGAGAGTCGGTTGCTCAGCGGATTGAGCGCAACTCCGTTGCCGGAGATGAACAGTCCATCGTTGCGCAGGGTGGCTTTGCACTCGGCATAGCGCGGCAGCGCGTAGACGCGGTGGCGGCGCAGCCACACCACGGGGCCCAGCCGGCGCAGCCGCCGGTAATGCGGATAGGGGTTGAGCAGGGCCTCGGTGGCATAGATGTTGTCGCGATAGACCGCCACACCGATCGGGCCCTGACCCATGCCACGGCCTCCTCCGATAGTTCTGACGAAATCGTCACACGCTAGACCTGTTTCGGTCAATACTTTCTGACGAAACCGTCATCAATGCGGCGCGTCGGCGGGCATATGGTCGAGCGGTGACCATTGCCTATGACGACGCCCTGCGCGAACAGATCAGGGTGCGGTTGGCCGGCCACGACCGCCGTACCGTGACCGACCCGACGAAACGGCAGGCGGCCGTGGCGCTGGTGCTCGTTGACTCGGTGGTGGGGGAGGACCGGGTGGATCCCGCTCCCGTGCACGAGTGGATCGGCGGCCGTCCGATACCCGAAGAGCTCGACGGCCATATGATCGATGTCGCCGGCGGTGCGGCATTCCTCTTGTGCCGCAGAACATCTCGCCTCAGAAGCCACGCCGCGCAGTGGGCACTGCCGGGGGGCCGTCTCGATCCGGGTGAAACGCCGATCGAGGCTGCGCTGCGGGAGTTGCACGAAGAGGTGGGAGTGCGGCTGTCAGATTCGGCGGTGTTGGGTTTGCTCGACGACTACCCGACGCGGTCGGGATACGTCATCACACCGGTGGTCCTGTGGGGCGGGGGCCGACTCGATCTGCGTCCGGCGCCCGACGAAGTGCTGGCGGTTTACCGGGTGGGGTTGCACCACTTGCAGCGTGACGACTCTCCGCGCTACATCAGCATCGCCGAGAGCCCGCGACCCGTGGTGCAGATCCCGTTGGGCAACGACCTGATCCACGCACCGACGGGCGCGGTGCTGTTGCAGCTGCGCTGGCTGGGCTTGGAGGGCCGCCACGACCCGGTCGATGAGTTGGAGCAACCGACCTTCGCCTGGAACTAGCCAGCTGCTGAACCGCCCTCGCGGTTGCCCGCCCAGCGCACATCTACCGCCTCGAACGTGCATCCAGGGCGGCGACACGCGGCGTGGCCGTCGCCCTGAGTGCACGTTGGATGACCCGCGACGTCCCCTGGCCGCAGCCGAGCCCCGATGAAGGATCAGCGACCACACGCTCCTAGTTGGTGCCGCCGCAGCCGCTCGACCGTCGTCGGGCGTCAGTGCCGATCGCGTCGCCGAAATCCGATCCGCGGTGGCCCGTGCCAGAGCCGGCGCCAAGGTGTTGTAGAAACGCGATGTGAAAGGCAATTCCGACGACGATGCCCGGGCACCGCACCCGCCCTACTTCTTGCGTGACGGAAACCGTTTGGTACCAACCGAAATCGCGCGAGGAGGCTGGGGAGCATCGCTGAGTGGCCACGTCGTCGGCGGCCTGCTGGGTTGGGTGGCCGAACGGCTGGTGGATGACCCGCAGTTCCACCCTGCGCGTCTCACTATCGATTTGCCGCGTCCGACCACCCTGGAGCCGGTCGAGGTGCACACCCGCGTGCGGCAGGACCGCCGGCGACTGCGCCTGGTCGACGCCGCTGTTGTCCAGAACGGCAATTCAGTCGCCAGGGCCAGTGCTCTTTTCCTGCGCCGTGGACCGCAACCCGACTTGCAGGTGTGGTCGCAACCCGTACCCATGCCCACGCTCCCGGGCGACCAGCGCGACGTCGCGTCCTTGTTCATCCGTACGTACGGTTGGGGCGCCGATATTCAGAACCCAGACCCCGACTGGCCGCAGACGCCCGGGCCGAAATACACCTGGGTGCAGGAGACGCGCCCACTGGTCGATACCGAACCGATGACGGCTTTCACCCGCGCGGCCATGGCCGGCGACATCACGGCATCCATCGCCAACTGGGGGACCAAGGGACTGCAATTCATCAACGTCGACTACACCCTCACCCTGAGCAGGCTTCCCGACGGACCGCATCTGGGCCTGGCCTCCCTGACCCACTACAGCTACGAGGGGATTGCGACTGGTTCGGCTGTGCTGGTCGACCCCGCCGGACCGATCGGCAACTGTGTATCGGTTGCCATCGCCCAGACCGGCTTTCTGGCTCCGCCGAAGATCGTGCCGCACGGGCGTTGATCAGGCCGGCAAGCCGCTCTGGCGGTGTGAACGAACCCGACCACCCGTGCGCTTCTGGAGAAGTGACCCCCGAATTTCACCGGTACCTGATGGCGGTGCGGGGTCGGCGCGCGACCAGCAGGGCGGCAGTCAGTAACTGCCACAGAAAGATTGAATAGGCGCTACCGCGTTCCCGCATACCGACCGGCAGTGGTACGGGATCGGCCACCAGTAGCGCAAGACACAGAAACCCCAGTGCAGCAATAACTGTCGAGCCGCAGCGGTACCACCGCAGCTGCGGCACGAGCAGTTTTGCTCCCGCCAGGATGGCGGCGTTGCCGCCGGCGAGCGCCAGCGCCGCGCCGATGACGTGCACCGTCCCGCTGTGCACCGTGCCGACCAGGACGTTGCCAACGGCGTTAGCCGCGACCAGGCCGAGGAACAGGCGGCTGCGATGGTCGTGAGCGCGCACCATGAACAGCGCGCCGAGCAGGAACATGCTGCCTTGCAGGTAGAACGCCGCATGCATCAGTGACGCGCGTGGCCCCCCTCTGCCGAGATCACTGATGTAGTCGTGCGCATAGCTGTAGGCCGGCACATAGGCGGCAGCGGCGACGGCTTCCAGGATCAGGTAGGCGCCGACTCCCGCGGCCCAGAGCGCCGACCCTACGGAGCGACGGCTCACTCGCCGGATTGCACGTGAAGATTCCTGGCGCCCTTCACATTCCGCAGTCCGGAACAGTTCACGCAGCCGATGCATCCGATGCAGTCGGTGCACCGCACGCAGGCGAGGCAGGCGACACAGCGGGTGCAGGCGATACATGCCAGGCAGGCCACGCATTCCCGGACCGCCACGCACACCACGGTCAGGAGGCTGGCGACCACTCCGATGCTTCCTGCGGTGGCCGCCGATCCGGCGACGGCGACGCTGCCGGCGGTGGAGACCGATCCCGCCACTGCCACGCTGCCCGCGGTCGCCACCGAGCCGGCGACCGCCACGCTGCCGGCGACAGCCGCCGAGCCCGCGACCGCGACGCTGTCGATGACTGCGACGGAACCCACGACGGAGTCGTCGTCAGAATCGATGGCCAACGGCGGGTTCAAGGTAAGCATGAGGTTCATCATGTCAGTCCTGCGGCCGAAGCCGAAGGGTTGACGCCGGATGCGGTTACGCGCTGCCGCCCTTACCGCCGGTGCCGCCTGCCCCACCCGCACCGCCGATCCCGGGGGTATACAACCACCGGGGGCTTTCCGGGACGCCGTATTGCCCGAAGTCTCCGTTTTCGCCGTCGCGGCCGACCGCACCGGGCCCGCCGTTGCCGGTGCCGCCGGTGCCGCCGGTCCCGCCACCGCCGCCGGCGGCGCCCGGTGCGATGCCGTAGAGCGAGGTGCCGCCCCTGCCGCCGATGCCCCCGGCGGCTCCGTCGCCACCGGTTGCACCCGGGCCTCCGTTCCCGCCAACCCCGCCATTGCCACCAGGGCCGCCGAAGGGGATGCCGAAGTCGTTCCAGGTTCCCAGGCCGCCGCTGCCGCCGGTGCCGCCGGTCCCGCCTGTGCCGCCTATGTCGCCGCCAGCGCCGCCGGTGCCTCCGGTGCCCCCGGTGCCACCGAAGCCGCCGAAGCTTGCGGTGCCGATGTTCAAACCGCGGAATGAACCGTCGGTGTTCCAGGTGCCGGCCCCGCCGGAGCCCCCGGTCCCTCCGGTGCCGCCTGCGCCGCCGGTTTGGCTGCCGGCCCCGCCGGTGCCGCCGGTGCCGCCGGTGCCGCCGGTGCCGCCAAACGTAGGACGGTTCGCATCGTCGCTGCTGCCGCCGGTGCCGCCGGCTCCGCCGGCGCCGCCATTACCACCGGCCGCCCCGGACACTCCGCCGCCACCGGCGCCACCGTTTCCGCCGGAACCGCCGTTGCCTCCATAATTGTCGCCGGCGAGGTCACCGTCGCCGCCCCTGCCACCCGCGCCGCCGTCACCGCCCACGCCGGCGCTACCTGGGTGCCCGGCCAAGCCGTGCCTGGCCTGGCCGGCTGATCCGCCGTTTCCACCAATCCCGCCGTCCCCCCCGGCGCCGCCGTCGTTATGGCCATTACCACCGTTGGCGCCGGCGCCGCCCGCGCCCCCGTTGCCGCCCGTACCGCCGGCGCCGCCGCTGCCGCCATTGCCTGCCTGGCGTCCTCCGTCCCCGCCCGCGCCGCCGTGGCCGCCGTTGCCGCCGGTGGAGCCGGCACCGCCCGCGGCGTCTGGCTGAGTGGCGTTGTCGCCGGAGGTTCCCGAACCGCCGGCACCTCCGGACCCGCCGTTGCCGCCGTTGCCTAGCAAACCGGCATTGCCGCCGGCCCCGCCGTCACCACCGTCTCCGTTGGCCAGGCCTGAGGCGCCGTTACCGCCGCTGCCACCGGTGCCCCAAAGCCAGCCGCCGTTGCCGCCGATACCGCCGGCGCCGGAGCCGAATCCGCCGGCACCGCCGGCACCGCCGTTGCCGAACAGGGTCGCGTTGCCGCCGGCGCCGCCCGCTCCGCCGCCGGTCCCGCCCACACCGCCGCTCCCGCCGTTGCCGAACAGGCCTGCGGGCCCTCCGTTGCCGCCCGCGTGACCGGCCTTCCCCGCGCCGCCGTTACCGCCGTTGCCGAACAGCAGGCCGCCGGCGCCCCCGTTGGCGCCGCTGCCGGGTGCACCGTCTGCGCCGTTCCCGATCAACGGTCGTCCGAGCACCGCTTGGGTAGGTGCGTTGACGGCGGTCAGTGCGAGGTTTGCGGTCTGCTGCAGGGGGTCGGCGTTGACGGCCTCAGCTGACCAGTAAGACGCGGCCGCCGCGGTCAGCGTCTGCGTGAAGCGATCGTGAAAGGCCGCGGCGTAGGTGCTCAGCGCCTGATATTGCTGGCCATGAGCGTTGAACAACGCTGCGATCGCAACGGAAACCTCGTCAGCGGCCGCGGACGACACTTCGGTCGTCAGTCCGGACGCCGCGGCGCTTGCGGTACTGACCGCCGATCCGATTCCCTGCAGATGTGATGTCGCCATGCTCATCGCGTCGGGCGCCACGTGCACAAAAGCCATCGCCTTACCTTCCGGGGGAACTTGATTCAGGCTCGCAATAGCAGGTTCGGCCCAGGCGCGGCATCGCGTCCAGTACAAGGTGTGGCACGTAGTCTTGCGAAATTTGAGTTCGTCTGACGCTGCCACGGGTGTTACCACACAGGCGTCGTCGCAGACGCACAGCACCGGATTGGACGCGAAAAGCCCACTGAATCAACACGATTCGGCAAACCGTCACCGACAAAAGTAGCTGAGGTCGAGACTGTGCGGCACGCGGGCGCACCATGAGCTGGCCAGCGCGGCGCGCAAGACATCATTCGGTACCGTCTGCCGGCGAGTTACTTTGAGACGCTGCAACCGTTCGCAGCCGGCGATTAACTTACACAATTTCGAAGACGCTGTTGACGGCGACGCCGCTCGTGCGAGCTCCTGCGCGTTGTGAGAGTTGATGCCGGAGTTAGCCTTCGCCGCAGCTCAACCGGGTGGCTCGACGGCCGCAAGCAGATGGGCTAAAGGCGGAGCAAAACGCAATGTTGCCTTGCAATTTGGCGAGATACGGCGGTCGCGTCTGTGGTGGAAATGTGATTGCTTGGTCGCACCGAAGATCCCCGAACGATCTGCCACGGAGGCGACCGATGTCGTTTGTTCATGCGGTGCCCGAGTTGCTCATTGCCGCGGCATCGGATCTGGCGGACATCGGCTCGGCAGTCAGCCAGGCAAATGTGGCGGCGATGGCTCCCACCACCGCTGTGGTTGCGGCAGGCGCTGACGAAGTGTCGACGACAATCGCCGAATTGTTCGGCGCACATGCTCAGGCATATCAAGAAGTCAGCACCCGGGCAGCGGCTTTCCACAGCCAGTTCATCCGGTCGATGAACGCGGGCGCCGGCGCCTATGCCACTGCCGAGGCCGTCAACACCTCACTGCAGACCCTGCAACAGGAGCTACTCGCCGCCGTCAACGCACCGACCTTGCTGCTGCTGAACCGACCGCTGATCGGCGACGGCGCCGATGCCGCCCCGCAATCCGGTGCCAACGGCGGCAACGGGGGACTGTTGTGGGGCAACGGCGGCAACGGTGGATCCGGTGGCGAGGGACAATCAGGCGGAAACGGTGGTGCAGCAGGACTTTTCGGAAACGGTGGCGCGGGGGGTGCCGGCGGGTTCGGTACCAATGGCGGCGACGGCGCAGCCGCCGGATCCGGGGGTGCCGGAGGCTTGTTATGGGGCAGCGGGGGGGCCGGAGGTGCGGGCGGGTCCGGTCATGCCGGCGGGAGCGGCGGCGCGACGGGACTGTTCGGCCGCGGCGGAGCCGGTGGCGCCGGCGGAGATTCGGTCAATACCGCAGGCGCCGGCGGCAACGGCGGCACTGGCGGGATGATCTTCGGCGCCGGCGGGGACGGCGGGGCTGGCGGACAAGCCCTCAACGGCGCGGCCCCCGGAGCCGGTGGTACGGGCGGCTCCGCAGGGTTGTTCGGCGCAGGAGGCGTCGGTGGGGTCGGCGGATCCTCGGGACCAAATCAGGGGCCCTACGTTGGCGGACACGGCGGTGACGGCGGTGCGGGCGGCAGAATCCTCGGTTTGGGAGGCACCGGCGGAGCCGGCGGCTCCGTCAACCCGGATACGACCGCCGGTACCGGCGGCGCCGGTGGAAACGGCGGAGCCGCCGGCCTTATCGGCTTCGGCGGCACCGGCGGCGCCGGCGGGTACGGGGGAATTGCGGACGTGCCTACCGCCAATTGGGTCGGCGGTGCCGGCGGCAGCGGTGGCGCGGGCGGGTCGCTGGTGGGAATAGGCGGGACCGGCGGCGCCGGAGGGTTCGGCACTTACGGTGGGACCGGCGGGTTCGGCGGTGCCGGCGGCATCGTGTTCGGTGACGGCGGATCCGGAGGCACGGGCGGCTGGGGCAGCTTCGGCGGCGGGACGGGCGGCACCGGGGGAGACGCCGGCAATCTCACCGGTTCAGGTGGTAGCGGCGGGAGCGGCGGCAATGTCTATGTAGGCGGGTTCGGCAATGCCGGTGCCGGCGGCGCCGGCGGTAACGCCAAACTGCTCGGCAACGGCGGCAACGGAGGAAGCGGCGGGGCTGCCTTCAACGCTCCGGTCGCCGGCGGACCCAGCGGTCGCGGCGGGGCGGGCGGCCTGTGGTTCGGCAGCCCAGGAGTGGTCGGGTCGTCGACACTGAGCTGAAAGTGGCGCCCGCAGAGCGCTGTTCAGGGTCCGTCAAGACGCTCGGATAATGGCGGCGGCCGATGCATAACGCCGAGCCGTCGTTGTCGCGCTGCCCTATCTGCGATTCTGATCGGCTGTCACGACCTGTGGCACAACCAGATTCGTGAGCAGCAGGTGTTGCGGACTTCCGGGCATTGTGGCCTGCCGGTGCCGCGCTCACCTTCCATGAAGTCGGTCGCATCGCCGTGGACGCACGAAAAAGCGATCCGTCGCGAAGGTTGTCTGAGACGCAAGTTTAAGTTCGCAACCTTCTACTGGACCGTCCCGAGCGATGTTGCATAGCGTGGCTCATGGCGGGTTACGGACTGGCGTCGGTGGTGCCCCGCACCTTTGATTGCGCTGTGACACCAAAAGACTCGGCTTCTGGGCACAGCTTGTCTGATGAATGAGGTCGTCGTGAACTTTTTCGTGCTTCCGCCGGAGATCAACTCGGCCCTGATGTTCGCCGGGGCGGGGTCGGGACCGATGATGGCGGCGGCGGGCGCCTGGAGCGGACTGGCCGATGATCTGCAGTCGGCCGCGAGCAGCTTCTCCTCGGTGACACTTGGGCTCGCGGGTCAGTCCTGGCAGGGACCCGCGGCACAGGCGATGACGGGTGTAGCGCAAAGGTACGTGGATTGGCTCACTGCTGCGGCCGCGCAAGCTGAGCAGGCAGCGGGGGGAGCCGGCAGCGTAGCGGCGTTGTTCGATGAGGCGCGTGCCGCCATCGTGCATCCCGTTGTCGTAGCGTCCAGCCGCTCCCAGCTGATCTCTTTGGTGGCATCGAATCTGTTCGGGCAGAACGCGCCTGCGATCGCGGCCGCTGAGGCAACGTACGAGCAGATCTGGGCGCAAGATGTCGCCGCCATGGCCGAGTATCACGCCGCGGCCGCGGCCGCGATCGCACCGCTGACGCCGTGGTATGTCACACCGGAGGGTCTGTACTTCGACGTCGGCCCGATCGGGGGAACCATCAACCTCACCCCGGGCAACGTCGGCGCACTCAATGTGGGCCTCGGCAACGTCGGCGCACTGAACGCGGGCTTCGGCAACAGCGGCAACTACAACCTGGGCAGCGGAAACTTCGGCACATTCAACCTTGGCAGCGGAAACGGTGCCTCAGGCAAGGGGAGTTTGGGGACTCAACTTTCTGCCGCCATGAATGTGGGCAGCGGCAATGTGGGCAGCTACAACTCGGGCAGCGGCAACGCTGGCGGGTTGAATGTGGGTAGCGGAAATGCCGGCAACGCCAACGTCGGACTCGGGAATCTGGGTAACTCGAACTTGGGCAGCGGGAACCTCGGCAGCTCGAACCTGGGCAGCGGCAATTGGGGTGGCCATAACCTGGGCAGCGGCAACACCGGTGATGGCAATTTCGGCCTGGGGAACACCGGCAACTCCAACCTGGGTAGTGGCAATACGGGTTCTGCGAACGTCGGCAGCGGAAATCTGGGCAATGCCAACTGGGGCTCCGGCAATCTCGGCAGCAACAACGTCGGATTGGGCAACAAGGGCAACAACAACATCGGCTTCGGACTGTCCGGCGACCATCAGATCGGCGTCAACTTCGTCGGATTGAACGGCGGTTCGGGAAACATCGGCCTGTTCAACTCGGGGACCAACAACATCGGGTTCTTCAACTCCGGCGACGACAATTGGGGTATCGCGAACTCGGGCCAGGGCGTCGGGCCGCTCAGCGTTGAATTCGGCACGTCCGGCGTTTGGAATACCGGTATCGGCAACTCGGGATATCTCAATACCGGCCTGGGCAACTCAGGCAGCTACAGCACCGGATTGTTCAACTCGGGGTCCACCAACACCGGGTTCTTCAACTCGGGCAGCACCAACACGGGCTTGTTCAATTCGGGTGCCACCAACACCGGCCTGTTCAATTCGGGCGACACCAACACCGGGTTCTTCGACTCGGGCACCGCGAACTTCGGCAGCTTCAACGGCGGCAGCACGAACACCGGCGGCTTCAATTCGGGTGATATCAACACGGGTTACGGCAACTCCGGGGGAGTGAACACGGGAATCCTCAACGGCGGAAACCTCAACACCGGACCCGTCAGTCCCTTCAATCAGAACTTCGCCAACTCGGGCTTCTCCAACGCGATCGACGGCGAATTCGGGCGTGGCGGTTACAACCAGTCGGGCGTTGCCAACCAGGGCCTGAACAACTCGGGTGTCGATTCCGCCGACAACATCACCAGCATCATCGGTGGGAAGGTCATCCAGGGCACGGTCGGTTCCTCCGGCTTCGAGAATCACGGAAACTTCGGCTCCGGCTTCCTGAACTCGGGCGCTTACAGCTCCGGCTTCAGAAACACCGGGCCTACCTACACCGGTCCGGCGAACATGTCCGGATTCGTCAACAGCACAGGGCAATTCATCTCCGGTTTCTTCAACGCCGGCACCATCGCCGACGGCGCCCTGGTCCAATTCAATTCGGGGATAGCGAACTTGGGCAACGAGGTGTCGGGCATCTTCAATGCGCAGAATCAAGAGTCGGGACTGTTCCACTGACCATCCCGCTCAACATGACCAGCGAATCACAGACGCAGGGCGATAAATCGGTCGCTGTCGCGTGGACCGAACAGCCGTCCACGCGACACCGGCTTCGAGCCGCGGTGGCGACGGTGCGCGATGGCGGGCGATTCCGCATCACCCGGGTCGGCCAGGGTCGCGGGATCCCGGTGGTGCTGCTGCCCGGGATGTTCGACAATCGGAGGCTGTACTTGTGGCAGGGCGGTCTCGCCGACACCCTGGCCGACCGCGGCTTCGACCCATGGATCGTCGAGCGACGCAGAACCGGCGGGGTAGCGCTGGCGATCGGCACGCGAGCCGGCTGGGAGGAAACGGTTCGAGTTGACCTGCCGGCGGTCCAGCGGCTGGTTGCAGCCGAGTCCTGCCGCCCGGCGTTCTGGATCGGGCATTCTTTCGGCGGTGTGGCCTTGGCACGTGCGGCCGCCGAGACGCTGGACCGATCGGATCTGGCAGGCTTGGTCTTGGTCAACTCCGCGGTCGATATCCCGTTGTTGGCCAATCGATTTGTCGCTGCTGCGTTGCGCTCCCGGATGTGGGACGGGGTATTCCCGGCCCGGCGACTGCGTCTCGGTCCCGAAGACGAGCCGGTCGCCGCCCTCGGCGACGCTGTCGACTGGGGCGTTGCCGAGCGGGGTCACCGCTGCCTGTCGAACGTCCTCGCGACGGTGGACGTACCGATACTTGCTATCACCGCGCCCCGGGACCTCATCGCCCCGGCCCCGCGCAGCCGCCGGCTGGTACGGCCGACACCCGGCCGGGATAGACGAGTGCAGTCTGCCGCGCGAGCAACGGGATTCGCCCGCGATTACGCGCATGCGAACACTCTCTTGCATCCCGTCGCACGAACCGATGTGTTTCCCTTCCTGGTTGACTGGCTGATCGCTCGCAGCGGGGAGCCCGCGCCGTCGGACGCGGTCGCGGCGCGTCCGGTGGGACGTCACCAGCTGCAGTTCAGGGCAACGCTCGAGGTGCCTGCGGAGCAGCTTTTTCGGGTTCTCAGCCGGCAGTGGTCGGCGCTGTGGCCGGCCCGTCAGCGCCGGGTGCGTGACGGAGTGAGTGCCGCGGAACCCGACGGTCTGCGCTCGGTGCGATCGCAACGCGTGCTGGGGATGTGGCGAATTCAGGAGGAAATCGTCACCTACCGACCGCCGTGCATCATCGAATACCGCACCATCAAGGGGCCGGTGCGAAATCATCTGGGACGCATTGAACTTCATCGTGCTCCCGGTGGCGGCACACTTTTGGACTATCGCATCGACTTCGATGTACCCCGCTGGGTTCCCGGCCGAACGCTGGCCGCCGCCCTCGAAACCACCTGGTGTCGGTGGAGCCTGCCCCGACTGCGGCGGCTCGTTGCCGTCGCCGGTGCGGCAAAGGAATGAGTCCGCGGTCCGCAGTGATGCTTCCGTCTGTCCCCGTCCCCGCCACCGCGATGACTCGGCCAGGTCGGCTGGAGCGCGGTACTCACCAGTCGGGGCAGGAATCGGGTCGTGATGCGGGCGAACCGCGCCACTCAGTCCGCAGCCGGATTTTCCAGCGCCCGGTGCTCGGCACACGCATATCGATAACTTTCGCTGATTCTCTGCACCGCGTCGATGATGTCGTCGCCGCTGTGGTGAGCCATCACCTGCATACGGAACCGCGCCTGATCACGCGCGACCGCCGGGTACTCAACGAGATTGGCCACCAGGCCGTTGGCATGCAACTGACGACTGACGAGGCGGGCCACGCTCTCTGATCCCATCCTGACGCAGACGATCGGTGACGGGTCTCCGTATATCTCAAAGCCCTCGCGTCCCAGCCTGGTACGCAATTGCAGGATGTTGGCCATCAGGCGCTGTCTTAGCGTTTCGCCTTCGTCGCTGTCCATGATGTCGAACGCTTTCAGGACGATCGCTGCTTGCACGGGAGAGAGCGCGTTGGAGAAGGTATTCGGTGACGAATAGAAACGCAGGTACTCCTTGACTTTGCGGTGCTGGGTCGCGACGAATCCGCCATTGGAGGCGAACGTCTTCGAGAACGATCCCATCACCAGATCGACCTTCCCGATCATGGATTGAACGCCGAGGTGCCCGCGACCGCCTTTGCCGATCGCGCCGAGGTCGTGCGCCACGTCAACGACCAGAGTCGCCCCGAATTCGCTGGACAGCCCTTGCATGACGGCGATATCAGGGGTGTCGGAGTCCATCGAGAACAACGCTTCCGTCACCACCATGACGCCGCATTTCGTGTCCAGGGATCGGATAGCCCGCAGCTTGCTGCACACATCTTCGAGATCGTTGTGCTCGAACAGGTGAATGTTGCGCGTCGCGGCCTGCGCGCCCTCCTGTAAGCACGCATGAGCGAGTCGATCCATCACAATGTGATCCTGGGGGCGCACCAAACCTCTGATGACTCCGAAGCCCGCCGCCCATCCGGTGGGGAATAGGCTGACATGCTCGACCGCGAGGAATTCGGCGATGCGTTGTTCCAGAGCAAGAGACACCGAGGTATTGCCGACCAGTGCCGGTGAACCGGCACTGTGCACGCCGTACTCGTCGATGGCGGCGCGCGCCGTGGCCTTGATCTCGGGATGGCCGGAGAGTGACAGGTAATCCTGCGACGCGAAATTCACTCCGGCCATCTTGCGGCCGTGATCGTCGTACACCGTCGCGTATGGTCGTGGGCCCGCTTCTGTGGACCTACCGTAGGACCACAGCCCATGGGTGCGGCGCAGATCCTGCCACTGGTAGAACGCGTCGAGCCGGTCGATCAAGTCGCCGCCGGACGGTTGCCGGAAGTCGCGCAGGCTCCCGCGAAGGCTGTGATACGGAGTGGTGAGGTCGCCGGGAGAATCCACACACAATTCCGCGAGGGGTTCTGACAAGGTCACTGCTTTACCTCCTGAGTCGTGAACGCGTGTGGATCGGCCGCGAAATGCGACGCGTCGGCGTCGTTCGCTTTGCTTGCAGCGCAAGGCCGTCAGCGTGTGCGCCAAAGGTCAACGGACCGTGCTGAGTTGCTGTGATGCTGCTCACACTGCGATGCTAAGTTCACGAATCGATAAAGGTCCACCACGTAATTTGCAAGAGTCGCTTGCTTTTTCCGCAACTGACAGGTCAGCTCTGAATTCTGCAGCGGTCCCCATTGCCGAGGGGGCCGGCACTCGTGCGACGACCCCCGATGGGCGCAAAGTCCTGCCTCAGAAGATGCGCAGCGATCTTCACGTGGCTCTTCGGGGGTCTGCCCTCGTGGTTACCGGGGCGTCACGATGCGACGTGCCGGCCAGGACGGGGGGTCAGAGCCGTAGGGCACCAGCCGATCGGTAGCGGGGAGTGTCAGGTCGGAGAATGTCACGGACGGGGCGAGGTTTCTGACCGGCCCGTAGGCGGTCTCGACCGAGAATGTCTGCGCCGGATAGATATCAGTGCGAGGCAGCCCGGCTTGGATGCCGGAGTCCAGCAACCCGAACTCCTGAACCCACATGGTGCTGCGCGCGAGCGATACCTTCACGTGATAGGAACCACCCTCGCTGGCGCGTCGATACAAAGCCGCCATGATGCCTGCTGCGGCCAGGTATCCGGTGATCAGATCGGCGAGGTAGAAGACCGGAGAGAACCGGGGCGGGCCGCCCTGGCCTTCGGTCATTGCGAAACCCGTTGCCACTTGCGCGTTCTGGTCGAACCCCGGACGTCCTTGCCAGGGGCCGCGGTGACCGTACGCGGTGGCCGACATGTATACCAGCCCGCGGTTGCTCCGCGCTGCGAGGGAGTGGGGAAGCAGGTCGAAGCGTGCATTCACCGCGGGCCGGTAGGTCGTCGCGAATACGTCTGCGTCAGAAGCCAATTCCCGCATCGCGGCGATATCCTCGCTGCAGCGCAGGTCGAGATAGGCGTTGTACTTGCCGGCGTCGGTACCAAGGTGCTGGGGGAGGGTGTCGGCGTGAAACGGCGAGGTGATGCGCAGGACGTCAGCACCGTACTCCGCCAGCGTGCGGGTACTTCTGGGGCCGGCCAGCACGTGGGTGAAATCGAGCACTCGGATGCCGTCAAGCGGCGACGCGCCTTTGGCTGCAAAGGGAATCGGCTCACCGTCGGCGATCTTCACGATCTCGATCGGCGCCGAGGCGGCCAGCGTCCGGCCCTGGGGGTGCAGCAGCCATTCATCGCGGGTGAACGCGCGGCACGCCGGCAACCCGGCGTCGCTCAGCGCATCCTCAAGCTGCTCGGCATCCCATTTTGCGATTTCCCGGGCGAGCGCCGCTCTATTGTTGCCACAATCGAAGAAGTCGAGGTAGCCAGACAAGAGCTTCGGGTAGGGCGGACCGGCTTCGATCATGATGTAGCGCTTGTCTCGCGTCTGGAAAATCCCATTCGTCGGCACGTGTTCGGCGCCGACATTCTGCCGGAAGCGGCCCTGCCTGACGTAATGCGTGGGGTGCAGATAATGCAGTGCATGGATGATGTCGGTCGAGATATCCGTTTTCGTGCCACTGCGGTTCTGCCATATCGCGGCGCCCGCGGCGGCGATCAGGAGCAACGCTGCTGCCGAAGCCTCGCCGAGACGATGAGGTGAGCGGATCACCGGGTCGCTTCCGTGCAGCACGGCATCACCGGTGAACTGCTCTGCCAGGCCGATCCCTTTGAGCAGGTCACTCAGCTGACCCAGGTCCCCGGCGCGCAGCCGGGACTCCCATCGTGTTCGCATCTGTTGGCTTCCGTTTCTCGACACCTCAACCGGCCCTGAGCTGGCAGTACGGTCCGATGAATGCCACGCTAGCGCCGGCCATCGTACGCGTCCAGTAGATGCTTCTTGAATGAAGCTTGCATATTTCGCAAGGGTTATTGTGAGGCCAGCGAGTTCGACGAGGCGCACCCTACGAGGGAACAGCGAGATCCACACCCTCATAGTCGGTTATGCCATCACCGGCATACCGGCATTCCGTGAGGCCGCGAGCACTGCTTGTTAGAGAGATCCGTCGGCTCCCGGGCTGCCGAGCAGCTGACGCGAAAACCATTGAAGGCGCCCGCCGCGGCGGCGCGGCGCGCCGGCACCACCGTCGCTCGTCCAGAGAATCTCGCCGTTGGCGCAGCCTGGGATGCCGTCAGCGCCGACGCTGCCATCGGCGCCACCACTGCCGAACAGTCGAGCGTCTCCACCGAACCCCCCGAGCGCGCCGGGGCCCGCATCTCCGCCCCGGTTACCACCATGACCGCCGTTGCCGCCGCTTCCGCCCGGACCGGCTGTTCCGCCGTTACCGATCAGGCCGCTGCGCCCGCCCGACCCGCCGAATCCGCCGCAACCGCCGTTGCCGTCGCGCGTCGTGCCCACCGGGTTGACCGTGTTTCCGCCTCCCGCGCCATTGCCACCGAAGCCGCCGCTCCCGCCGTTTCCGTAGAGGAATCCGCCATTGCCCCCGTCGCCCCCGTCGCCACCATCGCCACCGTCGCCGCCACGGATGGCCGCCACCGCGGTCACCGGTTGGCCCACGCCTCCATGGCCTCCGTCCCCTCCGGCGCCTCCGTTGCCGATCAAGCCCGAGTCTCCACCCCGACCGGCGGATGCGCCGAAGTAGCTGCCACTGGCGCCGCTCGCGACGCTGTCGTCCGCAGCAAAAGAGCCGCCGTGTCCGCTGTTGCCACCGGCACCGCCATCACCGTAGAACCGGCCGCTGCGCCCGCCATTGCCGCCGTTGCCGGCCATCCCGCCGGTTCCGCCCACCTGGGCGCGTGTCGTGGAGCCGGCGGCATCCCCGCCGTCGCCACCGAGGCCGCCGGCGCCACCATTGCCGGACACGAGACCGCCGCGCCCGCCGGCGCCACCATCGCCCCCGTCGCCGCCGTTGTGGATAGAGCTGACGCTCCCGGTTCCGGCATTGCCGCCTGCGCCTCCGGCTCCGCCGTTGCCGCCCTGACCATGTACCCAGCCGCCCGCGCCGCCGTCACCTCCGCTACCACCGGGCAATCCGGGTTGGCCCGCAATGCCATTGATCCCGGCGCCGCCCCGGCCGCCGGATCCGCCGTTGCCGAACAACCCGGCTGACCCGCCGCGGCCGCCGTTCTGTCCGGGCGCTCCTGAGCCGCCGCGGCCGCCGTTGCCACAAAGCCACCCGCCGTCGCCGCCGTTCTGCCCGGTGCCTGAGGCCCCGTCGGCACCGTTGCCCATCAGCGGCCGTCCGGTGATTGACTGCACGGGGTTGGCGAGCAGACTCTGTAGCGGCGGTAGCTGTGCATCACTGGCGGTCTCGGCGCTGGCATAGTGCTCCGCACCTGCGGCGATGAGCTGCACAAAGTGATGCTGGAACGTGGCCGCCGCGGCGCTGAATTCCTGGTACTGGCGTGCGTGCGAACCAAGTAGCGCTGCCACCGCAGCCGACATCGCGTCGGCGCCCGCAGCGATCGTTGCGTTGGTGGGCCTGGTGACAGCGCCATTGAGCTCTTTGATTGTGGAACCGATCGCGCTGAGCGCCGACGCTGCGGCGTTGAAAATCGTCGGTGACGCACGAACTTTCGACATCGGTGTTCCTACGGTCAAGCTGCCGCACACGACAATGCGTCCATGCCACTTCACGCTAAAGTGCGCGATATCTAGCGTCCAGTAGATGATTCTGAAACGAACATTGCATCTAGCGCAACTGGCTGTCGCTGTGTCGTGGCGTCCCGAGTAGGCATCGGTCATAGAATGTGCTGCACCCGGCAACCGGTGAGGAGTCACGTGGATCTGGAGCGCATCACTCACCCTTTGCGACTGGCCCAGGGATCGCACCGACCGGGTTCAGCCAAGGGCTGTGCCATGAACGTCATTTCCTACGTCAACGGCGACCAACAGATCACCGACTTCCCGGCCACCTCGGCGCGTCCGTTGGCCGCGTTCGTCCAGCTGTGCAACGACCAGTTGGCGGGACCCGACGGCTATCTGTCACCAAAGGACGCCTTCCTCGCCCTCGACCTCGGTTGGCTGACCGTCGGTACGGCGGACGTCGACGAGACCGTCATCCGGCCGTGGGTGTCCAAACTGCTGATCAGTCCTCCGTGGGGCGTGGTGCGTTACGCCGATGGTGCTGCGAGCGAGGCGATTTCGGCGATTGCGGAGCTGCATCGCACGCTGGCCCCCGGCGAGATGCCCGACATCGCCAGCTGGGACCGGGCCGCCCGGGTCGCCCGCGAGATCAGCGCCGAGATGGCTCCGTGCGCCGAAAAATACGCCGTCCGGGCCGCCTACCAATCGACCGCTCTCTCCGATGCCGAAGCCTGGGACACGCTGGATGCCTTGACGGGCAACGCCTTACGCGCCCACCGATTGGCCCACCTCGACAATGGCGCCGCGCCGATCGTCGAGATGACCCGTCATGCCATCCGGTCGTGGCGGCGGCTGGCCGGGCTGTCGGTTGTCGGCGGCGTCCCCGCGTCCGTTACCCAGGCGCTGCGGCGGAAAGGCGCGGCCGCCTGACGTTCCACCCAGTAGCCCCGGCGTGGTAGATACCATAGGGGGTATGGTATAAATGCTGCGGTGAGAGGAGTCAGCGATGCCTGAAGACGTCGACGGCACCAGTCCGGCGGTGACGATCTGGTTCGACCCGGTATGCCCGTTTTCCTGGAACACGGCGCGGTGGCTGGTCGCAGTTGCCGAGAAGAGGGGCATCACTGTCGATTGGCGGTTGATGAGTCTGGCGCTGCTGAACGAGGGACGAGAGATGCCGCCCAAACAGCAGTCCCGAATGGCCGACTCCCAGCGGGTCGGACGACTGATGGCAGCCATCCGCGACCAGCATGGCAACACCGGTTTGGCGACGGCGTATTTCGCGTTCGCTGAGCGCTACCTGGACCAGTCCGAGCCGCTGGGCGACGAGCTGGCCACACAGGTGCTGGGGGCCGTGAAATCCTGGGATGTCACGGCCGATGTGCTGGCAGACACGTCGTGGGACGGGCCAGTCCGGCGCAGCCATCAGGCCGGGCAGGACGCTCTGGGAGAAACAGGTGGCAGCCCGATCGTCCGCATCAACGATCACACGTTCTTCGGTCCGGTGCTGACCGCTCCGCCCGATCCAGAGGCGGTTGAGACACTGTTCGATGCGGTGGCAGCATTGGGTGCAGTCCCGCAGTTCTCTCAACTGCAACGACCGCGCGCCGGCTGAGTCTCGGGGGGTTTCAGATGTGTCATGCGGTGCGATGCCGCGTTTGCGGCAAGACCACCTGGGCGGGTTGCGGTGCGCACGTGCAAGAGGTTCGGCGCACCGTGTCCGCCGACCAATGGTGCGACGGACACGAGCCAGCCGAATCCGCCCGCCCGCGCCCGGGCCTGTTCGGAAAGAGGTGGTGACACCCTAGCGGATGGCCAGCCCGGTCAGTGCCCGCGAAATCACCAGGCGCTGAATCTCGCTGGTTCCCTCGAAGATCGTGAAGATCTTCGCATCGCGGTGCATCCGCTCGACGGGGTAGTCGCGGGTGTAGCCGTTGCCGCCCAGGATTTGGATGGCCTCGTCGGTGACGTAGACCGCGGTCTCGCTTGCCACCAGTTTGGCCATCGAGCCTTCCGCCGCTTCGAAATTCTGGTTGTTGCGGCCCATCCAGCCGGCCCGCCACACCAGCAGGCGAGCCGCATCGATACGGCTTTTCATATCGGCCAGCTTGAACGCGACTGCCTGGAACTCACCGATCTTGCGGCCGAATTGCTCGCGCTGGCAGGCGTATTCGAGTGCGTACTCATAGGCTGCACGGGCTACGCCAACCGCCATCGCGCCGACGGTGGGCCGGGTGCGCTCGAACGTCTTCATCGCAGCCTGGCCACCCGCGGAGGCGCCGGACTTCACCCGGGCGATCCGCGCTTCGAACTTCTCCCGGCCGCCGAGGATCGCGTCCTGCGGTAGCCGGACATTGTCGAGCACCACCTCGGCGGTGTGCGATGCGCGAATCCCGTGTTTCTTGAACTTCTGGCCCTGGGCAAGCCCTTTGGTGTTCGGGCCGATGACGAAGCTGGCCTGACCGCGGGTTCCGAGTTCGGGATAGACCGACGCCACCACGATGTGGACGTTGGCGATGCCGCCGTTGGTGGCCCAGGTTTTGGTGCCGTTGAGCACCCACTCGCCGGCGGACTCGTCGTAGCGGGCGCGAGTGCGAATGCCGCCGACGTCGGAGCCGGCGTCGGGCTCGGATGAACAGAATGCGGCCAGCTTGGGTTCGTCCGCCGTGCCGAACATCTCCGGCAGCCATTGGCCCAGCTGTTCGGGAGTTCCGTTGCCCGCCAACGCCGCCGCCGCCAACCCGGTGCCCATGATCGACAGCGCTATACCGGCGTCACCCCAAAACATCTCCTCGAACGTGGTGAGCATGCCCAGGCCGGTTTCCTCGGCGGCCTGCTGCGCCATGAAGTCGGGAGAGTAGAGCCCAACCTTGGCGGCCTCCTGTATCACCGGCCAAGGTGTCTCCTCCCGCTCGTCCCACTCGGCCGCGGCCGGGCGAATGACGTCGGCAGCGAACTTGTGCACCCAATCGCGCACCTCGATCACGTCGTCGCTGAGTTGCATCGAAAAAGTCATGGCATTGCTCCTGCATCTTGGTTTCGGGGTGTGCGGTAGTGCGTGAGGACGCTGACGGTCTGGTTGACCCACGCCTCGAAGTAACGTTCCTCGTCGATGTTGCCGGGCAGGCGCCCGGTGAGGGCCTGCAGCGTCGCGGCGTAGGACAACGAGCCGATCGCCGTGGCCGCCATCGCATCCGGGTCGGGAATCCGGGTGCGACCGGAACGGTTGGAAGCGGCCAGCTCGTCGGCGAACCGCTGGTAGGCGTTGTCGGTGATGACCTGCCAGGTCTTCTCGTCGAGATCGCCGAGCTCGTCGGGCTCGCGCAGCATGACCTTGAGCAGATCCTCGCTTTGTTTGAGATTGCTCCAGATCAGCTGACCCGCGGTGCGCACCGCGTCCTCGACGCCAGTCGGCTCTTCCGCGTCGTACTGCTCCCGTGCGGCGACGATGCGGTCGATCCGGTGCGTCACCGCCGCCTCAAGGAGTTCGCGCTTCGAGCCGAAGTGTTTGTACAGCGCCCCCGAGCCGGGCGCCAGGCCCGCGGCGCGCTGGATGTCGGCCACCGACGTCGCCGCGTATCCCTTGGCGGCGAACAGTTTCAGCGCCTCGGCCAGCAGCCGATCGCGTCCGCGACTGGGTTCGGTGACCATGGTGAGAGAGTACTCACTCACCGAACGGACCGGCAAATCCGCAGCTGGCTCAGGTGACGACGAGATCGCCTGGCATTTCATCGCCCAGCACGGCCTCGGCGAGCAGTTCGCCGAGCAGCGGACCGAACTTCATCAGATTGCTGCCCACGAACGCCAGGATGCGACCGCGACGGGCGAGCGTCCAGCCATCCCCGCCGTCATCGAGCCATTCCGCGCGGGCGGTGACGCAGTCCACCTGGCTCACGGCAGATAACGACGGGAACAGGGCACTCACGACGGCAGGATCCGGCACATTCTGGCCGAAGGCCCAGCGGCCTGTGCTGCCGACCGGCAGCCCGTAGCCTTCGGGCGCGGACAGGCACGGAGAACCGGCAGCGGATGCCCCCTCGTAGGTGAAACGGGTATGTGGGGAGAACTCGATACCGAGCGGCCCGAACAGGTGCTGCGTCTGGACCCCGGCGCAGATGAGCACGCGGTCGGCTTCCAGCACGGTTCCGTCCGTCATCGTGGTGGTGCCGTTGTCGGCGACGGCCACGACCTCGCCGAACCGGAGTTGCGCTCGGGCGGACAAGGCATTCAGCGCGCGGTGGATACGCAGGCTGCCGCCGTGCGGATCAAACAGGCCTCTCTCCCAAGGTGGTTGCAGGAAGGGGATGCGCGCCGCGATCTGGGATCTGTCGAGCGTAGAGAACGGGGCGCCGGCGTCTGCCATGGCGTCGGCGACTGCGTCAACAGCACCGGCGACGATGAACCCTTCCGAGCCCAGCAGGGTGAGGTCGAACTCGGATTCCCAACGTTGCCAACCGATCCGGGCGCGCTGCGCAAGTTGGCACAGCTGCGGGCGCCGATGCGCGATGCGAAAGATTCGCGCCAGTCCCGCGGACTGTTCGGCGAACGGCTCACCGCGCTCGATGACGAGTGAGGGTTCACCGCGGCGCGCCAGCTCGTAGGATGCCGCAAGTCCGCAGACGCCGGCGCCGACGATGACGATCATGGTCAGAAGTAGAACCCGGCGTACGGAGCGTCCGGCACCGCGAAGAGTCGGTCGGCGGCCGCGAGCACGGCGGCATCCTCGGCCCGGGCAAGACCCGCGACTGCGAGTGCCCGCCATGATGCGCTACCGAGCAGCGTAGCGCCAAGACCCTCGATGCCGACGTGCAGCTGGGGCCGCTGGTCCGTCGGATCTGCTCCATCGCCGGTGATGCAGAAGGCGGCCGAATTGGTCTGCAGCAGAGGGTCGGTGATGGACACGATGATGCTGTCGTCGCCGGAGTAGCTGCGCGCGGCCAGCGCCCGGTGCACGTCGATGACGCGCAGCCAGGTCTCGTCGTGCACCGCCGTGACTTTCGCTGCTCGCCGGTCGAGGAGAAGCTGGGGCAATGGATCATCGACCGGCAACATCCAGAACACCACGCGGTCAACGAGATCCAGCCCGAACAGGAAACGGAGCAGTCCGACGTACGCCCCGGCAGTGGGTGCGAAGAAGTCTTCGACGACGATGGTGCGCTGGTCGCTGATGAACCATTTCTCGATATCGGTCGGACGATATCGGGCGAACCCGGACTCTGAGCCGGGCGGCCCGTGCACGGCGACATAGTCTGGGCCCGGGGAGGATTCGCTGCGTAGTCGGCGTGCTTGCCACCATACCGGGGGTCGGTCGATGGTTCCCGGTCGGGCTGGTCGATGGTCGGAGTAAATGCGGGGCAGGACGTCCCATGCGTCGGTCGCGTCGAGCAGCCGCACGGGCCCGCCGGTCGCAACATCCGGGCGCAGGGCCGCACGCGCGGTCTGGACCTCGACGGTCTGCGCCGAACTCGCCACGCCGTAGCCGTAGCGCCCGTAGATCGTCGCCTCTGATGCGCGCAGCGTCGCGACCACCTCACCGCGGGCGGCGAAGTCACGCAGTTGATGGTGGACGAGGCCGGTGGCCAGGCCCCGCCGGGTGAAAGAGGGCAGCACTCCGATATGGGTCACCGCGGCGTGGTCGACGATTGCGCCCCCCGGGAGCGTGAGCCGGCTGGTCACGGCGTCGGCGGTGCCGACCAGCTGATCCTCCACGAAGGCCCCGATCAGGCGGCCGGTTTCGAGCAGTGTGCTGATCTGACCCGGTGGCAGGCTCAGCTGGGGGAACCCGACCATGGCGGTGCGAAACACGTCGAGCGCGGCGAGCAGGTCCTCTTCGCGCTCGAGAACCCGGATGTCGGCGTCCATCCAGCCATCATGCCGCGCTCACTTCGTGCGCCGGCCAGCTGGCTTTGCGCCGAGGGCGTCGCCCACTCGAACTTCTCCTCCCGACGCGCAGAGTGAACGCATCCGAGCGCCCAGTGCCGCCAGCCGCGCGGCCTGGTTACGCGAAGAGCCGGCCCAGGCTACCTAACCGTCGGATCGGACCAGAACCGCTGGGCCGTTGGAGGTGTTCGTTGACCGCGTGCCACCGGCCCTGGCCACGGCCGTACCGGACCGCCCAGCAGAGCGGGCCGCGTTGGTGGGCTCGCAAGTGTTGGGTCTGACGAGGGCACGCTACATCCTGTGTATCCCGGCGCCGGCCGACATGGACGACGCGCAGCTCATCGAATGGCGGCCGGTGCTCGCGCACTACCTCACGGGGTCCATCACGCTAAGGACAGCCGCCCGTGATTTCCGAACGCAACTACCCTGACCTCCCTATCGGAGTCAGGCCGCGAATCGCATTGCACTCATTCGAGGCAAAGGCCCCGCCAGGAACAAGGTTCGACACCGCAAGATTATTAGCTATGAGATCCCCCGACGTTCTAATAGCGTTGAATCGCTAGGGACGTGCGAGCGGAGGATACCGATGTCGTTGGTCGTTGCGACGCCGGAGGTTTTGCTTGCGACTGCCGCCGATTTGGCCGGAATCGGCTCGACAATCCGCGCCGTCAACGCGGTCGCAGCGACCCAAACGACCAAACTGCTGGCTTCCGCCGCCGACGAGGTGTCGACGCAGATTGCTGCGCTACTCGCATCGCACGCCAGGGACTACCAGGCCGTCAGCGCCCAAGCTGCGGCATATCACAACGGATTCTTGCAGGCCTTGTTTACCAGCAGCGGCTCGTATGCAAGTGCCGAGGCGACCAACGTTCAGCAGATTCTGCTCGGCTTGGTGAATGCCCCGACGCAAACCTTGCTGGGACGCTCGCTGATCGGCAACGGCGCCGACGGGGCAGCCGGAACCGGGCAAGGCGGCGGGCCCGGCGGGTTGTTGTATGGCAACGGCGGTAGGGGCGGTTCGGGCGGGCCTGGGCAGCCAGGCGGGTCCGGTGGGGCTGCGGGCTTGATCGGTGACGGCGGGGCTGGCGGACTCGGCGGGGCTGGGCGGGCGGGTGGCAACGGAGGGGCCGGAGGTCTGCTATTCGGCAACGGCGGCAATGGTGGTGCCGGCGGGTCGGCTGTCATCGCCGGCGGCGACGGCGGCAACGGCGGTAGTGGCGGTGCCGGCGGATGGCTCGTCGGCAACGGCGGGGCCGGTGGTGCGGGCGGCACCGCAGCCAACGGCACAGATGGTGTCAATCCCACTCCACTCAATCCGACCGACCATGCGACCGACGGCACTCCCGGGCCCGAAGGTAGTCCTAAGGGATCGGACGGCACCGCGGGCGCCGGTGGTGGTGACGTCGGAACGCGGGCCGGTGGTACCGGCGGTACCGGCGGCGCCGGGTTCGCCAATACCACGGGCGGCGATGGTTTCGGCGGCGCCGGCGGTCGCGGTGGTGACGGCGGCACCACCGCTGCGGCTGGCACGACCGGTGGTACCGGTGGAAAAGGCGGCTCGGGTTTCGGTGCCGACAGCTCAGGTCCTGGCAACACTGGCGGAACGGGCACCGGCGGCGACGGTGGTGTCGGCGGTACCGGCGGCTTCGGCGCGACGGGCGGCGCTGGCGGTCTTGGGGGTAGGGGTCTTGGGGGTGAGGCGCCCTTCCCGGGCGCTTTCGGAGGCTTGGGACATGGTGGCGACGGTGGTGCCGGCGGTGCGGGCGGCACCGGCGGGGGTGCCGGTGGGGTTGGTGGCGGAGGTGGCATCGGTGAAGGCGGAACCAGCCGCGGCAGCACCAGCGGAGGCCTCGGTGGCGTTGGCGGTCGCGGTGGCACTGGAGGTGCTGGTGCGGCGGGTGGTAGCGGTGGCCACGGCGGGGCCGGGGGCGCCGGCGGTCGAGGTGGGCTGCTTTTTGGTCTCGGTGGTGACGGTGGCCTAGGCGGTGCCGGCGCACACGGCGGTGATGGTGTGATAGGTGGTCAAGGCGGTGACGGCGGCGGCGGGGGGAACGGCTTGGTTGGCCGCGGCGTCGGCCCGGGCGTTGGTGGTGCGGGCGGTCAAGGCGGTGACGGTGGCGCCGGCGGCGCGGGCGGTGACGGCGGTGATGGTGGGAGCGGTGGCAACGCCGGCGCGGGTGGGTTATTCGGCCACGGCGGTAACCCTGGTGCCGGCGGGGCTGGGGCTGGCGCGGGCAAGGGCGGGAGCGGAGGCAACTTCGGCGCGGGTGGCCAGGGCGGCATTGGAGTCAGTGCCAATGGCGCGCAAGGCGCAAATGGGAATGTCGGCGGATCCGGTGCCGACGGCACCAACGGGATAGCTGGCACACCTGGTCAACTCACCAGTTGGATTTAGGCAAACAGATCGACTAAGAAAGTCGAGTAGCGGTACCGCGGCGTCGGCGCCCTTTCGACCAGTCTTCCTGTGGCGCAACGAGTCGACCAGCACGCCGCACAGGGCTGGTATCCCGGCCGCAGAACGACGATCATTGTGCCCCCACCCTTCCAGTGGCCGGCCTGATGTCGAAGTGCGCCGGTTCCGGTGCCGCCAACATGGACGTCAGGGTCGCGCGGTCCCACGGCCACAGGTCGATCGCGTTGCCGTCGGTGCGGTACCACGAGTTGCAGCCGGTGTTCCACACGGTCGGCGTCATCGCTTCTGCGACAGCGGCATTGAACTCGTCAGTTGCTTCCTCGGTCACCTCGACGGACGACGCCGCACCGTCGCGCAGCATTTCCAGGAATCGCGCGATGTAGTGAGAGGTCTGTTCGGCCGAGTATTGCAACGAGATGGATCCGGTCGGGGAGTTCGGGCCGAGCACGGTGAACAGGTTGGGGAATCCGGGAATCGCGGTCATCCGATAGGCTCTCGGCCCTGCGGCCCAGGCCTTGTCGAGGGTCAGGCCGTCCCGTCCGGTGATCTCCATGGGCCGCATGTAATTGTGTGCCTGGAAGCCGGTGGCCAGCACGATGACATCGGCTGGCCGGTGTCGGCCGTCGGCCGTCCGGATCCCGGTCGGGGCCACTTCGGTGATCCGGTCGGTCACCAGCTCCGCATTGCCGGATTGTATTGCGCGGTAGTAGGTTCCGGAGACCACCTGGCGCTTGCACAGTGGCTGGTAGTCCGGCGTCAGCTTTTGCCGCAGATCCTCGTCGCGCACTTGCAGGCGAAGGCACAACCGGGCATACCCCTGCACCGTGCGGCGCCGCCACGACGGACGGGTGGTGACGTCGGCGAGAATTCCCGATGCCCACAACAGCGTTCGATACAGCCGGTCATGGCCGCCGGGAAACCGTTTCAGTGCGGCACCAACAAACGCGCTCTGGCGCAACGACATCGGTGCCCAGAGAATCCACTGGGGCGAGCGGACGTAATGAGTCATCGAGGCGGCGCCCGGTTGCAGCGCGGCCACGATCTGCACACCGGTAGAACCCGTGCCGATCACCGCGATGTGCCGGGCGCGCGTGACGACGGACTCGTCCCAGCGTGCGGTGTGCAGCACCGGGCCGGCGAATTCGTCGAGGCCCGGGATGTCCGGGACCGCGGGATGATGCAGCACCCCGGTGGCACAGACGACCACGTCGGCCTCGATCCCCCCACCGGCGGCTGTCGCCAGTGTCCAGCTGGCACTGTCTTCGTTCCATTGTGCGGCAATGACTTCGGTGTTCAACCGGATCCGGTCACCGAGCCCGAGCGAGTCGACCACGCCGCGGTGATAGCGCCGAATGTCGGCTCCCTCGGCCCAGAGGTGCGACCAGTCGGGTTTCGGCGCCCAGCCGAACTGGTAGAGCTGCGAGGGCACGTCGCAGCGCAGACCGGGGTAACGGTTCCAGTGCCACACGCCGCCGACATCGGAGCCCTTCTCCAGGATCGTCACGTCGGCGAAGCCGCGTGCGGTAAACACGCGTAAGGCGGTAATTCCGGACAGGCCCGCGCCGATGATCACCACCCTCGGTTCCGCCACGGCCTTCTTCCTTATCTGCGGGCCGACCTACGCTCGCGCCGGCAACCTGCGTTCGATGATCGTCAGCGCGCGCTCGGCCCAACGGATATTCTCCTGCTCGAAAGATATGCCACGCAGCAAAGTCAGGTAGGGGCCGACCCGGTCGGCCGTCGCTACGAACTCGTCCTCGGTGCGGCCGGCCAGCAGCCGGGTGCGCAGCCGCTCGTAACGTTCGAGCTTTGCCCGGGCCCACTGCAGGCGCTCGGCGACCGAGTCGTGAACGGCTTGCGTGTCACCCTCGTCGGCGGCGGCGACCTTGATCATCAGATCGTCGCGCATCATCGACGGCTTGGGTGCTTTGGCGGTGAGCTGCCGGATTGCGTCGCGGCCTGCGTCGGTCAGCGAGAACATGCGCTTGTTGGGCCGGCGCTCCTGGTGAACGAGGCGGGCCCGAATCAGGCCCTGCTCGGCCAGCCGGTCGAGTTCGCGGTACAGCTGCTGCGGCGTGGCCATCCAGAAGTTGGCCACGGAGGCATCGAACTCCTTGGCCAGGTCGTACCCCGAGTACTCGCGCTCGAGAAGTGCGGTCAGCACGGCATCACGCAGCGACATTCGCCGATAGTACAACATGCACCTATTCAATAAAGTGATTATTTGCCTATGGACATACGGCCGGCCAGGATCTAGCGTCGATGAGGTCTACTCAACAAATTGACTATTCTGCGAGGTTTTGATGCACCCCTTCCGTAAAGCCGTCGAGGCGCACGACATGGAAGCCGTCGAGGCGATGCTGGCCGACGACGTGGTGTTCACCAGTCCGGTGGTGTTCAAGCCGTACGTCGGTAGGCCGATGACGAAGGCGCTGCTGCGCGGTGTGTTGCGGGTGTTCGAGGACTTCCGGTACGTCCGGGAGATCCACGACGAGAACGGCCGCGACCACGCGTTCGTGTTCGAGACGGTGGTGGGTGGCAAGCGGGTCACCGGCTGTGACTTCCTGCACTTCGACGAGGACGGTCTGATCGACGACTTCATGGTGATGGTGCGGCCGTTGTCCGGCGCCATGGCCCTGCAGGAGGCGATGGGCGCGCAGTTCGACCGGATCCGCGAAGAGGCGCTCGAGTTCGCTTCCGAACTGAGCCAAGTGCAGGGCGGCTGACCATGCGGATCGGACTGTCGATCAACTATGCCGGGGGGTTCAAGGAAGTGGCCGCCGAGGTGGCCGACCTGGAACGCGCCGGGTTGGACATTGTCTTTGTGCCCGAGGCATATTCGTACGATGCGGTGAGCGCGTTGGGATATCTGGCGGCCAGCACCGAGCGCGTCGAACTGGCGTCGGGCATCCTGCAGCTCTACACCCGAACCCCCACCCTGACCGCGATGACCGCGGCCGGGCTCGACTATGTGTCCGACGGCCGCTTCACGCTCGGGCTGGGCGCTTCGGGCCCGCAAGTGATCGAGGGATTCCACGGTGTGCCCTACGACGCGCCGATCGGGCGCACCCGCGAGGTCATCGAGATCTGTCGCCGGGTGTGGCGTCGTGAGACGCTGAAATATGACGGCAAGTACTACACGATCCCGTTGCCCGCCGAGCGCGGCACCGGACTGGGCAAGCCGCTCAAGCTGATCAATCACCCTGTGCGGGAGCGGATTCCGATCCTGATCGCCGCGCTGGGCCCCAAGAACGTCGAGCTGGCCGCGGAGCTGGCCGAGGGCTGGCAGCCGATCTTCTATCTGCCGGAGAAGGCGCAGGATGTATGGGGCAATGCGCTGGCGACCGGAAAGGCCCGGCGCGACCCCGCGCTGGGCGAACTCGAGGTGTATGCCGGCCCGACCCTGGCGATCGGCGAAAACGTCGAGCCGCTGCGCGAATTCGTCAAGCCGCACCTGGCGCTCTACATCGGCGGCATGGGAGCCAAAGGCAAGAACTTCTATCACACACTGGCCACCAAGTACGGCTACGGGCCGCAGGCCGACCGCATCCAGGAGTTGTACCTGTCGGGCGATAAGGAAGGTGCCGCCAAGGTGGTTCCGGACGATCTGGTGCGCGACGTCAACCTGATCGGCACCAGGGATTTCGTCAAGGAGCGGGTCGCGGCGTTCCGTGAGGCGGGCGTGACCACCTTGACCGTGGCGCCGATCGCGGGAACGCCCGCAGAGCGGGTCAAGCTCATCGAGGAGCTGCGCGGGCTGGTCGACTGAGTCTGGTCCTCATGACGCGGGACGGCGGCGGGAGGAACCCGAAGCGACCGCGACACCGGTCATCGACGTCATCGCCTCCGCGAAACGGGGATAGACGATGGCGGGCCCGATCCATCGCGCCAGAAAGCCCCGCAGGTCGGCCCCTCGGCGCGGCGGCTGCCCGCGGTCGACGAGAAACGAATGCAATATCCGCAGGCAGAATTCGGAGAGCTCGTCCAGCGCGGCATCGTCGAAACCGTTTGCGTCCCAGTCGACGTCGTAGCGGTGCAGCATCGAGCGGCTGAACGCAACCGCCGTCTCGGACGAGATCGACACAACCGCGCCACCCTGTTGGCGTTTGGTGAGGATCAACCGGATGCGATCGTCGGCGGCCAGGTGCTCTATCGCGAAAGCCAGGCCCTCCACTATCGCCCTGACCGGATCGGTCTGCCCGCGCACGTGTTCGGCCAGCTGCTCGAGGAACCCGTCACCCGATTGCATGGCGGTGGCCAGCAACAGCGCCTCGGTGCCCGGGAAATAGCGGTAAACGGTCTGGCGCGTCACGCCCAGCGCACGCGCGACATCGGCGATGCGCATGGCTGACCCGCGCTCGGCGACAATCGCGTCAGCGGCGTCCAGAATGCGGGCGATCGCCTCCTCGTCGGAAGCGGGCGTGTTGCCGGCCCAACCATGACTCCGCGCCACTATCGGCTCATCCGTGCCGCTGACATGGCGTGATCATAACGGGGGCAAAGCGTCAGCGGGCCCGGCTCGTCCCGGCGGTCTCGCAGGGCCCGGGATGACGCACTAGTCTTCAAATATGGGACTCGCCCGACTTTTTCTGGAATGGCCCGTCGTCCGACAGTTGCGATCCGGGGATGCCCTGGGTCGCGGTCCTGCGGTGACCTCCAAGCGCACTCGCGCCATCGCCCCGCGCACCACGACGGCCGACCGGGTGGTACAGAGCATCTGCCCCTACTGCGCGGTCGGCTGCGGCCAGAAGGTCTACGTCAAGGACGAGAAGGTCGTGCAGATCGAGGGCGACCCGGACTCGCCGATATCACGCGGACGGCTCTGCCCGAAAGGTTCAGCCAGCGAGCAGCTGGTCAATTCCCCGGGCCGCCAGGTCAAAGTGCTCTACCGCGCGCCCCGCGCGACCGATTGGGAGCCGCTGGAGCTGGACAGGGCCATCGACATGGTCGCCGACCGGTTCGTCGAGGCCCGCCTGCACGCCTGGCAGGACATCGACAAGAAGGGCCACTCGCTGCGGCGCACTATGAAGATCGCCGCGCTGGGTGGGGCGACACTGGACAACGAAGAGAACTACATCATCAAGAAACTCTTCACCGCCGCGGGCGCCATCCAGATCGAGAACCAGGCCCGTATTTGACACTCCGCCACGGTTCCCGGTCTGGGAACCTCCTTCGGGCGCGGCGGCGCCACCCAATCACTGCAAGACATGGCCAACGCGGACTGCATCGTCATCCAGGGCTCCAACATGGCCGAGTGCCACCCGGTGGGATTCCAATGGGTGGAAGAGGCTAAAGCCCGCGGCGCCAAGTTGATTCACGTCGACCCTCGCTTCACCCGCACCTCGGCGGTGTCCGACAGGCACATCCCGATCCGGGCCGGCTCGGATGTGGTGCTGCTGGGCGCGTTGATCAATTACGTGATCGCCCATGACCTGTGGTTCACGGAGTACGTGCTGGCCTATACCAACGCGGCGACACTGATCAACGAGAACTATCGCGACAGCGAGGATCTGGGTGGCCTGTTCTCCGGCTTCGACCCCGAAACCGGCCAATACGACCTCTCCACCTGGGCGTACGCCGGCCAAGAAGAGGACGAGGCCGACCTTGAGCATGGGGCCAGCGCATCGGCCCGCGCCGCGGGCGATGTACACGGCAGCGGTGGCCCGCCGCTGCCGCATGCCCGCGTTCAGCGCGACGAGACGCTGCAGCACCCTCGCTCGGTGTTCCAGATCGTCAAGCGGCACTACGCGCGCTACACCCCCGAGATGGTGCGCGACATGTGCGGTATCAGCATCGAGGACTTCGACTACCTGGCACGCGCCATCACCGAGAACTCCGGCCGCGAGCGCACTACCTGCTTCGCCTACGCGGTGGGCTGGACCCAGCACACCCTCGGTGCCCAATTCATCCGCACCGCAACGATTTTGCAGCTGCTGCTGGGTAACGTCGGGCGACCCGGCGGCGGCATCATGGCGCTGCGCGGGCACGCCACCATCCAGGGCTCCACCGACATCCCGACGTTGTTCAACCTGTTGCCCGGCTACCTGTCGATGCCGAAGGCCGGTGTGCACGACACGTTCCGGGAGTACATCGAGGCGGTCGGCCCGAAGAACCAGAAGGGCTTCTGGGCCGATGCCGACGCCTACCTGATCAGCTTGCTCAAGGCGTGGTGGGGCGACGCGGCCCGAGAGGACAATGACTGGGCCTATGACTACCTGCCGCGGCTGTCCGGTCCGCACGGCACGTATCAGACGGTGATGTCGATGCTCGACGACGAGGTCGACGGCTACTTCCTGCTCGGTCAGAACCCGGCCGTCGGATCGGCCCACGGCCGGATGCAGCGGATGGGCATGTCGCACCTGAAGTGGCTGGTCGTGCGCGATCTCAACATGATCGAATCCGCTACCTTCTGGAAGGACGGCCCCGAGATCGCCTCCGGCGAGCTCAAGACCGAAGAGGTCGACACCGAGGTGTTCTTCTTCCCGGCGGCCACCCATGTGGAAAAGGCCGGCTCGTTCACCCAGACCCAACGTCTGGTGCAGTGGCGGCATCAGGCCGTCCAGCCCCCCGGAGACTGTCAGAGCGAATTGCAGTTCTTCGTCGAGTTGGGCAAGCGCATCAGGCAACGCCTGGCCGGCTCCACCGATGAGCGCGATCGTCCGCTGTTGGATCTGACGTGGGACTATCCCACCGACGAGCATGGCGAACCGGACCCCACCGCGGTGTTGGCCGAGATCAGTGGCCGCTATCTGACCGGGCCCAAGGCGGGTCAGCCGGTACCGGGTTACACCGAACTGAGGGCGGACGGATCGACATCCTGTGGCTGCTGGATCTACTCGGGCGTGTATGGCGACGGTGTCAATCAGGCCGCGCGCCGAGTGCCCCTCGGCGGCCCCAGCCCGAGTCAGTCGGAATGGGGCTGGGCCTGGCCCGCCGACCGCCGCATCCTGTACAACCGCGCCTCGGCCGACCCGGACGGCAAGCCGTGGAGCGAGCGCAAGCGCTACATCTGGTGGGACGCGCAGCAGCAGCGCTGGACCGGGGATGACGTGCCCGACTTCCCCGTCGACCTCGCCCCGCACGTCCGGCCGGATCCCGATGTGGGCGGACCGGACGGGTTGGCGGGCGACGACCCGTTCATCATGCAGGCCGACGGCAAGGCTTGGTTGTTCGCGCCCAAGGGTCTCGTCGACGGTCCGCTGCCCACGCACTACGAGCCGCAGGAATCGCCGGTGGCCAACGCGCTGTACCCGCAGCAGCAGAACCCGTCGCGAATCATGTTCCCGCGCAAGGACAACCTGTGGGCACCCAGCGCCGGTGACCCCGGCGGGGACGTCTATCCGTACGTGTTCACCACTTACCGGCTCACCGAACATCACACCGCCGGCGGGATGAGCCGCTGGCTGCCGTACCTGGCCGAGCTGCAGCCGGAGATGTTCTGCGAGGTGTCGCCGGAGCTGGCCGCCGAACGCGGCCTCGAACCCTACGGGTGGGCGACGATCGTCTCCCCGCGGGCGGCGATCGAGGCCAGGGTCCTGGTCACCGAGCGAATGCGGCCGCTGGTGATCGGCGGGCACACGATCCACCAGATCGGGCTGCCCTACCACTGGGGTGTGGGCAGCGACGCCGTGGTGAGCGGCGATGCGGCCAACGACCTGCTCGGGGTGGTGTTGGACCCGAACGTGCAGATTCAGGAGTCCAAGGCCGGGTCGTGTGACATCCGCCCGGGCCGTCGGCCGCAGGGTGAAGCGCTGCTGCGCCTCATCGAGGAGTACCAGTCGCGTGCGGGGGTAACCGTCGAGACGGACAACGTCCGATTGACGACAGACGTCCGATTAACGACGACGTCCGAACCACCGATTCCGCCACGGGAGGGCTGATGTCGCAGCTGGTCGAATCGAGCGATCCGGCCGAGGACGCGGGGTGGCCGGATCCCAAGCCGCGCAAGGGGTTTTTCACCGACACGTCCATCTGCATCGGTTGCAAGGCGTGCGAGGTGGCCTGCAAGGAGTGGAACCGCAACCCGCGCGACGGCGACCTGGAAATTCTCGGCTCGTCCTACGACAACACCGGGCAACTGGGCGCCAGTACCTGGCGCCATGTCGCCTTCATCGAGCAGGACCGCGACCGCATCGAACAGGCCCGGGAATCCGGGCGTGCTCTGGTGAATCTGGGCATGCCGTCGGCGCCCGGTGCCCCCAGAACCATAGACACCAGTCCGCCCGATACGCCGGAATTCCGCTGGCTGATGGCCTCGGATGTCTGCAAGCACTGCACCCACGCGGGCTGTCTCGACGTGTGCCCGACGGGTGCGCTGTTCCGCACCGAGTTCGGCACCGTCGTCGTGCAGGATGACGTCTGCAACGGTTGCGGCACCTGCGTGGCCGGGTGCCCGTTCGGCGTCGTCGAACGCCGCAGCGACGGCACCTACGCGACCCCGGCAAAACGCTCCGAGCGGCCGGAGCACGAGTTCGTCACCGGCGTGGCACAGAAATGCACCCTCTGCTACGACCGGCTTCTCGAGGACCAGACACCGGCCTGCGCCCAGACCTGCCCGACCACGTCGATCAAGTTCGGCGACCACGCCGATCTGGTCGCGCGGGCCCGCGAACGAGTCGCCGAGCTGCACGCCCGCGGCCTGACCGAAGCCCGCCTGTACGGCGTCAACGACAACGACGGTGTCGGCGGCACCGGTTCGGTCTTCCTGCTCCTCGACGAGCCGGAGGTGTACGGGCTGCCGCCCGACCCGAGGGTGCCGACCGCCGACCTGATGCAGATGTTCAGACGGGCCGGGGTGGCAGCCGCCGGGATGTTCGCCGCAGGGGCGCTGGCCTTTCGGCGATCCCGATGAGCACGTCGGAGTACGACAGCCTGCGGCCGCCTGCCGGCGGCAAGCGCCGGCGGGGCGACGGCAAGCGCCGCCGTGACGAGTCGCTGATGGTGCCGGACGCGCAGTTCTCCTCCTACTACGGACGTCCCGTCGTCAAGCCGGCGCCCTGGGGACACGAGGTCGGTGCTTACCTGTTCCTGGGTGGCGTGGCGGGTGGCTCCGGCCTGCTGGCCGCCGGAGCCCAGCTGACCGGGCGTAACCTGTTGCGCCGCAACACAAGAATTGCCGCCCTGCTTGCCGTCATGCTGGGAGCGGTCGCCTTGGTCAAGGACCTGGGCCGGCCGGAGCGATTCGTCAATATGTTGCGTACCGTCAAGCTGACCTCGCCGATGAGCATCGGCTCGTGGATCCTCAGCTTTTTCAGTGCGGGTATCGGCGTTGCCGCGGCATCCGAGGTCGACCGGATGACCGGCGAGCGAATCCCGCTCGGTCCGTTGCGGCCCATACTGCGCGCCCTGGAGGGACCGGCCGGTTTGGAGGCTGCGCTGTTCGCGCCGCCGCTGGCGGTGTATACCGCGGTGTTGTTGTGCGACACCGCGACTCCGACCTGGAACGCCGCGTATAAAGACCTGCCGTTCGTGTTCGTCAGCTCGGCTAGCCTGGCCGCGTCGGGGCTGGCGATGATCACCACGCCGGTGTCGGAGGCCGGGCCCGCGCGCAAGCTGGCGGTCATGGGTGCGGTCAGTGACCTGATCTCGGCCAGGATCACCGAATTTCGAATGGACCCGGTGACCAGAGAACCGCTGCACCGTGGCAGGCCCGGCAAGTTACTGCAATGGAGCGAGATACTGGCCGCCGCAGGCGGTCTGGGCGCATTGCTCGGCGGGGGTCGCCGCGATGTCGCTGTCCTGTCCGGCCTGACACTGCTGACGGCGTCGGCAATGCTGAGGTTCGGTTTCTTCGAGGCGGGCAAGGAATCCGCGCGAGATCCGCGCTACACGATCGAGCCGCAGAAGCGACGATTGGCCGCACGGCGTGCCGCGGGGCTGACCGACGACTCGATCACCACTGCGGGTTAACGTATTTCGATCGCGTGACCGGCCACCGTGTGGCCGATGACGGGATAACCGGGTAGCTCCCCGACCACGAGCAGGCCGCCGGAGGTCTGGGCGTCGGCCAGCAGCAGCAGGTCCTCTTCAGTTACCCCGCTTGTGATTTCGAGGTGAGGTCGCACCCAGTCGAGATTGCGCCGGGTGCCGCCTGAGACGAACCCGTCCGCCAGTGACTGTCGTGCCGCCTCGATCACCGGCACCGCGGCACGGTCGATCACTGCCCCCACGCCCGAGGCCCGGCACATCTTGTGTAGGTGGCCGAGCAGGCCGAAGCCGGTGACGTCGGTCGCTGCTTTGGCACCCGCTGCGAGCGCCTTTGCCCCAGCGCCGCGGTTCAGCCGGGTCATGACGTCGATGGCTTCCGGGAACACCTCACCCGTCTGTTTGTGGCGGTTGTTGAGCAGGCCGAGGCCGAGCGGTTTGGTGAGGGTCAGCGGCAGGTCCGGTTTGGCGGCGTCGTTGCGCAGTAACCGTGCCGGGTCAGCCACTCCGGTCACGGCCATGCCGTACTTCGGTTCGGGGTCGTCGATGGAGTGCCCGCCGATCACCGGACAGTCGGCTTCCGATGCCACCGCTAATCCACCCCGCAGCACCTCCGTCATCAGCTCCAGTGGCAGCACGCCCCGGGGCCAACCGACCAGGTTGATCGCGACCACCGGACGCCCGCCCATCGCGTAGATGTCAGACAGCGCATTGGCGGCGGCGATGCGTCCCCAGTCATAGGCGTCGTCGACGACCGGGGTGAAGAAGTCCGCAGTGGACAGGACGGCGAATTCGCCGACCAGGACAGCGGCGGCGTCGTCGCCGTCGTCAAGGCCCACCAGCACGTTCTCCCCCGACTGGCCCGTCAGCCCTCGCACTGCGTCCTCGAGTTCGCCCGGTGGGATTTTGCAGGCACAGCCGCCCCCGTGCGCGTAGCCGGTGAGCCGCATCATGGGTCATGAGCCTACGAGGCTGACGCGACGGACGCCGAGGTCAACCCCAGCCTTGTATTCAATTGCGATAAAACTTTGCGTCAACCGGACATTGCGAACAAAAGTCGTCCGCTCAACGACCGAACTATCCCGGTCAATAGGATGTGCATCTTTACTCGGCACGCGTAAAGTTTCCGAACTGACTGCGCAAATCACACAGTCGGTCGCCCGCGTTGATCGGAGTCCCGGATGTCGTCGTTGATCGTAATTCCGGAGGCTCTGGCCAGTGCGGCAGCGGATCTGAGCAACATTGGCTGGGCCGTCGCGAACGCGAGCGCCGCGGCGGCGGGTTCCACAACCCAAGTGGCCGCGGCGGCTCAGGACGAAGTGTCGGCCGCGATCTCGAAGTTGTTTGGCAATTACGCCCGGGAGTATCAGTCGCTGAATGCGCAAGCCGTGGCTTTCCATGAGCAATTCGCGCGGGCGTTGACGTTAGGTGCCCAAGCGTATGGGCGGACCGAAGCCGCCAGTGTGTCGCCGCTGCAGGCAATCGAGCGAGACATTTTGGGTGTGATCAACGGTCCCACCAATTTTCTGTTCGGTCGCCCGTTGATCGGCGACGGGGCTGATGGGCTGCCGGGAACCGGACAGGCCGGGGGCGCGGGCGGAATCTTGTGGGGCAGTGGCGGCGACGGTGCGACTGGTGTGGCCGGAACCGCCGCCAACCCTGCCGGTGGCGTTGGTGGCCCCGGTGGTGCCGCCGGCTTGGTCGGTCACGGTGGCGCGGGCGGCGCCGGCGGGACGGCCTTTGCCGGGAGCGGCGCAACCGGCGGTACCGGTGGTCGCGGCGGGGCTGGCGGGCTGTTGGGTGGCAATGGTGGCGTCGGTGGTGCCGGAGGCCTCGGCGCAACGGGTGTGGGATACGGCGTCGCCGGCGGCAATGGCGGCGCCGGCGGTGTCGGTGGTGCTGACCGTGCTCTGCTCGGTTGGGCGGCCGGTGCCGGCGGTGCCGGCGGTAGTGGGGGCGCCGGTGATGCGGGCGCGGCAGGGGCAGCAGGTGGTGGAGCGTTGGGCGGGGCCGGTACCCAGGGATTCGCCGGCGGATCGGGTGGAACTGGCGGGGCAGGGGGCAGCAGCTTCGGGCCGTTCAGCTCCGCTGGCGCGGGCGGGGCCGGCGGCAAAGGCGGTCTGGGCGGTGACGGCGGTATGGGTGGAAGCGGTGTGGGCTTCGGCACTGACGGCGGGAACGGTGGTAACGCCGGAGCGGGCGGTGATGCGGGACTGGGCGGCGCCGGTGGATCCGGCGGGTTCTTTGGAATGAGCGGATCCGCAGGCCATGCGGGCGCGGGCGGTAACGGTGGTGCCGGCGGCAATGGCGGCGCCGGTGACGTCGGCGCTGGGCCCGGAGGGCAGGGGTTCAACGGCGGTGCCGGAGGCACCGGCGGTAAGGGCGGTGGCGCGACCGGCGGCGGCAGCAACGGCAGTGGCGGTATTGGCGGTGTTGGCGGTGTTGGCGGCGCGGGCGGTGCGGGGTATGACGCGGCCAATGATCCGGGGGCCGCTTCGGGTGCGGCTGGGGGTAGTGGTGGCGGTGGTGGTCGTGGTGGTGATGGTGGGGCTGCGGGTTCCGGTGGGGTGGCCGGCAGCGGTGTGGTGGGTGCTGGTGGTGACGGTGGTGCTGGGGGGAAGGCCGGTGGTGGGGCTGCGGGTGCGGCCGGCAGTGGTGATACGGGTGGGGCCGGTGGTGCCGGTGGCAGCGGTGGTGGCGGCGGTAGCGCCGGGGGTGCCGGTGGGGTCAGCGGCAGTGGTGGGGCCGGGGCCGCGGGCGGTCACGGGGGGCAGGGTGGTTCGAGTGCGACCAAGGCCGGTGGCGGGGGTGGCGGTGGCGCCGGCGGTGACGGCGGGGCCGCCGGTGCGGTGGGCACCGGGGGCACGCTCGGCGCCGCGGGCGCCGGTGGCCACGGTGGCAGCGGTGGCGCAGGTATCTCCGGCGGCACCACAGGCGGCGGCGGCAACGGCGGAACTGGCGGCCGAGGTGCGTTCGGCAACGCTAGCGCCGGCGGGGTTGGCGGCCTTGGCGGTGACGGAGGCAGTGGACTCGGAGCCGGTAATGGCGGCGCCGGCGGTCAGGGCGGCGGCGCTGCCAGCGGCTTTGCGGGCGGCGGCGGTGGCAACGGCGGTCAGGGCGGCGCCGGTATCGGGAGTGCCGGCGGCAAAGGTGGCGCCGGTGGTCAGGGGGGTCAAGCGGGTCCCGGCGGCACCGCGGGCACTGGCGGTACGGGCGGTCAGGGAGGAACCGGTGACGCCGGCTTCAACGGTGGCACCGGCGGTACCGGCGGAGCGGGTGCCACGGGCAACGGCGCGGCCGGCGGGACCGGGGGTACCGGCGGTCAGGGCGGTACCAGCGGCGGCGGCGGCGCCACCGCCGGAACCGGCGGAACCGGCGGCGGCGGCGGTCAGGGCAGCTCCGGATTCGCGGGCGGCAGCGGCGGTAACGGTGGCGACGGCGGCACCGCCGGGTCGGGCGACAACGGCGGTCAGGGTGGCACTGGTGGCCAGGGCGGCAGCGCCGGTAAGGGCGGCAGTGCAGGAACTGGTGGCTGGGGCGGTCACGGCAGTTCGGGCAACGGTGCCGGCACCGCCGGCGGCAACGGCGGCACGGGGGGCCGCGGTGGTAGCGGCAATAGCAGCGCCGGCGGCCAGGGTGGGAGCGGCGGCGATGGCGGTGGCGCCGGCGCTGGCGGCACTGCCGGCAACGGAGGCGCTGGCGGACAGGGCGGGACCGGCGGTACCGGATTCAACGGTGGTACCGGCGGTAACGGCGGACAAGGCGCCGCGGCAAACCAGAGCGCGGCCGGCACCGGTGGTACGGGCGGCCAGGGCGGGACCGCCGGCAAGGGTGGCACCGCCGGCACCGGCGGCACCGGCGGTCAAGGCGGGACCGGTGACAGCAGCAATGCCGGCGGCACCGGCGGCAACGGCGGCAACGGCGGCACTGCCAACTTCGGTAACGGTGGAAACGGTGGCAACGGCGGGCAGGGAGGCACCGCCGCGGCGGTCGGCAACGGCGGTAATGGCGGAAACGGCGGCAACGGCTCGGCCGGCTCGAACGGCGTCGCTGGTACCAGCGGCAGCGTGAACGGTACGAACGCCGGCGCGGGTGGATCCGGAGGTAACGGCGGCGACGGCGGTTCGGGCGGAACAACGTCGGGCAACGGCGGCAACGGCGGCGTCGGCGGCGCCGGAGCCAACGGGGGGGTCGGCGGCAACGGCTTCAGCTTCAGCAACACCGGCACCGGCGCCAACGGCGGCAATGCCGGCAACGGCGGCGACGGCGGGGCCGGTGGCATTGGCGGTAAGGGCGGAGCAGGCACGGGCTCGGGCAACGGCGGCACCGGCGGCAAAGGCGGCGCCGGAGGCGCAAATGGCAACGGAGGAAACGCCGGCGCCGGTGACAGCAGCAGTACCGGCAAGGGCGGCAACGCCGGCACGGCCGGTAACGGGGGTTCCGGCGTCAACCCCACTGCCGGCAGCGGGGGCGCCGGCGGTCAGGGCGGCGCGGCGCTGGGATCCGGTAACGGAGGCGTGGGCGGTGCCGGCGGAAACGGCGGCAGCTCTGATGGAATCATCAGCCGCGGTGGTTCCGGCGCTCAGGGCGGCACCGGACTGACTGCCGGCACCAGCAGCGCCGGCGGCAACGCGGCTTCGGGCGGTACCGGGGGAGCCGGCGGCACCGGCGGCGACGCGGTCAGTGGTGCTGCGGGTAACGGCGGGGTCGGCGGCCTCGGCGGTAACGGCGGTTTCGGTGGCGCCGGCGGTAGGGGTGCCGTCGGCACCGGAGCGCTCAGCGGCGACGGCGCAAACGGTGGCAACGGCGGCAATGCCGGGACCGGCGGAGCCGGCGGAACCGGTGGAAACTCCGTCTCGGGCAAGGGCGGCAATGGCGGCCTTGGTGGAAATGGCGGGTCCAACTCTCCGGTCGGCACCGCGACAGCTGGTGCCGGCGGGGCCGGTGGTAACAACGCCACCGCGGGCGGCACTGCCGGCAACGGCGGCAACGGAGGGCTCAACGGAACCGGCGGCACCGGCGGTGTGGGCGGAAACGGCGGCACGGGAGCCGTCGCCGGCAACGGCGGTCAGGGCGGCAACGGCGGCAGGTTCGGCGGCGGCAACGGCGGCGGCACGAGCACCGTCGGTAATGGCGGTGCCGGCGGTAACGCCACTGGGCTTGGCGGTACGGGCGGTTTCGGGGGCAACGGCTCTGCAGGCGGCAGTGCCGGTAACGGCGGTGCCGGCGGCACGACCGGCGACGGCAAAGCCGGGCAACCGGGCGGTGTCGGCAAAGCCGGCGTTGCCGGTACCGCCGGCGGCGCGCCTACCGGCGGTACCGGCGGCTCGGGCGGCAAGGGCGGGATCTTCGGAAACAACGGAACCCTCTTCGGGCTTGGCGGTGCCGGCGGCATAGCCTAAGCGGTTCGCGGTCAGGAGGCCGCAGCCTGCCATCACGTCGTTTAGGTTTGTCCGTGGAGGCGTTTGGGTTCCTGGTGGTCCCCCCGGTCTTCAAAACCGGTGAGATCGAGCATCTCGGTCTGGCGGGTTCGATTCCCGTCCGCCTCCGCTTTTGCTTCAAGAGTGAAGGCCCACCAAGAGAGGTCACGTGACGCAGGTCGACCCGCGCCGAATGATTCCGCGCACGGATCAGTTGCTGGCCCTGCCGGCTGTGCAACAACAGCGAAACCGCTTGGGCGACAAGGTCATTCGCGCGTTGATCAGCGACGTTCAGCAGCGGGCGCGCCGGGGCGAGCTGGCGCCCGACCGGGTACCCGAGGCCCTCGAGACGGCATTGGCCACCCAGGCGACCACCTCACTGACCCCCGTACTCAACGCTACCGGCGTCGTCGTGCACACCAACCTAGGCCGTGCTCCGCTGGCCGCGGGCGCGGTCGAGGCTTTACTGACCGCCAGCGGATACGTCGACGTCGAGATGGACCTCGCCACCGGCACCCGCTCCAAACGTGGCGTCAAAGTCCGCGAGGCGCTGCTGGATGCCTGCCCGGCAGCGCAGGACGCTGTGGTCGTGAACAACGGAGCCGCCGCGTTGGTGCTCGCGACTACCGCGTTGGCGGCCGGTGCCGAGGTTGTGGTGAGCCGCGGTGAGCTGATCGAGATCGGCGCCGGATTCCGGTTGCCCGACCTGATTGCTTCGACCGGCGCGCGACTGCGCGAAGTCGGCACCACCAACCGCACCCATCTGAGGGACTACCAGACGGCGATCGGTCCGGAAACCGGCTGTGTACTCAAAGTGCACCAGAGCAACTTCCGGGTGACGGGTTTCACCGCCGCCGCGTCCCTCGCCGACCTGCACCTACTGACCAGGGACCAACACATCCCGCTGATCGCCGACCTGGGCAGCGGTTTGCTCAATCCGGATCCGCTGCTGCCCGAAGAGCCCGACGCCGCCACCGCCCTCACCGAGGGCGCCGACATCGTCATCGCCAGCGGCGACAAGTTGCTCGGCGGACCCCAGGCCGGCATCGTCCTGGGCCGCTCCGAAGTCGTCACGCGCTTGGCGACCCATCCGCTGGCCCGGGCCGTTCGAGCCGACAAACTCACGCTGGCCGCGCTCGAGGCCACGGTGCGTGCGGGTGCTTCGCCGGTCTCCGAAGCCCTGCACGCCAATCCCGGCCGGCTTCGTGTCCGCGCAGAGCGTCTCGCCGAGGCAGTAGGCGCCACCGTGGTCCCACACGACGGTCGCGTCGGCGGCGGGGGCGCCCCGGGGGTATCGCTTGCGGGCTGGGCGGTCCGCCTGCCCGAGTCTGTTGCCGCACCGCTGCGGTCCGGCAAGCCCGCAGTGCTACCGCGGGTGCACGACGGGGCCTGCCTGCTGGACCTGCGCTGTGTCGCCGAGGCCGACGACGACCGGCTGCTGGCGGCGGTACGCGCGGTGCTGGGAGCTCAACCCTGAGCACACACGTAGTTGCGACCGCCGGGCACGTCGACCACGGCAAGAGCACGCTGATCAACGCCCTCACCGGAATGGAGCCCGACCGCTGGGAGGAAGAGCGCCGCCGCGGTCTGACCATCGACCTGGGCTTCGCCTGGACGACCCTGCCATCGGGCCGCAAGCTCGCCTTCGTCGACGTGCCCGGCCACCACCGCTTCCTGGGCAACACACTGGCCGGCCTGGGCCCGGCGCCGGTGGTGTGCTTCGTCGTCGCCGCCGACGAGGGTTGGCAGGCGCAGTCCGACGATCATCGCAATGCCGTTGCGGCACTTGGCATTCGGCATGGCCTCATCGTGATCACCCGCGCCGACCGGGCGCCCGCACGGGGTGCAGAGGTACTCGCGCAAGCCCGGGCTGAGTTGGCGGAGACCGGCTTGCGCGGTGCGCCGGGGGTGATCGTGTCGGCGGTCGAGGGCACCGGCCTGGCCGAGTTGCGCACCGCCCTCGACGCCGTGCTGGCAACGGTGCCGGCACCGGACGCGAGCGACCGGTTGCGGCTGTGGATAGACCGCTCCTTCACGATCACCGGTGCGGGCACCGTGGTGACCGGAACGTTGTCCGCCGGCACGCTGGCAGTCGGTGACCGGCTGGACCTCGTTGGCGCCTCGCGGGCCCGCTCGGTGGCGATCCGCGGCTTACAGAGCTGCGGCGCGTCTTACCCGGTGTTGGGGCCGGTGGCACGGGTGGCGCTGAACCTCCGCGGCACCCCTCGGGAAGCCGTCCGCCGCGGCGACGCGCTGCTCAGTCCCGGCGCGTGGCCGAGCACCCGAACGGCGGATGTGCGACGGACGTCGGGTGGCCTGTGGAGCGAAGCGCCTGGACACCTCGTCGCGCACGTCGGCACCGCAGCCGTGCCGACCCGGCTGAGACCCTTCGACGACGACCACGGCCGGCTCACCCTCGACCGCCGCCTGCCCCTGGTGCTCGGCGACCGGTTGGTGTTGCGCGATCCGGGCAGTGCGCGAGTCCTGGGCGGGGCCCAGGTGCTCGATGCCGATCCCCCCGCACTTAGGCGGCGAGGCGACAGTGCGCGACGGGCTGCCGAACTGTCCGGGTTGGCGGCCGGTGGTGATATCGGAGCCGAGGTCGCTCGGCGGGGCGCGGTACAAGAAGTCCATCTGCGTCGGCTGGGGCTGGTGACCCACCCGGTGCCGGCACAAGTCCGGGTTCTCGACGGTTGGTGGGTGTATGGCCCGACTTACCAGACGTGGCAGCAGCGGCTGCGCACCGCCGTGGAGGAGTTGGCGACGCGAGATCAGCTGTCAGAAGGCATATCTCGTGGCGCCGCCCGTGACCTGCTGGCGCTGCCCAACGAAGCCCTGCTCGATGCCGTCGCGCGTGATGCCGGTCTCGAACAACGGGCGGGCCACCTGAGGCTACCCGGCACCGAGACCCGCCTCGGCGACGCCGAGGCAGCGGTGAGCGAATTGGAGGGCAGCCTACGGTCGGCGCCCTTCCGGGCGCCTGAAGCATACGAACTGCAGGCGCTCAAACTCGGCAACCGCGAATTGGCCGCCGCCGAGCGCGCCGGGCGGTTGCTGCGTTTGCGTGACGGCGTGGTGCTGCTACCGAATGCGCCCGCGCTCGCGATGCGCACGTTGGCCACGCTCGATCAGCCCTTCACCACGAGCCAGGCGCGTCAAGCGCTCAACACCACAAGGCGAGTGGCGATACCACTGCTGGAACATCTCGATGCCCGTGGGTGGACCCGGCGGCTCGATGCCGGCCACCGCGAAGTGGTAACGCGTTAAATCCCCGCCGCGTCTGCGATTTCGCGGGCCTTCTGCACTCGGGCGTCGATCCAGGTGACGACGGGAGTTCCGGCCGGCGCCTTGTTCTGCGGCTCGTCCATCGCCCGGCGCATCACCCCTTCGGCGATGATCGCCAGCTTCCACAGACCGAGCACATGCCAGTACTGCAACGCGGCAGCATCGCGGCCCGTCTCGTCCAGATAGAGGCGGGTCATCTCCGCCCGGTCGGGGAACCCTTGCAGCGTCGACGGCGCATAGTCGCCGCTGACTGCCTCGCCCGGCTCGGCCCAGTAGGTGAGCAGGCTGCCCATGTCGGCCAGCGGATCGCCCAGGGTGGACAACTCCCAGTCCAGCGTCGCCACAATCGCACCGGTTTCCGGTGAGGTGATCAGATTGCGCAGATGAAAGTCGCCGTGCACCAGACTGACTTCGCGCTGCTCCGGCGCAGCGGCGGCGAGCCGGCGGGTGAGGTCGTCAAGTTGGGGGAGCTCCCGGGTTTTCGACAGTTCCCATTGGCCTGCCCACCGTTTGAGCTGACGCTGCGCATACGGCTTGTGGCTGGCCAGGTCTGCCAGCCCCACCTCGTCGAGGTCGACAGCGTGGATCTTGGCCAGAGTGCGCGGCAGGTCGACGGCGATCTGACGACGTTGCCGCGGCGACAGGGCCTCCGCGACCGCCATGGTGTCGACCACCAACCCGTCGACGAACTCCATCAGCACCAGCGGCACATCACAGAACTCTGAATCCGTTGTAGTGGCCAGAATTCGAGGCACCGGCACCGGAGTGTCCGCCAATGCCGCGATGATCCGCGCTTCCCGCAGCACGTCGTGCGCCGAGGCCAGCAGATGTCCCAGGGGTGGGCGGCGCAACACCCAGGCGCGGCCCGCCGCGTCGCTGACCCGGTACGTCAGATTCGACTGCCCGAGCCCGATCCGCTGAAACTGCAACGGTGACTCGAACTCGATGCCGAGCTCGGTGAGCCAACGTGCCACCTTGTCGGGGTCGAGGCCGACCACCGTCACTTCGGTGCCCGGTACTTACGTAGCTCCTGACTGGCGATGGACCGCTTGTGCACCTCGTCGGGACCGTCGGCGAGCCGCAAGGTGCGCAGGTGCGCCCACGCCATCGCCAGGGGGAAGTCGTCGGTGACACCGCCGCCGCCGTGCACCTGGATGGCGCGGTCGACGATCTTCAGCGCGATGTTCGGAGCGGCGACCTTGATGGCCGCGATTTCGGTTCTGGCTTCCTTGTTGCCGACCGTGTCCATCAGGTAGGCGGCTTTCATGGTGAGGAGCCGGATCATCTCGATGTCGATGCGGGACTCGGCGATCCAGTCGCGGATGTTGGCGTTCGCGCTGATCGGCTTGCCGAAGGCGATGCGGGATTCGGCGCGCCTGCAGAGCAGTTCCAGGGCCCGTTCGGCCATGCCGATGGCGCGCATGCAGTGGTGAATACGGCCCGGGCCCAGCCGGGCCTGACTGATCGCGAAGCCCTCGCCCTCGCCCTTGAGCACGTCCTTCGACGGAACCCGTACGTCCTCGAAGTCGATTTCCGCGTGGCCCTCGCGGTCCTGGTAGCCGAAGACCGGCAGATTGCGCCGTACCGTGATGCCCGCCGCGTCGATCGGCACGACCATCATCGACTGCTGGCGGTGCGGTGCCGCGTTCGGGTCGGTCTTGCCCATCACGATCAGCACCTTGCAGTTGCGGTGCATTCCGTTGGAGGCGAACCACTTTCGCCCGTTCAGAAGGTAGTCGTCACCGTCGCGGACCATGGACATCTCGACATTGGTGGCATCCGAGCTGGCGACCGCCGGCTCGGTCATCGCGAACGCCGAGCGGATCTTGCCGTCCAGGAGCGGCCTGAGGTAGCGCTCCTTGTGCTCGTCGGTGCCGAACAACGTCAGCACCTCCATGTTGCCGGTGTCCGGGGCACTGCAGTTGCACGCCTCGGAGGCGAGGTGGCTGCGGCCCATGATCTCGGCCAGTGGCGCGTACTCGAGATTGGTCAGCCCCGGGCCCCACTCGGGGTGCGGGTGAAACAGGTTCCACAGACCGCGCTTTCGTGCCTCGGCCTTGAGGTCCTCCAGGATCGGCGGGTGGAAGTGCGGGTCGCCCGCTGCCCGCATCTGCTCGTCGTAGACGGCTTCGGACGGGTAGACGTGCGAATCCATGAAGTCGAGCAGGTCCGACTGGTACTGCTGGGCACGCTCGGAGATATCAAACAGGGCCATACCAGTGTCCTACACCACCGACTCGCTAAGCCCGCCCGCGGCATCGCCAACCAGGCATTCCGCGCGTTACCGTCGACCGATGAAGACAACAGCGGCGGTCCTCGTGGAAGCGGGCCGGCCATTCGAACTGACGGAACTCGACCTGGATGGCCCCAGGGAGGGTGAAGTCCTGATCAATTACACCGCGGCCGGGTTGTGTCACTCCGACCTGCACCTCACCGACGGTGACCTGCCACCGCGCTTTCCGATCGTCGGCGGCCACGAGGGGGCCGGAGTCATCGAGGACGTCGGGCCGGGCGTGACGAAGGTGAAGCCCGGCGACCATGTGGTCTGCAGCTTCATTCCCAGCTGCGGCCACTGCCGCTACTGCTCGACCGGCCGGCAGAGTCTGTGCGACATGGGTGCGACCATCCTCGAAGGCTGCATGCCGGACGGATCCTTCCGGTTTCACAGGGGCGGGACCGATTTCGGTGCGATGTGTCTGCTCGGCACCTTCGCGAAGAAGGCCACCATCTCGCAACATTCGGTGGTCAAGATCGACGACTGGTTGCCGCTGGAAACCGCGGTGCTGGTCGGGTGCGGCGTGCCGACGGGGTGGGGTAGCGCCACCTACGCGGGCAATGTCCGCCCTGGCGACATCACCGCGATCTACGGCGTCGGTGGCATCGGCATCAATGCCGTCCAGGGCGCGGTGCACGCCGGAGCCAAGTACGTCGTGGTGATCGACCCGGTCGCGTTCAAACGCGATGCCGCGCTGAAGTTCGGTGCAACTCACGCCTTCGAAACGGCGGCTGAGGCTGCCGAGAAGATCATCGAGCTGTCCTGGGGCCAGGGCGCGGACCAGGCCATCGTCACGGTCGGCACCGTCGACGAAGACGTGATCTCGGCGGCGTTCGACGCCGTCGGAAAGGGCGGCACCGTCGTCGTGGTGGGTCTCGCCGATCCCGCGAAGGCGACCATCCACGTCTCCGGAGGGACGCTCGTCCTCGCGGAGAAGACCATCCGGGGCTCCCTGTTCGGTTCCGCCAACCCGCAGTACGACATCGTCCGCTTGCTGCGCCTCTACGACGCCGGACACCTCAAGCTCGACGAACTCGTGACGGCCAAGTACCGCCTTGAAGACGTGAACCAGGGTTATCAGGACCTACGGGACGGCAAGAACATTCGAGGCGTCATCGTGCACTGACGACTCGGCCGTCAGGTCCAAGGCGATTTCGCATCACGCCCACGGCATCGACCTCGTGGACGCAAATGGCCCCGCAGCTCTCCGGTAGCCTCGCCTGTTCGGGACGTACCAGGGGATCAGTATCTGGGGCCACACCCCTGAACGGCTGCGCAGTCGTTGTTGCGCCGCGAGGAGTAGCGAGCGGCGTGCCGGCTGCCGGCGATGAGCTGGACTTGGTAGTAGACGAACAGCGGAAGCAGAAGCAGTCCGATGTGCTGCCCGTGAAACATCACCAGCGCTATCGGCAATCCAGTCGCGATGCTCTTCTGAGTTCCGCAGAACAGCAGCGTGATTCGCTCTTCACGGGTCAACCGGGCGAGTGCGCCGAGAACCACCGTCGTGCCGAGCATCACCGTGAACAAGCCCATGCAGCACAGGATCATCACACCGATGTGCCACACCGACACGGTCGCTTTATGCTCGCCGACACCTGTGATGAACCCCGTGTACACCACAAGACCCAGCGCCGCACGCTCGAGTGGCTTCATCTGCCTGGAGTGCCGACTGAGCCAGGACCCGATCAGGGGCTGAAGCAGCACGCCCAAGAGGAAGGGCAATAACAGCTGAAGCGAGATGTCTTTGGCAACGGCAAGGTCCATCGGGACGTGTCCGGTGCCGTGCAGCAGCAGCAGGACCAAAGTCGGAGTCAGGATGATTCCCAACAAATTTGACGCCGAAGCACCGATCACGGCGTCAGTGACGCTACCTCGCGAGATCGAGGTGAACGCGATCGACGACAACGTTGTGGAAGGGACCACGCATAAGAACAGCAAGCCGGTGTACAGCGTGGGCGGGACCAGCGACAGCATCAGCGGCCGCGCCAGCACCCCGATCATCGGGAATATGACAAAGGTGCACGACAGAATCAGGGTGTGCAGCCGCCACCGCGTGAGGGCCCGGCGTGCTTCGCCTCCGGAAACCCGCGTTCCGTAGAGGAGGAACAGTGCGCCGATCGCTGCGCGCGTCAACTCGTTGACGACGATCTCGGCGACACCTCGTGCGGGCAGCAGCACCGCGACAGCAATCGCGGCGCCCACGACGAACAGCAGACCGTCTGCAAACACGCGCTTTGCCACGGTGACTCAGCCGGTCAGCTTGCCATGCTGGGCGTGGTTGCGGCAATGAGTCGCATCAGCTCGACAGACCGCGTCGGATCGCGCAATGCCTGCGCCACGTAGGCGCGGGAAGCCGCACCGGAGGCGGCTGCCAGTGGCGGGTTGTCGGTGATGAGGTCGGCCAACGCAGTCGCCGCTTCCTCGGGTTGCTGCGGCGCTGGCGCGTCCGTAGTCACGTACTGGTAGAACTCGTCGGAAAGCCGCGGCCGCGGATCACCGCCGGGTGGTACGCGCGATCCCCAGACTCGTCGCAGATCCGTCATGATGGGGCCGGGCTGATAGCACGTCACCTTGATTCCGAAGGGTGCCGCCTCGACGGCCAAACTGTAGAACAGCGTCTCGAGCGCCGCCTTCGCAGCCAGATAGTAGCCCATCGCCATGGCCGGAAGACCTGCAGTGAAGCACGACGACACCAGCAGCAGGTGGCCGTAGCCTTGGCGTCGAAGCAACGGCATCGCCTCCTGGACGAGGCTCATGGTTCCCCACATGTTTGTTTCGAAACTTGTTCTCGCAATGTCCAAGTCGACCTGTTCTACACCGCCGATCACGCCGTAGCCGGCGTTGTTGATGATGGCGTCGATCCGGCCTTCGGCTGAAATGATGTCGGTGAGCAGTGGGGCCATGGCAGGCCGGTCAAGCAGGTCAAGTGTTTTCACGACGACTCTGCCTTCCCCGGCATCGGGGACGGCCGCCACGGCCGTAGTGTTGGTGCGAACCGTGGCGTAAACCACGTGTCCGCGGGACGCCAGTTGGCGAGCTGTGGCAAGGCCGAGGCCGCGCTCCGAAGACGTGCCGGTGATCAGAACGACTTTCGGGTCGACCATGATCGGACTCCGTTCTCTCGAGGTGCCAGCGGACACAATTGACTATGATTTGAATAAATCCTCACATATGTAGATATCCTCAGTCAAGCTCGGAGAATATGCACCCGGCGGGCGGCATCGACACGGCCGGTCAGCACTGAAAAGGTGTCCCGGGTTCAATGACCTTGCCGTGAACGAGCGGTGAACCCGTTGCGGCTCAACGCGAGAGGACGGTCCGGCGGGATTGCGGACCGTGAGTCAGTCCCGGATGTCTGCCAGCGCGTCGTTGAACGTCTTGCTGGGCCGCATCACCGCCGCGGTCTTTTCGGGGTCCGGGTAGAAGTAGCCGCCGATGTCGGCCTCCTTGCCCTGTACCGCGTTCATCTCGCTGACGATGGTGTCCTCGCTGTTCGCCAGCGCGTCGGCGAGCGCGGCGAAATGCTTCTTCAGCCCCTCGTCATCATCCTGCGCCGCGAGTTCCTGCGCCCAGTACAGAGCGAGGTAGAACTGGCTGCCCCGGTTGTCCAGCTCGCCTGTCTTGCGGGACGGACTCCTGTCGTTTTCCAGCAGCTTTCCAATCGCGGCATCCAGGGTCTTGCCCAGAATCTTGGCTCGCTCGTTACCGGTCTTGATGCCGATATCCTCGAAACACGCACCGAGAGCAAGGAATTCACCGAGAGAGTCCCAGCGCAGGTGGTTCTCCTCCACCAGCTGGTGGACGTGCTTGGGCGCCGAACCCCCGGCTCCGGTTTCGTACATTCCGCCGCCGGCCATCAGCGGCACGATCGAGAGCATCTTGGCGCTGGTACCGAGCTCCAGGATCGGGAACAGGTCGGTCAGGTAGTCGCGAAGGATGTTGCCGGTGGCGGCAATGGTGTCCAGCCCGCGGACCAGGCGCTCCAGCGTGTACCGCATGGAACGCACCTGGGACATGATCTGGATGTCGAGTCCCTCGGTGTCGTGATCTTTCAGATACGTCTTGACCTTCTTGATCAGTTCGTTCTCGTGCGGCCGGTACGGGTCGAGCCAGAACAGCACCGGCATCCCGGAGTTGCGCGCCCGGTTGACGGCCAGCTTGACCCAGTCGCGAATCGGTTCGTCCCGGACGATCGGCATGCGCCAGATATCGCCTTCTTCGACGTTCTGGCTGAGCAGCACCTCGCCGGTGTCGATGTCCACGATGTTGGCGACGCCGGCCTCGGGGATCTCGAACGTCTTGTCGTGCGAGCCGTATTCCTCGGCCTGCTGTGCCATCAGCCCGACATTGGGGACGGTGCCCATCGTCGTCGGGTCGAACTGGCCGTTGGTCTTACAGAAGTTGATGATCTCCTGGTAGATGCGGGAGAAAGTGGACTCCGGGTTGACGGCCTTGGTGTCTTTGGGTCGCCCGTCAGCGCCGTACATCTTGCCGCCGGCCCGGATCATCGCGGGCATGGACGCGTCCACGATGACGTCGCTGGGCGAGTGGAAGTTGGAGATGCCCTTGGCCGAGTCGACCATCGCGAGCTCGGGCCGGTGCTCGTGGCAGGCGTGCAGGTCACGGATGATCTCGTCGTGCTGTGAGGCGGGCAGCGACTCGATCTTGTTGTAGAGGTCGACCAGTCCGTTGTTGACATTGACGCCCAGCTCGTCGAACAGCTTCTGGTGCTTTTCGAAGGCGTCCTTGTAGAACACGCGCACCGCGTGCCCGAACACGATCGGGTGGCTGACCTTCATCATCGTCGCCTTGACGTGCAGCGAGAACATCACGCCGGTCTTGCGCGCGTCCTCCATCTGCTCTTCGTAGAAGTCCAGCAGAGCCTTCTTGCTCATGAACATGCTGTCGATGACGTCGCCTTCGAGCAGCTCGACCTTCGGCTTGAGCTCGAGGGTTTCCCCGCGCTTGGTCTCCAGCACCATCTTGACGTTGCGCGCACGGTCCAGCGTCATCGACTTCTCGCCGTGATAGAAGTCGCCGTGCTTCATGGTTGCGACGTGGGTGCGCGACGCCATCGACCACTCGCCCATGCTGTGCGGGTGCTTGCGCGCATATTCTTTGACGGCTTTCGGGGCACGACGGTCGGAGTTCCCTTCCCGTAGCACCGGGTTCACCGCGCTGCCAAGGCAATTGGCGTAGCGCAGGCGGATCTCCTTTTCCTCGTCGGTCTTCGGATTCTCCGGGAAGTCGGGGATCCTGTAGCCCTTGCTCTGTAGCTCCTTGATGGCCGATACGAGTTGTGGCACCGAGGCGCTGATGTTGGGCAGCTTGATGATGTTGGTGTCCGGGTCCTGGGTCAGCTTGCCCAGTTCACCCAGGTTGTCGGGAACGCGCTGATCCTCGTCGAGATAGTCGGGGAACTGGGCCAGGATGCGGGCCGCCACCGAGATGTCGCTGGTCTTGATCCGAATGCCCGCCGGCTCCGCGAAGGCTCGCACGATCGGCAGAAATGCGTAGGTCGCCAGCAGGGGCGCCTCGTCGGTCAGCGTGTAGATGATGGTCGGCTGCTCGTCGCTCATGCGTTCTCTCCCGGCGTCAGTGTCGCTCAGCTAATGAGGGGCTCCGCGTAGTAACGGCTACCAGTATCGCCGCTCCTCTATCTCAACAGATACCCCGTCAGCGCGGCGTCGGGGTTGCTGCTGCCGGGACAAGCTGAGAGCCGGCGGCCGAGAACAAGACAATTGCCAGCGGCGGCCGGCAGAAGCGCTGCTCAGGCCGGTCACAGGCTACCCGCGCGGCCTGCGGCGATCACCATCGCCGGGGAGGTGGGGCCGTCGGCCATCGGCGCGGCCGGCACCGGCAGGGTGATTCCCAATTGCGACAACATGATGATCAGCTCTGTCGAAGGCCGTCCAGCGCGACATCGGTCACCCGCTCGGCGAGGCTGGCGTTATATCCCTGCATCGCCTGACACCCGACGAGCAGCGTCTTCACTTCGGCCACGCCAACATCCCGTCGGACGGTGCCGGCCTGCTGGGCTGCGCGCAGCAGTTCGGCCAGTATGCCCAAAAAGTCCTGCTCGGCCTGGGGGACTGCGGTATCGATGTCGATCCCGATGCCGGCCAGAGCCTCGACCAGCCCCCGGTCGGCGGCGCCCCACTGCAGCACCATCGAGCGCAGGAACGTGAACAACGCCTGGCCGGGATCTTCGGATTCCAGCAGCGCGCGTCCCTCGTCCATGAGATGGTGCATGCGGTCGGCGATTACCGCCTGAAACAGTGCGTCCTTGGTCGGAAAATGCCGGTACACCGTGCCCGCGCCCACGCCCGCGCGCCGGGCAATCTCATCGATCGGAACCGACAGGCCCTCGGCGGCGAAGGTCTCATAGGCGACGTCCAGCACCCGCGCCCGGTTGCGGGCCGCGTCGGCCCGTACCGGCCGTTCGGTGGTCGCCATGTCAGACCTCCCTGACCCTAACGGTTGACAAAACGGGGCGTCCGTTCCGTATATTAGTTGCAAGCGGAGCGCTCGCCCCGCTTAACGAAGACCTTACGCGATGATCCTGCGCAGAAGGTGGCGGCAACTCACACTTCGTCGCCCGGACCGCAGAGCCAACTGCTCAAAGAGGAGTTCCTGATGACGAAATGGACCACCACCGACATTCCCGACCAGAGCGGCCGAACGGCCGTGGTCACCGGCGCCAACACCGGCCTCGGCTTCGAGACGGCAGCAGCACTCGCTGCCCACGGTGCCCGCGTCGTACTGGCGGTACGCAACCTGGAGAAGGGTAAAGAGGCCGTGTCCCGCATCACGGCCGCAGCGCCCACGGCTGACGTGCAGCTACAAGAGCTCGACCTCGGCTCACTGGCGTCCGTGCGGGCTGCCGCGGCGCAACTGCGGTCCGATCACCACCGCATCGATCTACTGATCAACAACGCGGGCGTCATGTACCCGCCGAAGTCGACCACCGCGGACGGTTTCGAGATGCAGTTCGGCACCAACCATCTGGGTCACTTCGCATTGACCGGGCTGCTGCTGGACCGACTGTTGCCCGTGCCGGGGTCGCGTGTCGTCGTGGTCAGCAGCATCGGACACCGCATCCGTGCCGCGATCCATTTCGACGACCTGCAGTGGGAGCGCAGCTACAGCCGGGTCGGCGCGTACGGGCAATCCAAGCTCGCCAACCTGCTGTTCACGTACGAGTTGCAGCGCCGGCTGGCCCCGCACGGCACCACGATCGCAGTGGCAGCGCACCCGGGTGGTTCAGACACCGAACTGACCCGGCACTTGCCGACGCTGATCGCGCGACTGGGCAAGCCGATGTTCCAGCCGGCGCAGCTGGGCGCCCTGCCGACGCTGCGGGCCGCCACCGACCCCGCCGTGCAGGGCGGCCAGTACTACGGACCCGACGGTTTCCAGGAAGTCCGGGGCTACCCGAAACTTGTTGCCTCCAGCGCACAATCGCACGACGTCGACCTGCAGCGCCGGTTGTGGACGGTGTCTGAAGAGCTCACCGGGGTCACCTACGACGTCTAGACCGGACACAATGGGCCGATGCGGGCGTTGCGGAAGCTCATCCTGTTGACGTCCATTGCAGCCTCGGCGCTGGCGGGCTGCGGCGCAATACCCCCTGGCAGTCGGCCGGCTCCGGTCGCCGGCTCCAGCGGCGAGTTCACCGGGCCGGTGGACATCGGCAACGGGCGACACCTTTATTTGCACTGTCGCGGCCGGGGTACCCCGACCGTCATTCTGGAATCCGGCTACCACAATTCTTCCGACCCGTGGAGCCAGTCCGATGCCGCCGCCCCCGCGAAGGGACCCGCCGTCTTGCCCGCAATCGCGGGCGAACGCAGGGTGTGCGCCTACGACCGGCCAGGCACGTTGCGCAGTTCCGACCCGCCCACTGTCTCCGAGCGCAGCTCTGCGGTCACGATGCCGCGCACCGCGGGCGACGTCGTCGTTGACCTGCACGCGTTGCTCGAGGCCGCGCGTCTGCCGGGGCCGTACGTGCTGGTCGGGCATTCGCTGGGCGGGTTGTTCATCCGGTTGTACGCGCAGACCTACCCGGCGCAGGTGCGCGGTCTGGTTTTCGTGGACGCGTTTGCCGCCGAGATTCCGGAGTTGTTGGGATCCGACTGGCCGGCCTATCGACGGGCTCTGGACGGGCCGCCGCCGCAGTTTGCGGATTCCCCGTCCTTCGAGATCGTCGACATCGACCGCAGTGTGGCGCAGGTCGCCGCAGCGCCGGCATTGCCGCCGGTTCCGGCGGTCGTGCTGACGCGGACCGAACCATTCCTCATTCCGCCTGACCTCCCCGCCGACAAGGGCGAGACCCTGGAACAGGCCTGGCGCGACGCCACCACTGATCTGGTCGCCCTGCGCCCGCAAACGCCCCGGATCTCCGCGACCGGCAGTGACCACTTCATCCAGGTCCACCAACCCGACTTGGTCACTGCCAGCATCGATTTGGTGATTCAGCGGTCGTGATCGGCGGCCGCGTGGATGCCGGCGCGGCGACCGGCGTACACGCAGTCGGCCAGCGAGAGTCCGCTGACGTAGGAGTTGGAGCAGATTCCCGTCGCCGTTCGTCCCGCGCTGTACAGCCCTGGTATCGCCGCGCCGGTGCCGTCGAGCACCGCTCCGGTGTTTTCGTCCACCCGGATGCCGCCCAAAGTCAGCATCGGCGTGGGGTTGAACAGGTTCTGCCGAATCGAGATGTTCAGCAAGGTGAACGGCGGCTCGCTGATCCGGCGCACAAAGTCCGGCGGTTTGCCGGCCGGGTCCGCGGCACCGGTGTCGATCGCATTGTTGTGCGCTTCGACGGTGGCGACCAATCCGTCCGGGTCGATACCCGCGCGTTGTGCCACCTCCCGCAGTGACCCACCCTTGACCGAGTCGAGCAACATCAGCGCCGCGGACTGCGCGCGCTGAAACCACAACGGCTGCCTGATCATCTGCCTGCGCGCCTCTTTCAGCAACGCGGCATCGACGAGGATCCAGCCCGTGCCATGGTGGTGCCGCACCATCTCATACCCGACGGCCGCGCCGTAACGACTCTCGTCGATGATGCGATGTCCCTGTTGGCCGATGATGATCGCGCCGATGAATGCGCTTGGCGGCGTGATGAATCGCCACGCCGAGACGTTGTCCATGCGCTCGGTCACCGCGCCCACGCTCAGCGCCATCGCGATGCCGCTGCCGTCGTCGCCGCTGGTGCCCAGCTGGAGCCCGCCGGTGTACTGCGGCGCGAAGCGCCGGACCCATTCGGTGTTAGCCATGAAGCCGCCGGCACAGACGATCACCCCGCGCCGCGCCTCGATCCGCACCGGTCGGGCATAGCGGCGCTCGAGTTTCCGGAGGTTTCCCTCCAGCAGGGTGCGCAGGGGCGGATAGTAGATGCCCGGCTTGGCCGACATGGCGGCCAGCCGCGCATACCACCGCTGCACTCGAGGCGGCGCGTCGCGCATCGTCGTCGCCTCCACCCCGATCACCCGTCCGGCGGAGTCCTGGACCAAGGCGCTGACCTGAGTATGCGGTTGGAACCTGACCCCAAGTGCGGCAGCCGATTCCGCCAGCGGCCGATACATCTTCTTGCCCGAGGTACCTTTACCCTTGACGTGGTGTCCGCGTTGCACGGGCGGCGTGTGTGCGCGGAACGCGCCGGCGTTCTCACTGCCGGAGTGATACAGGTAGTAGTGGTTGTTCGGGTAGGACGTCTTGTACGGGCACAGTGTCGAATCGAACGGAACGCCGTATCTGGTGAGCCACTCGATCATTTCGGGACTGCCTGCCACGAACGATTCCAGCGTCCGGGCGCTGACGGCGTCGCCGACTTCGAGGCGAAGGTACGTCAGCATCTGCTCGTAGCTGTCGCTCACCCCTGCCTGCCGCTGAACCCAGGTACCGCCGCCGGCGTAGATGATGCCGCCCGAGACTGCGGTGGATCCGCCGCCGTTGGCGCGGTCCAGCGCAAGCACGTCGGCTCCGTTCTCGCGGGCGGCGATGGCAGCGCAGGTTCCCGCGGCGCCGAAACCGACCACCACCACATCGGCCGACTCGGTGAACCGCTCAGGCATGGCCCGACTCTTCGGGTGTCTCGCTGATATCGATGACGATGCCGGTGACATTGTCGGGGCCGCCCGCGTGCAGGGCGGCATCGATCAAAGCTTCGCACGCATCCGCCGGTTCCGGATGGGAATCCAGTATGTGGGCCAGGGACGCGTCATCCACCACGCCGTGCAACCCATCGCTGGACAGCAGAATCCGGTCGCCGGGCGACAGTTCCACTACCGACGCATCGGGTACGGCGCGCGGGAACATCGCCACATGCCGGGTCAGTATCGCCCGTGCCGGATGGCGCTCGGCCTCCTCCACGGAGACCTCACCCGCGTCGATCAGATCCTGAATCACACTGTGGTCGCGCGTCAGTTGCCGCAGTCGGTGTTCGTGGAACAGGTAGGCACGGCTGTCACCGAGATGGGCGACTAGCGCCCGGGCGCCTGCCACCACGACCGCCACCACCGTGGTGTTGGCGCCGGCGGCACGGTCATCGGTGGCCGCGAATGCGCGGAAATCGTCGCAGTATTCGACGAGGGCGCGCCCCACCAGATCAGCCGCGCCCTCATCGTCGAGGCGGTCGGGTGTGAGATGCCGGCTTACATACGTCGGCAGCAATTCGACCACCAGAGCGGCGGCCAGCGCCCCGTCGGTGCTGCACGCGACACCATCGGCAACGACGAACAGCGACTGCTCCGGATCGGCGCCCCACCGGTCCTGGTTGGTCGCGCGTATCCGGCCGATGTCACTGCGGCCGGCGAACTTCAGCACTCCGGCGGCCGTCATCGGTGGCGACCGGTGTCGCCGCCGGTCATCCGCTGGGATTCGGGCAGGTCGAGATAGCGTTCGAGATTCCGGTGCATGTTGATCACCCGCCGCTCTTCGCTGGATAGCACCAAGTGGGTGAAACCGGGTTGATGCAGGCCGCGTTGCAAGCCCGGAAGTACCCGGATGTCCTGGGTGAGCACGATTCCGGGTTCGGCTTCCCCGGCCGACACCCCGACATCGGTCGGCTTGTTGTGTCCCGCGCCCGGTGGCATCCGTGTCATCAGAAACATGGTCAGCTCACCGTGATCGGGATCGGGTCCGGGGCGCGACGTCATGATGGTCAGGTGGTCGGCGTTGACCAGAAATGTCATGTTGGGGAACACGTTGTATTGGTGTAGCCGGGTGACGCGGTCGGTATCGGCCCAGTCCAGATCGACCCCCCGCCCGGCGGCGAAGGACCGGGTCCGCGCCGCGATCAGGTCGGCGACCGACTGCCCCGGCTGCCGCTCGTCGGCGGGGAAAGGTGTGCCCTCAGGAGCCCCCATCAGCGCTCCCTGCGTGTAAACGTAAGCATTCCATACTTCTTCGTCACTCAGCGCGCCGTCAAAGCGAGGACTCTGTACACCGTAGGGTTGATCCGACTTGCCCGCGTGCCGCCAGATCTGCTGCGGGGCATGGACATCGTCGACACACCGCAACAGCTCTGGATGGAGCGTTTGAACATGGTAGGTCTCGCTGTACCCGTCGGCGATGGTCTTCCAATTGGCCTCGACCTCGACGGTGAGCGTCGCATAGCAACGGAAATCGCCGATACGGCACCAGGCGATGTCCGACGGGATCTCATCCAAGTATTCTGCGAGCGGCATCGAATCGAGGTCGAGGTTGACGAACACCATGCCCTCGAAGGTCTCGACGCGAACCGGCACCAACGGGAAATCGGACATCCGCAGCGAGCCGAACCCCTTGCGGTCGGGCACCCGTTTGAGCGTGCCGGCCATATCCCAGGTCCAGCCGTGGTAGCCGCACTTCAGTTCCCGCAGACCCGAACCCGAGCCCGCGCACAGCGAATTGCCGCGGTGACGGCAGGCGTTCTGGAACGCACGCAGCGTCCCGTCGTCCCCACGGACGATCAGGATTCCGTATGGGCTACAACGGTATTCGAAGTAGTCGCCCGTCTCGGACACGTGGTCGACCATGCAGGCGACCTGCCACACCTTGGGCCACATACGCTCCACCTCGAGCGCGGCGAATGCCGGAGAGTAGTAGCGCTCGGCCGGCACCAGCGTCGGGGAGGCGGGCGGGGTGCCGATCGCGTCCTCATCGCGGGGGCGGGCCTTCGAGTCAACGGTGTTGACCGGGCGTGTCTTCACCGGGGCAGCTTAACGCGCCCCGCGCACCAGGCGGCCGGGACGGGCGCCGGTGTCCACGTCCTTGCGTCGGGTCACGGTGCCACTGACGATCGTGGCCGCATACCCGCTGGCGCCCTGCAGAATTCGGCGTCCACCGGCGGGCAGGTCGTAGGCCATCGCCGCCGGGTGCAGGGTCAGCGCGGTCAGGTCGATGACGTTGAGGTCGGCCTTCTTGCCCGGCTCGATGGTGCCGCGATCGGTCAGGCCGAACAGGTACGCAGTGTCGCGGGACTGCTTGCGGATCACGTACTCCAGCGACAGCTTCGCACCACGACGGCGATCCCGGGCCCAGTGCGTCAACAGGAAAGTGGGATAGGAAGCGTCGCAGATCATTCCGCAGTGTGCGCCACCGTCGGAGAGACCCAGCACACCGGCGGGGTGCAGCATCATCTCGCGTATCGCGTCGTGATTGCCGTCGGCGTAGTTGAACAACGGCAACATCAGCATCGAGGTGGCGTCGCCCTCGAGCATCAGGTCGTACAGGGTGGACAACGGGTCCTCACCGCGCGCCTTGGCGATCGCGGCAACGCTGTGATCGGGGGTGGGCTCATAGTCCGGTGGGTTGCCCAGCGCATACAACCGCCCCAGCGAGTGCTGCACCATCGCGAACATGCCGTCGAACAACACGCCCGGCTCGATGGGCAGATCGTCCTCGGACAGGATCGCGGCCTTCACCGCGGGATCGGCTAGGAGCTGGGCCAGCTCTTCGCGACTGCACTCGGCCTTGAGCCGCCGGTAGGTGGGCCGGTGGGTGAAGCCGTGATGGCCCTGGAATCCGATCATCATGCCGAACGGACGCGCCGCGATCTGCGGGTGCAACCGGCTGCCTTCGGCGTGCGCGGCAGCCGAGACGTCCAACTGCTCGCGCCACAGATTCGGGTCGGCGTCGACCTGGATCAGGGCGAAGGACACCGGCCGGTCGATCTCACGACTCAACCGACGCATCCATTCCAATTCCTTCTTGGGACCGACGATGTCCTCACCCGCCGCCCCCTGGGGCGCCAGCTCGAACACCGCGTGACCCCCGGCTGCCATGGCCCGGCCCAACCCGAACAGCTCCTCCTCGGCGGCGAAGGTGCCGGGCACCGGTTCGCCGTCCATCGCCACATGCGCCAGGGTGCGAGACGTCGAGAACCCGAGCGCGCCGGCTTCCACCGCCTCGGTGACCAGCCTGCCCATGGCCGTGATGTCGTCGGTTGAGGCCGGCTCGTTGCGGGCGCCCCGCTCGCCCATCGCATAGGCACGGATGGCGCCGTGGGCGACCTGGCTTCCCACGTCGATGGCGAACCGCTTCGTGCCGATCGCGTCGAGGTATTCGGGATAGGTTTCCCAGCCCCAGGTGATGCCCTCGGTGAGCGCCGTGCCGGGGATGTCTTCGACGCCTTCCATCAGCTTGATCAGCCAGTCCTCGGTGCCGGGCCGGACGGGCGCGAAGCCGACCCCGCAGTTGCCGGTGACCACCGTCGTGACGCCATGCCCGCTCGACGGTTCCAGCAGGCTGTCCCAGCTGACCTGCCCGTCGTAGTGGGTGTGGATGTCGACGAAGCCCGGCGCCACCACGTGCCCCGTCGCGTCGATGGTTTCAGCGGCGTCACCCGCGAGCTCCGGGGTGGCGGCGTCGCGGCGGACCACGTCGACGATTTTGCAGTCCTTGATCCCGATGTCGGCGAGATAGCGATCCGCACCCGTGCCGTCCACCACGCTGCCACCGATGATTTTCAGGTCGAACATGAGTGCCTCCACGGCGGGAAACCGAAGACCGGTCATTATTACGCTACGACGCGTAGCGTATGTAGAGACCGTATGTCGGTCCACCCGGCTCAGTCAATGAGTGCGGGGCAACTCTGGAAGGTCATTGAGCCGAGGCGGTCAACCGCGTCCACTTCAGCGTGACCTGGGTACCGTGCGAGGTCCCGCGAATATCGGCTTCGTCGGCGAGCACGCGCATCAGCGGGATGCCGCGGCCGCGGGTGTTGTCCCTGGTACCCGTGCGTTGACGCCACCTGCCCCGATCCTTGACGGTGACCGCCAGGGTGTCCGAATTGGCGTCGTATGCCGCGTTGACGTCCATCGTCCGCTGGCCGCCGGCATTGTCGCCGGTGTCGCTGTAGGCGAATTCGGCGGCGTTTGCCAGGGCTTCGCTGACCGCCAGCACCAGGTCGCTGAACCGCTCGGCGCCCAGCGTGAAGTGCCGATCCAGCCAATTACGAAACTCGACGCGGATCCGATTCGCACTGAGCGCATCGGCGGCCACCCGCATCCGGACAAACCGGGACCGATCGTCGAGAGGCGTCATGAGAGGGCCGGCAGTCAGCGTGTCCGGCCCTCCACGGGACAGCCAGACTCAGGCACCGGCGATCCAGCTCAGCGCGTTATCCAGGGTGCGGTGCAGCGACAGCAGGCTGTCGATGCCCATCAGCTTGATCGGGCGGCTGGTGGCCGGGCCGTCCGCCACCACCGCGAAGCGGGTCGGCGGAGCCACTTCCGCCTGGCCGTTCACCAGCACACTGAGTCCTGCGGAGGCCAAGAACTCGACCTTGGTGAGGTCGACGACCAGTGCCGCGGGCTTGGCGCCCAGCGCCGTGTGTATCGCCTCGGCCAGCTGCGGGGCGCTGAGCATGTCCACTTCGCCGGAGACAGCGAGCACCGCGGTGCCGTCTGTCTCGTACTGCTCGACCTCGAATGGGGCTCGATTCACTGAATCGCCGGGTTGATCGACCATGCTGTTTCTCAAATCCATCCTTGCGGGAAAACGCTAGTTTTCAGACAACCACGCAAAACCGGGGCTGTTGCTTCAACCCGCCGAACACCGCCGGATCACACGCCGGCAAATGCAGCGCAACGGCAGTTCACAGATAACAATTCTAGGTCACGTGGGAACAACCCGGACACCAGCCGCGAAGAGGCCGTCCAAATCCGGCGTCGGACGTACTGACACCGTCCGAGCGGCGCCCGCATCTTTCCCGCGAACACCGGTCCCGGGGCTTGTGTGCGTTGGTAGCGTCTGGGGATGCTCTTTGCTGCCCTGCGCGATATGCAATGGCGAAAACGGCGCCTCGTCATCGCCATCGTCAGCACCGGACTCATCTTCGGGATGACACTGGTGATGAGCGGGCTCGCTAATGGCTTCACCGTCGAGGCGCGCAACACCGTCGATTCGCTGGGCGTCGACGCTTTCGTGGTCAAGGACGGCTCGGCCGGACCATTCCTGGGCTCGACACCGTTTCCCGACGTCGACCTGGCCCGGGTGCGCAGCGAAGCCGGCGTTTCGGCGGCGGCACCACTGGGCTGCGTCGGCACGATCATGAAAGAGGGCGCGTCGACGCGCAACGTCACCGCCTTCGGTGCGCCAGAACACGGCCCGGGGATGCCGCAGGTGTCGGAGGGCCGGGCACCATCGCGGCCGGACGAGGTCGCCGCGTCGAGCACCCTCGGCCGCCACCTGGGCGACACCATCCAGGTTGGTGCGCACACTTTGAAGATCGTGGGCATCGTGCCGAACTCGACGGCACTGGCGAAGATCCCCAACATCTTCCTGACCACCCAGGGTCTGCAGCAGGTCGCCTACAACGGACAACCGATGGTCACGTCGATCGGCATCGACGGCACCCCGCGTGCCCTCCCGGTGGGCTACCGCACCTTCGACCGCGACGGCGCCGTCAAGGACCTGATCCGGCCGCTGAAGGTGGCGGTCAACTCGATCACGATCGTGGCCATCCTGCTGTGGATCGTCGCGGTGTTGATCGTCGGCTCGGTGGTGTACCTGTCCGCGCTGGAGCGGGTGCGGGACTTCGCGGTGTTCAAGGCGATCGGCACGCCGACGCACTCGATCCTGGCGGGGCTGGCGCTGCAGGCGCTGATCGTGTCGCTGCTGGCCGCGGTGGTAGGCGTTATCCTGTCCAAGCTGTTGGCGCCGTTGTTCCCGATGGTCGTCGCGGTGCCGACCCTCGCCTACGTGCTACTACCGGTGGTCGCCATCGTCATCGGCCTGCTGGCCAGCCTTGCCGGGTTGAGGCGTGTGGTGGCCATCGATCCCGCTCTCGCGTTCGGAGGTCCCTGACCGGTGGGCGACCTCAGCATTCAGAACCTGGTTGTCGAGTACTACAGCGGCGGCTACGCCCTGCGGCCGATCAACGGCTTGAACCTCGACGTGACGTCCGGGTCGCTCGTGATCCTGCTCGGGCCGAGCGGGTGCGGGAAGACGACTCTGCTGTCCTGCCTGGGCGGCATTCTGCGGCCCAAGTCCGGGGCGATCAAGTTCGACGACCTCGACATCACCACGCTGGACGGCGCGGCGCTGGCGAAGTACCGGCGCGACAAGGTCGGCATCGTCTTTCAGGCGTTCAACCTGGTCCCCAGCCTCACCGCGCTGGAGAACGTGATGGTGCCGATGCGTGCGGCCGGCATGTCGCGGGCCGCCTCGCGCAAGCGCGCCGTTGAGTTGCTCGAGCGCGTCAACCTCGGTGAACGGATGAAGCACCGCCCCGGCGACCTCAGCGGCGGCCAACAACAACGCGTCGCGGTAGCGCGAGCGATCGCGCTGGATCCGCCGTTGATCCTGGCCGACGAACCGACCGCCCACCTGGACTTCATCCAGGTCGAGGAGGTGCTGCGGCTGATCCGCGAGCTGGCCGACGGCGACCGCGTCGTGGTGGTGGCGACCCACGACAGCCGGATGCTGCCGCTGGCCGACCGTGTGGTCGAGCTGACACCCGACTTCGCCGAAACCGATCGTGAACCCGAAACGGTGCAGCTCAAGGCCGGCGAGGTGCTGTTCGAGCAGAGCACGATGGGCGAGCTGATCTACGTGGTGAGCGAAGGCGAGATCGAGATCGTGCACGAAATGGCCGACGGCGGTGAGGAATTATTCAAGGTGGTCGGCCCCGGGGACTACTTCGGTGAGATCGGTGTGCTGTTTCATCTGCCACGGTCTGCCACGGCGCGCGCCCGCACCGACGCCGCGGTCATCGGTTACACGGCGCCCGCGTTTCGGACCCGGCTCGGCGCGGGTGGACTGCGTGACATGATCGAACACCGCGCGCTGAACAGCGATTGATTTCCCGGATGAACGCATTCCGATGCCTGCTCGTGGTGCGGTGTGAGCACAGGTCGCTGACACTGTGTCGGGACGGCATGGAAGGGATGGCGGCATGGAATCCGGCGAGGACCACGACTCTGGGGGGCGCCCGGCGCTGACGCGGCGGGGAGCACTGTTGGGGATGGGGGCGGTGGCCGGGTTCGCCGCCGTGGACATCGGCGGGTTCGCCTACGCCGGCGGCTGGCTAAGCCCCGGCTCGCTCACCCCGGGCCGGTTCACCGACCGCTTCGAGAACGTTTACGGCCGCCACGACGGTTTTCGTCGCAACCACGCCAAAGGTCTCAGTGCCACAGGAACTTTCGAGAGCAACGGCGCGGGTTCGGCGATCTGCCGGGCGTCGGTGTTCCGCTCAGGCACCGTTCCAGTGCTGGGCCGGTTCTCGCTGGGCGGCGGCCTGCCTGACCAGCCCGACAAAGTCGACACGGTCCGCGGCCTGGGCCTGCTGCTGCAGACGTCCGACGGTCAGCAGTGGCGCACCGCCATGATCAACCTTCCCGTGTTCACCGACAGCACCCCGCAGGGTTTCTACGAGCGGCTGTTGGCCGGCAAGCCGCAGCCCGATACCGGCAAGCCGGATCCGCGGCGGATGGCCGAGTTCCTCGAGCGTCATCCGGAGACCGCGACGGCGATGAAGATCATCAAACAGTCACCGCCCAGCGCAGGCTTCGCCGACAGTACCTTCAACGGGCTCAACGCTTTTCGCTTCACCAGCGATTCAGGCGCGACGGTCGCGGTGCGGTGGTCGGTCATTCCGATCGGCGACGCCGGGGCCGGTGTCGCGACGCCGCCGGCACCGGGAAAGGACTATTTGTTCGACGAACTGATCCGTACGGTGGCGCAGCGGCCGGTGCGCTGGCGCCTGCTGCTCACCGTGGGTGAGCCCGGTGATCCCACCCACGACGCCACCAGACCCTGGCCCGCGACGCGCCGCACCATCGACGCGGGCACCGTCACCATCACGGCGGTGCAGACCGAGGCGCCCGGCAACGCGCGCGATATCAACTTCGACCCGACAGTGCTGCCGGACGGAATTGCCTTATCGGACGACCCGATTCCCAAAGCCCGGGCGGGCGTGTACGCGCGGTCCTTCACTCGCCGCGCCGAAGAGCCCAAGTCGCCCAGCGAGGTTCGTGTCTAATGGCCGGGAAGACAAGCGGCTCGAAGCGTTTCGCGCTGCCTTCGCGGATTCTGCACTGGTTGATGGCGCCGATGGTGATTGCTCAACTCCTCATAGGGGTGACGATGGTCGCGTCGCTGAGCTACTACCCGCTGCTCCTGGCCATCCACCGCCCGTTGGGCGTGCTCATCCTGATCTTCGCCGTGATTCGCCTGGTGAACCGGTGGACCCACACCCTGCCGCCGTTCCCTGCCACCATGGGCGCCGCTGAACGTCGTATCGCCTCGTACTCGGAATATCTGCTGTACGGGTTGCTGCTCGTCCAGCCGCTGACCGGGTGGGCGATGCTGTCGGCCGCGCGCAACCCGATCGCCTCGCTGGGACCGTTTCACCTGCCCGGCATCACACCGCGCGACATCGATATCTATGCGGTGCTGCGTCAGGCTCACGGCATCTTCGAGCTGCTGCTGTTCCTGGCGTTCACCGCTCACGTCAGTGCGGTGCTTTTTCACAGTTTCGTCTTGCGCGACCGGCTCATCGACCGAATGGCGTTGTGGCCCAACAAGAACCGGTGAGTCCCTTCAGTGCTGGTGCCGGCTGAAGAACTGCCAGATGGTGTCGGTGGCGTCCAGTGCCGTGGACGGCTGCGGCAGTCCCAGTCGCTCCAGGATGGGTCCGCGGACACCGCCGGGCCACTGGTGTCCGGCGTCGGCTATCGAGATCAACTCGACGGTGCGGCCATCGGGGCATGTCGCGGTCTCGGTGGTCACCCCTGCGGCCGTCGTCGAGGTCGGCGGCCCGCAATGGTCGATGGTCCGCCACGCGGCCGTCACCATAGGTACCGGTGGTCCGTCCACTCGTGGCGTGCCGTCGGCCTTCAGTGATTTTCCGGGTCCGCCGTTGTAGGGGACACTCGCGTCAGCGGTGCCGTGGATCTGCAGCACCGAGGTGGGTCGCGCCCGCGAACAATCCGTGACCAGGGTGCCGGCCACCGGTGCGATCGCGGCGAACAAGTCCGTCTCGCACGCCAGCCGCAGCGCCATCATCGCCCCGTTCGACATTCCGGTCACATACACCCGGGAAAGGTCGACAGTGGTCTGGCGTTCGATGGCGGCGACGACAGCGCTGATGAACCCGACGTCGTCGAGGTTGGTTTGCGAGGGGTTTCCACAGCACGAACCGGCGTTCCAGGCCCGGCCCTGACCGTCGGGGTAGGCGACCAGGAAGTGTCCGTTGTCGGCTTCGGTGTCCCAGTGATAGGCACTTTCTGCTTGCGCGCCGCTGCCGAAACCACCGTGCAGCATCACCACCAACGGAGCGGCACCGGTCAACCCCTGGGGCCGGTACACGTGGAACGTCCGGTCGTTGCCGGCCCACTCGATGCTCCTGGTGGACTTGCCGACCGGGATGGCGGTGGGCTCCGGTGACCCCACCGCGTGCCCGCCGCCGAAACAACCGCCCAGCAGCAGAACCAGGGTCGCGGCCAGGACAACAATGCGGGCCCGGGCGCATCGAGATGCCATCAGCCCATGGTGACAGCCGTACCCAGGAATGACAAGTTACTTGTCAAAATCCGCTGCGATGGCAGACTCTGCAGTCATGCCACGTCACGCAGACGCCCAGTGGGAGCCCACGGTCCCCGCTCTGGTGCAACGGTTGGCGGCCGCCGGCGGCCCACGGCTCAAGAGTGCGTTCGCGGCGGCCGGACTGGACGGGATCCGGCCGGCGCAAGCGGTGGCGCTGGTGCCGCTGGCCACCGGTGGCTTACATGCCTCGGATCTGGCCGACCGGCTGGGCGTGAGCCGCCAGGCGGTGGCCCAGGCCGTCACGGCGCTGGAGCGGCACGGCTACGTCACCCGTGAACACAACCCCGAGGACGCCCGCACCCGGATCATCGAACTCACCCCGCGCGGTCGGCAGACGCTGCGCGTAATGCGTTCTACCGCAAAGGATGTGGAGGGGCGCTGGCGGCAGATACTCGGACAGCGCCGGCTCGGAGAACTGCGCGCGACGCTGCAGACGCTGCTGGCCGCGACGGACTCCGAAGACGGCTGACGGCCGGCAGTGCGGCCAGCGCCCGAGCGGTAAGCAGGGCGACGAGCATCACCAGGACACAGATCAGTCCGTCGTCCTTCAGCCCCCACTTCACCGCGGCAAGCAGTGCTGCCCCGGCCACGCACAGCAGTGCGCCGACCACCCCGCTGCGCCGGGGCGACGTGATGGCGGGGCAGTCATCCCAACCGGGCAGTGGATTGTTCTCCAGCGGGCGCAATGCCACGAACAGCACCGCCACCAGCCCGATCATCATGAACAGTTGCTCGACGGTGACGGCGAGAAAGTCCGGCCGGCCCGGGAAGCGAGGGTGCCCGAGGGTGTCGAAGAGCACGTGCACGGCCAGCAGTGCGGGCATGTGCCACAAGTACAGGGTCATCGCCCCTGAGTTGCCGACCGCCGTGAACCACCACACCCGCGGCCGCCGCGCCCACCGGCTGATCGTGGGAGCCGCAGCGATTGCCAACGCGCTCAACACAATTGAATGTCCAGCGAGTAACAGCGACGGGGGGCTCATGTTGGGCAGCCGCTGGCCCTCGATGCCGACCAGGCTCAGCTCGTACGGTCCCCGGGCCAGCAGCGCCACGTTGATCGCCAGCAGGGCCATCGCCATGCTCAGCGCGCAGCGTCCGGTGAGCAGCTGCCGGCGGTAGGCGACGCCGAACATGCCTGGGATCAGCCACACCGCGAGGTTGAGGTAGCCGATCGGCGCCACGGCAGACCAGTGCAGTCGTACGGCGTCGACGGCCGCGACGAACACGTAAACGCCGGCAACCCCGGCGCCGAGTCGGGCGGCCGTGGTGATCCGGGACAGGGCCGGTATCGCGGCCAATAGCAGTACGTAAACGCCCAGGAACCACAGCAATTGGATGCTGACGCCGGCGACGGGCTCGTAAACATGTTGGGGGAGAACGGGATACAGTAGGGTCAAGGCGACCGCCCAGAATGCGAAGTAGTAGAACACTGGCCGGAACAGCCGGGTACAGCGCTTCATCAACCAGGTTCCCCAGTTGCTCCCGGGCCGCCAGGACGCCACGCACGCGGCGGCGCCGGCGAAGAAGAACAGCGGCATGATCTGGAAGATCCACGTCATCGCCTGAAACACCACCGAGGTGGTGAGCAGGTTGTCCCACATCAGGACACCGCCGCGGATGATGCTGATCGCCATCACGGTGTGGCCGATCACGACGCCGATCAGGGCGGTGATACGGATGACGTCGATAGCGCGATCACGGTCGGCGGGGGTGCGAGCGTCCAGTTCAGTGGGGCTGGGAAAGCCCGGCAGAGTGATCATTCAAGCAGCTTGGCTGTCCGGGCAGGAAGTCCCTGCGTAGTACTACTCGACCTCGCTACGTAGGTCTACCGCGACTAGGGGCCGAGACCGTCCGCGCCTTGGCGTCCGGCCCGTCCGAAGTATTCGCCACCACTGCCGCCGGCGCCACCGTGGGCGGGATCGAAACCGCCTCCGCCGGCGCCGCCGTCGCCGCCCCTGCCGACGAGTTGTGCGCTGCCCCCGCTGCCGCCGGCGCCACCCGACCCGTTGACGACAGAGGCTTCCCCGCCCAGACCGCCCCGGCCACCATTGCCGAACTGCCCGCCGTCACCGCCGTCGCCGCCGACCCCGCCGCGCAGGGCCGTGCCGGACCCGTAGCCGTCGCCACCCGCGCCGCCGCAGCCGAAGTATTGGCCGCCGTTGCCGCCGTTGCCGCCGTTGCCGCCATCACCGCCGCCCGCCGGGCCGAAGGCGCCCGGCCCGCCGGCCCCGCCGTTGCCGAACCACCCGGCATTTCCTCCGTGACCGCCCCAGCCGCCGGTCATATTCGGTCCGCCCAGCCCGCCTTGTCCCCCGGCGCCGCCGTTACCGAGCAGCCATCCGCCAGACCCGCCGTTACCGCCCGGGGGCGCGATCTTGTTGATCGCGGTGCTGGCGCCCCCCTGACCGCCATTGCCACCGTTGCCGATGAATCCGGCCGCTCCGCCGCGACCGCCGAACTGACCGGGCCCACCGGACCCGCCGTTGCCACCGTTGCCCAGCAACAGGCCGCCCGCACCGCCCGCCTCTCCGGTGCCGGGCGCCCCGTCGGCGCCATTGCCGATCAGCGGACGGCCCAACGCGGCGTGTGTCGGTGCGTTGACGGCGTCGAGCAGGGCTTGCGGTGCGCGCTGCAGCAGGGCGGTGACGTTCGTCGACTCAGCGGCGGCGTAGCCGTAGCTCGCGGTACGCAACGCCTGCACGAAACGATCGTGGAAGGCCGACAACTGCACGCTGGCCAACCGGTAGGCGTGGGCATTCTCACCGAACACCGCTGCTACCGCGGCCGACACCTCGTCCGCCCCGGCCGCCGGCAGTCGAATTGCCGGACCGGCCGCGGTGGCGGCGTTCAGTGCCACTCCGATGCCGGCCATCTTGGCGGCCGCCGTCTCCAGCAGCTCCGGCACCGCCGACACATAAGACACTGGACTGCCTCCTGGGTCGCGAGGGCCGAACTACATGGGTGTGGCTTGCTGGGTCAGGGTGAAGAACAGATAGGCGATGCAGAAAAGAAAGTTCAGCGCGACCAGGATCAGGCCCGCGCAGATCAGGGCGTGCCGGCAGCGGCGCTGCAGGTACGTCGTTCTGGCGGCCCTTTTCTCCTGCAAGTAGTGGGTGGCGATCAGTGCGAAGTTGACGTCGGTCAACTCCTTCTCCGCCACCCGGGTACCGGCGACCAACTGCTGCAGTCGCACCGGGGGGATGTCCACACCGACGAGCGCGAAACGCCGGCAGAGCCGTCGTGCCTGTCTGCGGCCGAGATGCTGACCGCGCATCTGCAGCTGGTGCGAGAGTCGCTTGCGTTCGTCGCCCCAAGGGTTCGACGGGGTCGTCACAAGCGGGAAGTCTATGTCCTGGATCACATTCAGGGGAACATAACCGAGTTCATTTCTTGAATGATTTCGGCACTTGCGCTCACCGAATCTCCTCGGCGGGGACGTCATAGCGCTGCTGGTAGGCGCTCACCCGCTCCCAAACTTCGCCGGCTACCAGCCCGGTGTCCGACCAGGTGCAGCGACCGCGCCCGCCGTTACCCGGGTCACCAGGTCCTCGGAAACCCTGCACGCGTGGACGCTGGGGGGTCACTGCCGGATCGTGTGCACCGGCGCCTGGTCGCGGTCACGATCGGCTGATCGAGTCGACGACGAGTCGGGTCGTCAGCTCCGCGCGCTGCGGCGAATACCGTTGTGCGTCAGACAAAATGGGGTAGACGACGCCACCGACGATCGCGTCGGCGGCGGACTCGGCGGTGGCCTCGTCGATGCCGTCGGCAACCAGCCGCGCCCGCACGCTGTCGTGCAGCGGCTTGCTGAATCCGGCGCGGAGTCTGACGGCGGTGTCCTCGTGCTCCATCCCGGCCACGGTCAAGATCCGCAACATCGCCGAACCACGGTCCGTGGTCAACGTGGCAGCCAGCCTGCCCACCCATTCCACGAGGTCGGCAGCCAGGTCGTCGCTGTAGCGCATCGACGCGAGGATCCGGTCGGCGTCTTCGAGCATGACGTCGGCGACAAGTGCGGGACGACTGCGCCACCACCGATAAATGGTCTGCTTGCCCACCCCGGCCCGTGCTGCGACCGCCTCGATGGTCAGCCCGTCGAATCCACGCTCCAGCAGCAGCTCGCGCGTGGCGGCCACAATCGCCGTGCGCGACTTCTCGCTACGGCGCCGTGGCGTGAGATTGGTGGGCATCCAACTGACCTGCCTCGCCTTTACAGAACTCGACCCGGCACGTAATCTTCGACAAGACGAGACGGTTCGTCTTGTAAGGGGAGAGGATAGCAGTCTGTGCGGCCCACGCCGAGCGCTTGCGCCCCGGACGTCACCCCGGGGCCTGCCGGGGGGCCCGGGTGACGCTCGGGCTGACCGCTGAACAACAGGAACTCAGCGCCGCGGTCGAACAGTTCGCGACTCGGCACGCTCCGATCGCCAGCACGCGGGACAACCTCGAGGCCCTCGCTGCCGGGAAGCTGCCGCAATGGTGGGATGCGCTGATTATCAATGGTTTTCATGCGGTCCATCTGCCCGAGCAGCTGGGTGGTCAGGGTGGCCGGCTGATGGATACCGCCTGCGTGCTGGAGGCCGCGGCGAAGGCCCTGCTGCCCGGTCCGTTGCTGCCCACGGTTACCGCGGGCGCCGTCGCCCTGCTGGCCGATGCCTCATCGGAGGCCGAAGCGCTGCTGGGTCAATTGGCGGCCGGGGCGCCCGCAGCGATCGTCCTTCCCGGCAACGGCGCGTTCCGCGCACATCCCGACGAGCAGGGCTGGCTGGTCTCCGGGGCTTCCGACGTCACCGCCGGGATGTGCTCGGCGCAGGTGATCCTGCTGGCAGCCCGCGCCCCCGGCAGTGACTTGCTCTGGCTTGTCGTCGACCCGGAGAAGGACACGGCCGCCGTCGAACCGGCGAACGGGACGGACATCGTCACCGACGTCGGACGGTTGCGGCTGACCGACCATGCAGCCGCCTCGGTGCTCACCGGCATCGACTCCGACCGGGCGGAATGCGTCACGGCGGCTCTGGTCGCCAGCACGACGGCCGGCATCACGCAGTGGTGCGTCGAGGCGGTCACCGCGCACCTTCGCATCCGGGAACAGTTCGGCAAAGTGATCGGGACCTTCCAGGCGCTGCAGCACAGTGCGGCGATGCTGTTGATCAATAGCGAACTGGCGACCGCGGCGGCCTGGGACTCGGTGCGAGCGGCCGACGAATCACTCGATCAGCACCGGATCGCCGCGGCCGGTGCCGCGGTGATCGCTGTCGCGCCCGCCCCGGATCTCGTGCTGGACGCCCTGACCATGTTCGGCGCGATCGGCTTCACCTGGGAACACGACGTGCACCTGTACTGGCGCCGGGCCATCACCCTGGCCGCGTCGATCGGACCGGCGAACCGCTGGGCCCGCCGGCTGGGCCGGATCACCTGCACTCAGCAGCGCGACATGTCGGTCAAGCTCGGCGACGCCGATGCGGAATTCCGGGCGCAGGTGGCCCGGACTTTGGACGCTGCCATGGAATTACGCAACGACAAACCCGGACGGCAAGGCGACTACGAAGACTTCAAGACCGGCCCGCAACGCACGCTGATCGCCGCGGCGGGTCTGATCGCGCCGCACTGGCCCAAGCCGTGGGGACTCGATGCCGGTCCGCTGCGTCAGCTCATCATCGACGACGAGTTCGGCAAACGACCGGAACTGGTCCGGCCCTCGCTGGGTATCGCCGAGTGGATTCTGCCGTCGGTGCTGAAGGCCGCACCGATAGCCCTGCAGGAAAAGTTGATACCGCCCACCCAGCGCGGCGAGATCGCGTGGTGTCAGCTGTTCAGTGAACCGGGCGCGGGCTCGGATCTTGCCGCACTGGCCACTCGCGCCACCAAGGTCGACGGCGGCTGGAAAATCAACGGGCACAAGATCTGGACGTCGGTGGCGCACCGTGCGGACTTCGGTGCCTTGCTTGCCCGCACCGACCCGGCGGCCGGCAAGCACCGCGGCATCGGCTATTTCATTCTGGACATGCGGTCTCCCGGGATCGAGATCCAGCCGATCAAAACCGCCACGGGCGAGGCTCACTTCAACGAGGTCTTCCTCACCGACGTCTTCATACCGGACGACATGCTGCTGGGCGACCCGGTTGGCGGCTGGAATCTGGCGATCGCCACCATGGCCGAAGAGCGTTCCGCCATCAGCGGATACGTCAAGTTCGACCGCGCCGCCGCACTCCGGCGGCTGGCGTCCGAACCGGGCCAGGATCGCGAAGACGCTTTGCGCGCACTCGGCGAACTCGACGCGTACACCAACGCGATCAAGGCGCTGGGCGTCCGCGAAACCATTCGGCTTCTCGACGGCCAACCGACGGGACCGGCGTCCAGCATTGCCAAGGTAGCGATGAACGTGTTGCTGCGGAGCACTTTTGAGGCCACCCTGCAGCTCACCGGCGGGTTGGCGATGGTCGTCGACTCCGACCCCGCCATCGTGGAGCCCTATCTGCACCTCCCCGCCGAGTTGATCGGCGGTGGAACCCGGGAGATCCAGCTGAATATCATCGCCCAGATGATCCTAGGCTTGCCGCGAAAGTAGGTACACACGATGGGATTACGCGGAGAAGCGGCAATCGTTGGGTATGTCGAGCTGCCGCCCGAACGGCTCAGCAAGGCCTCAGCCGCACCGTTCATTCTGGAGCAGTGGGCCGAACTGGCCGCGGCCGCTCTGGACGATGCGGGCCTGCCGGGCGACGTGGTTAATGGTATCGCGGCTTCCCATCTGGCCGAGTCGCAGATCTTCGTCCCGTCGACCATCGCCGAATACCTCGGAATGCCAGCGCGATTCGCCGAGCTGGTGGATCTCGGCGGCGCCAGCGCAGCCGCCATGGTGTGGCGCGCCGCCGCGGCGATCGAACTCGGCATCTGCGACGCCGTGCTCTGTGCGCTGCCGGCGCGCTATCTCACCCCGTCGTCCAAAAAGAAGCCCCGGCCGCTGGTGGACGCCATGTTCTTCGGCTCGTCGAGCAACCAATACGGTTCTCCCCAAGCTGAATTCGAAATACCCTACGGCAACCTCGGCCAGAACGGGCCCTACGGACAGGTGGCCCAGCGCTATGCCGCGGTGCACGGCTACGACGAGCGGGCGATGGCCAAGATCGTGGTCGACCAACGGGTCAACGCCAATCACACCGAGGGTGCGATCTGGAAGGACAGGCCGCTCACCGTAGACGACGTGCTGGCCAGCCCGGTGATCGCGGATCCGTTGCACATGCTGGAGATCGTCATGCCGTGCGTCGGCGGTGCGGCGGTGGTGGTCGCCAACGCCGACCTGGCCGGGCGTGCCAAGCACCGGCCGGTGTGGGTCAAGGGATTCGGTGAGAACGTGCCGTTCAAGACCCCGACCTATGCCGAGGACCTGCTGAACAGTCCCATCGCCGCCGCTGCTGACACCGCGTTCGCGATGACCGGCCTGACACGCCGGCAGATGGACATGGTGTCGATCTACGACTGCTACACCATCACCGTCATGCTTTCCCTCGAGGATGCCGGCTTCTGCGACAAGGGCACCGGTTTGACGTTCATCGCCGAGCACGACCTCACGTTCCGCGGCGACTTCCCCCTCAACACCGCCGGCGGCCAGCTCGGCTTCGGCCAGGCCGGATTGGCCGGCGGGATGCACCATGTCTGCGATGCCACCCGTCAGATCATGGGGCGTGCCGGTGCGGCGCAGGTGGCCGACTGCAATCGCGCGTTCGTGTCCGGAAACGGCGGGATCCTGTCCGAGCAGACGGCGCTCGTGCTGGAGGGGGACTGACGATGAAGTTCGACCGTCCGATGCCCGTCAAGACGCCGACCACGGCGCCGTTCTGGGACGCACTTGCCCAGCACCGCATCGTCATCCAGTACTCCCCATCGACGCAGAGCTATGTGTTCTATCCGCGGGTGCGGGCGCCGCGCACATTGGCCGACGACCTTCAGTGGCGCGAAATCTCGGGCATGGGGACGCTGTATTCGTACACCGTCGCGCGACGGCCGGTCAGCCCGCACTTCGCCGACGCTGTACCCCAACTGCTGGCCATCGTCGAATGGGACGAGGGGCCAAGGTTTTCCACCGAGATGGTGAACGTCGAGCCCGAAGCGCTGCGCGTCGGGATGCGGGTGCGGCCGGTGTTCTTCGACTATCCCGAGCACGAGGTGACGATGCTCAGGTACCAACCCGCCCAGTAAGTCTCAGTTCAGGAACGGGTTGAGTACCGGCGGGATGATCTGGTTGCCGGTCACGCCGGTGAGCCGGACCCAGATCTGCGCGGGAATGTTGAGCGACTGGTAGACGCCGGCGCCGATCCATGAGACCGGTAGCTGTAAGAATTCGGGCACCGAGTCGACGATGCCTTGGATCGGGTCGTACGTCAGGTAGGGAATCGTGGCCGCGACCGTGCGCGACACCAGCGACGCGTTGGTCAGCGGATCGGGATAACCCTGTGCGGCGAAATCGGCGCTGAGCACGTTGAACAGGTTTGTGCCTGGCGGGGGAACGATGGCGGGATTGACGTACGTGCCGTCGAAGACGGGGGAGGTCAGCGACGCGCCCTGCATGTACGGCAGCGGCGGAATGCCGAATTGATCCATGATGGTCGGCGTCGTGCTGACGATCTGCCAGGAGTTGTTGATCCACCCGTCACGGATATTGTTGGCAGCCCCGGCCTGATCGAACATGAGGAATGTCGCTGTCTCACGCGGTGATTGGAAGCCGTGGCCGCGCCCGAACTCGTTGGGTCCGATTTCGCCGTGGTCGGTGACTATCAGTGTGGAGAACTCCTTGCCGGTGGGGTGGCTGACCTCCCAATCGGCTACCGCACCCAAAAGGCCTCTGGTCTCTAGGGGTTGCCCCGCAACTTGAAGACCGAGGTTGGCGTCCATATTCCGAATGGCCGCCGCGTACTGCGGCGAGTCGCCGCCGTACATGTGCGCGTTCTCATCGACGCCGACGAAGTAGGAGAAGATGAAATTGCCCTTGCCTGTCTGCGCCTGCGTAATCGCGGTTTGGGCAGTCTGGCCGACCAGGTTCTGCGTCGCCAACCAGTTCGTGTCACCCGCGATCTGCGGGATGAAGACGACTTTGTCAGCGGGGTTGGGGCCGGCGCCGGCGATATCCGCGACGACGGGCCAGTTCGCGATGACGGTGGTGTTGACGCTGTTGCCATAGGCGGCCTCGAGTTGGTTGTACACCGTGGGCCAGTTGTCGTACGTCCACGGGGTGAAGACGTTGTTGGTCACGCCGGCCGTCTCGCTCCACACACCGGTCTGAATGGTGGTCCACGAGGGATTGGAGACGGTGGTGTGCCCGACGATCGTCGACGCCGAGGTGACGCTTTGTTGCATGAACGCGTGGAAGTTCGGAGTGCCGGCGGGGTCGGCCAGGATAGCGGCCAGGTTCGTGCCGTCCGTGCCGATCAGCAGGAAGTTGACTTCCGGTGAGGTCATTGTCAGGAGGGCGGCTTCTTGGGCAGTCACCACCGGCAGTACCTGTCCGGTCTGGCCCATCGCGCCGGCGACGCCGAACAAGGACAAGGCCCTGCCGCCGAGCCCACCGGTCCCGGCGGGGATCGTCAACCCGCCGAAACCCCCGGTCCCACCGGGTCCGCCATTGCCCCACAGCCATCCGCCGGTACCGCCGGCGCCCCCGGTCCCGCCTCGGAAGGCTCCCGTTCCGCCGGGTCCGCCGTTACCGATCAACCCGGCATTGCCGCCGCGGCCACCGGTCTGGCCCATCAGCCCAGCCGAAGCACCCGCGCCGCCATTGCCCCAGAGAATGCCGCCGTCGCCACCGGCTTGTCCGGTGCCGGGTGTGGCGTTATACCCGTCGCCGATCAACGGACGGCCCAACAGCAAGTTCGTGGGCGCGTTGATGACACCCAGAAGCTCGTTGACGGCGGGCTGCAATGGACCGGCGTTGGCCGCCTCCGCGGCCGCATAGGCCCCGCTGGCCGCGCTGAGGGCCCGCACGAATTCCTGGTGAAACGCCGTCGCCTGCGCACTGAGTGCCTGGTACTCCTGGGCGTGGCCGGAAAACAGGGAGGCGATCGCCGTCGACACCTCGTCAGCCGCCGCGGCGATCAGCCGGCTGGTCGGCGTCAGGGCCTGCAGATTGGCCGCCCGCATTGACGAGCCGATACTCGCCGCTTCTGCTGCTGCAACGCTCATCAGGTCCGGTGTGGCGACGAGTAAAGACATCGGTGTCCTCCAGCCCCCGTGCTTGACCATCGAAAGGTGTGGCGAAGCTCATAATCGCACGCTTTCAACGCGTTTGCCCCGGCGACGCAAAAATTATGTGTACGACATGAATCGAAGCCAGACGACGCACCGCCCCTAAAAGTCGCCGCTCAGAACTTCTACATCTGCGCCCAAACGATTTTCGTCTGCAGGTATGTCTCCAGACCGGCCCTGCCCGACTCGTAGCCCCACCCGGACTGCTTGTATCCCCCGAAGGGCATCGAGTGGTCGAACTGCATCTGGCAGTTCAGTCCCACCGTTCCGGCCTTGAGCCGCTTCGCGATGCGATGCGCGCGCCCGAGATTCCTGGTCCACGCTGTCGCGGCCAGCCCGTAAGTGCTGTCGTTGGCCAGGGCCACGGCCTCGTCCTCGTCGTCGAAGGGGATCACCGCCACCACCGGTCCGAAGATCTCCTCCCGGAACAGCCGACTGGTGGTGGACACCTTGGTGAGCACGGTGGGGTGGACGAAGTAGCCCTTGCGGTCGAGGCGGTGCCCACCGGTGACGATCTCGACGCCGTCGGAGCGGCCTTCGTCGAGATAGCCCATCACCCTGGTGAGTTGCTTCTGGCTGATCAGGGGACCGATCAGGCTGCCCTCGTCTCTGGGCCCACCTTGCGGGAGCCCGTTGGCGACGTTGGTCAGTTGCTCGATGAACTGGTCGTAGACACCGCGCTGGACGAAGATTCGTGACCCGCACACGCAAGCCTGACCGGAATGGATGAACGTGCCGAACGCCGCCACCGGCACGGCCTTGGAAAGGTCGGCGTCATCAAAGACCACCACCGCCGATTTGCCGCCCAGTTCCAGCGTGACCTTTTTCAGGTTGCTGTCACCGGCCGCGCGCACGATCTCCCGGCCGACTTCGGTTGAGCCGGTGAAGGCGACCTTTTCCACGTCGGGATGCGCCGTGATCGCCGCGCCGGCGGTATGCCCGTAGCCCAGCAGCAGGTTCGCGACCCCGTCGGGCACACCGGCCTCGTGCAGGATGTTGTCCAGGACCAGTGCCGAGAGTGGGGTTTCCTCGGCGGGCTTGACGACGCTGCTGCAGCCCGCCGCCAACGCCGGCGCCAGCTTGCAGCAGAAATTGAAGACGGGCCCGTTCCACGGGAAGATCAGGCCCACCACGCCGTAGGGCTCTTTCAGGGTGTACGCGTGTTGGTGGGAGTCGATGCCGGTGAGGCCGCCGGTGTGTACGTCGGCCGCGATGCCCTCGATCTTGGTGCACCAGCCCGCGTAGTAACGGAAGAACTCCGATCCCACGGCCACGGTGCCCCTGGCCTGCATGGGCGTCATGCCGGCGTTGAGCGATTCGAGTTCGGCCAGCAGCTCGGCATTTTGGTCGATGAGTTCGCCGACTCGCCAGAGGATCTTGGCCCGCTCGCTGGGGGGTTTGTCGCGCCAGACGCCCGACTCGAACGACGCCTTCGCCCGGGCGACTGCCACCTCGACGGCCTCGGGCCCGCAATCTTTGAACTCGGTGACCTGCTCTTCGGTGGCAGGATCGACGATCGCAATCACCTCTCCGGAGCCCGGACGCTCCCGGATCTCGTCCAACACCGCCTGGACCGTCATCGGTACCCCTCCTCGAGCCTCGTTGCTCATCGCGAGGTTATGCGCTTAACCACATGATGTCCAGAGGTGGAGTAGTCGATTGGCTAGGCGGCTGACATGCCCGGTCAGGTCGAGGAGCGTACGACGACACGGGCGATGTCGGTGATATCCGGAGACGGCGGCGCGGGGTACCCCAACCGTTCGAAGATCGCAGCGACGGCCGCGTCGGCAACGGCACGCGGATCGAACTGGACCGACGTCAACGGCGGTGTACTGACTTCGCCCATCGGGCCGGCGTCGACGCCGATGACCGCGAGATCGCGGGGACACCGCAGTCCCGCTTCATGGATCCCGTACAACACCAGGCAGGCGATGTCGTCGCTCTGTGCGCACACCGCGGTCACGCCATTGCCGACCCAACCGGCCACGACGTCGGCGGCATTGTCGACGGTGATCGTGGCGACGCGCACCGGCCTCAGGCCGCGCGATTGCGCAGCGCGCGAAACCCCGTCGAGCCAGAAGTCGCCCAGTGCACGCCACTTGGCGGTGCCGCCGTAGGCGAAGGCGATCTCTCGATGACCCCGCGACACGAGGTGCGCGACCCGCATCTCGCCGACCGCCAGATGGGGAGCACCCAGTGCAGGCAGGCTACCGATGTCGATATGTGGAATGCCCGCGGCCTGGACCGCATCGGCCGCAGCGTCGCTGAGCGGAAAGAGACTCGCCACCGCGACCGGGTCAAGGTTCTCGATCGCATCGACGACGTGGTGGTCATCCTCGGTTTCAAAGATCTGCACCTGGAGTAACCCCAGTCGCGCCAGTTCCGTGGTCATCCGGCTGCCGGCCTGCATCGGCATATCGCCCACCGCCACGTGCGGTACGACATAGAGCACCACACCCCCTTTGCCGCGAGCAAGGTTGCGGGCGGCCAGATTGGGCCGATAGCCCAGCAATTTGGCTGCGCGGTTGACCGCGTCCCGGGTCCGCGGCGAAATCCTGCGACCCTCCGCGTTGTTCAGGACGTAGCTGACGGTCGCCGTCGACACGTCCGCCAGTCGCGCGACATCAGCCGTGGTGGGCCGTGCAGCCCTGTCCGCGCTCAACTCCTCACCTTCCGGGACCGGCCATGCCTCATGGTGGCATGGGTGTCAACGTGCCCGGCGGTCAAACCCGACGGCGGTCGAATAGCACGGCAGCCGTCATAATCGATATCGGTCATTGCCCGTGCCCGGAACCCGACCGCGCGGTACGGCGCTGGGGGAATGGAGTCGACGTGAGGCCACGGCCCACCGCGGCGATTGTGGGGGTGTACAACACCGTCCAGGGACGCCGGCTGGACGGCGAGACGTCTCGTAGCCTTGCGGTCAAAGCGGTGACGGGCGCACTCGAGGATGCCGGCCTGTCTCTGGATGACGTGGACGGGATCAGCGCCGGCCCGATGTCAACCTCGCTGATCTACGACCTGCGGATCGGCCCGGCCTGGCAGGGACAGGGCTTCGGCGTCGGCATGATCACCGAAGCGGCCGCTGCGATCGAGCACGGGATGGCCGATGTGGTGGTCCTCGTCGCCGCCCAGGCCGGTGAATACCGTGACCATGAGGCGACCGCGCCGTGGACCCGTCCCGAGAACGAATTCGTCGCTCCCTGGGGGATGTTCACCACCGCCGAGTTCGCGCTCATCGCCCGCCGGCACATGCACGCTTACGGCACGACCCGCGAACAGCTGTCCATGGTCGCGGCCACCATCCGCAACAACGGCTCCAAGAATGCCGAAGCCGTTTACTACCAACGTGGTCCGTTCACCCCGGGCGACATCACCGCGTCGCGACTCATTGCCGACCCGTTTCATCTCCTCGACTGCGCCACCACGTCCGAGGGGGGTTGCGCGCTGGTGGTAGCCGACGTTTCAAGCACGGAGGTGGCGGGGCAGCCGATCTACATCTTGGGCAGCGGCGCCGACTTTCATGGTCCGTCGTATCAGCATCCGCCCATGTGGGATCTTTGCGGACGGCGCGGCGATCACCGCAACGGGGTGGTAGGCCGTCGGGCGGCCGATCGCGCATTCGCGCATGCCGGACTGCGGCGAGACGACGTGGACGTGCTGGAACTCTACGACCCGTTTTCGTTCGAGATCATTCGCCAGTTGGAGGCGTTCAGGTTCTGCGATGAGGGTGAGGGCGGACCCTTTGTCGCCGACGGCCATATCGCCATCGACGGCAGCCATCCGGTCACCACCGACGGGGGGACCATGTCGTTCAGCCATGCCGGTGCGAACCCGCAGATGATGCAACGCGCCGTTCGCGCCGTGCAGCAGTTGCGTGGTGACGCCGGTGAGCTTCAGGTGCCCGACGCTCGAATCGCGTTGTGCAGCAACGGAGGAGCGGGTGCCCTGTTCACCACGGTACTGCTGCTGGGAGCTGAGCCCAGGTGAGTGCGGACAACGTGTTGCGGCCGCAGCGTGGCTGCGTGCCGCACTCCGAGAGTCGGGTCAGCGCACCGTACTGGCAGGGCTGCCGTGCGCAGGAGCTGCGTTACCAGCGGTGCGCGGAGTGTGGCACCGCCAATTTCCCACCGACCGAGCACTGCCGCGAGTGCCTGGCGATTTCGATGGTGTGGACCCGAAGCGGCGGAAGGGGCGAGATATACAGCTGGACGGTGGTTTACCGGCCGGTGACCGCCGACTTCGAATCGCCCTACGCCCCCGCGGTCGTGACCCTGGACGAGGGTTACCAGATGCTGACCAATATCATCGGCGTCGCACCGGTCGAGCTGTCCGTGGGTATGCGGGTTCGGGTTGAATTCCATACTGCGGGAACGGATTTGACGCTACCTTACTTCACCAAGGCGGGCTGATACCGGTCACCTCCTCTTGACATGCCGGAAACCGGTGGCTTCGGCTCCTAGGTGCGCACCGCGACCGACGACAGCATCTCGGCAAGCCGGTCTGGCCGATCCACCATCGAGAATGTACGGGCACCCTCGATCACCTCCAGCCGCGCATTCGGGATCGCCGCGGCGAGCCGGCGGCCGTCTTCGAGTTCGAAGATCACGTCGTCGGCCGACCAGGCGATGAGCGCCGGCTTGTCGAACTCGGGAAGCCGGGACGCCACGCCGGTGGTGACCTCGGTACGCAGTGACAATGAGAACTGGCGCAGATCCTCGGCGACCGACGCATTCGACAGCGCCGGGCGCACCCAGAGCTGGGTCAGGTCGTCGATGTCGTTATGTGCCAGTCCTTCATAGGCCCGTCTGCGGGCAACCGGTGTACGAACGGCCTGGATCGCGGTGCGAAACAGCGTCTTCGACTTGGCGGCGAGAATGACCGGTTTGAGAATCGGTGGCGGAAAGTGTTCGAAGGCATCACAACTGGTGAGGACCAGCGCGCCCAGGCGTTCCGGGTGGTGCACCGCGACGAGTTGGGTCACTACTCCGCCGGTGTCGTTGCCGACCAGCACCACGTCGGTCAGATCCAGTGCGGCAAGGGTTTCGGCGACCATTGCAGCCACACCGGTGATGGTCCGGTCGGCACCGGGCCGCAGCGGCTCGGGATGGGCACCGAGCGGCCAGGTCGGCGCGATGCAACGGAGTCCATGAGCGGCGAGCCGTTCACTGACCTGGCGCCACAACTGGCCCCCCATCATGTACCCGTGCACGAACACCACCGGCCTGCCGCTTTCGGGTCCGGTTACTTCGTAATGGATGGTTCCGGCGCTAATGTCGATCGTCGGCATGAAGGCTCCTACAAGTAGAATCATTTACAAACAGTCTGTCTGTTCGTAAGTTACCAACAGGTTGTATGGAAATCAAGAGACGCACCCAGGAGGAGCGCTCCGCGGCCACCCGCGAGGCGCTGATTACCGCCGCCCGCAAGCTGTGGGGCGTGCGCGGCTATGCCGAAGTCGGCACTCCGGAGATCGCGAAGGAGGCCGGCGTCACCAGGGGTGCGATGTATCACCAATTCACCGACAAGGCAGCGCTTTTCGGCGCAGTGGTGGAGGTAGTGGAGCTGGACGTGATGACTCGGATGGGCACCTTGGTGGCATCCTCGGGAGCCGCCTCTCCGGCCGAGATGATCCGGGCGGCGGTCGATGCCTGGCTGGAGGTGTCGGCGGATCCGGAAGTGCGTCAACTCATTCTGCTGGACGCGCCCGCGGTGCTCGGCTGGGCGGTCTTTCGCGCGGTCGCCCAGCGCTACAGCCTGGGCATGACCGAGCAGCTGATCACCGAGGCGATCGCGGTGGGCCAGCTACCGCGACTTCCGGTGCGGCCGCTGGCCACCGTGTTGATCGGTGCGCTCGACGAAGCGGCCATGGCGATCGCCACCGCCGAAGACCAGAAGCGGGCCCGTAAAGAATTGGGTCAGGTGCTGCACCGGCTCATCGACGGGATGCTCGAGGGTTAGCGGCGCCGTCCTGGCCGAGCTGCGGGTAGTGCTCACGCAGATCATGCAGGTATTGAGGTGCCGCCCGGGCCGCGACATCGAGGAACCCACGCACGCTTGCGGATCGGTTGGCGAAACGGTACGTCATCGCCAGCGGGCGGTGGGGGAGGCGGCCCTGCAGCGGGATGAACCGTAGACCTTTGAGATTGAGATTGATGAAAGAGGTCGGCAGTAAGGCCGTTCCAAACCCGGCGGCTACCAGCGCGAGAATCGTCTGGATCCGCGGCACTTCGTCCACGACGGGCGGCTCGATGTCATACATCCGGAACAGTTCGACGACGTCGCCGTACGTCGTGGCTGCCGCGGCGCGTGTCCACAAGATCATGGGTTCGTGAGCCAATACCGCCGGGTCGATCCGTTGGCGGTCGGCAAGGGCATGGTCCGCGCATACCACCGCGACAAGCGGATCCTCGATCAGCGGCTGGATGGCCAACGCCGGCTCGTCGACCGGGCCGCGCAACAGCCCGACGTCTATGCGGTGCTCGAGCAGTTGCTTGACCTGCTCGGCACTGGTCATCTCGCTGAGTTCGATCTTGACGTCCGGAAACTCGAGCCGGTGGGCCCGCATCACATACGGCAGTACCCCGTCGACTGCCGCCTGCAGCGCGCCGATGCGCAGCTGACCGAGCTGGCCGGTGGCGGCGCGGCGGGCTGCGGCGAACGCGCGTTCAGCGTGGATGAGCGCCAGCCGTGCCTCCTCCAACAGCGCATCGCCCGACTCCGTCAGCTCGATCGGCCGGCGGGACCGGTCGATCAGCTCGGTACCCAGCTGGCGCTCCAGCTTCTGAATCTGCTGGCTCAGCGGTGGCTGCGCGATGTGCAGACGCTCGGCGGCGCGGCCGAAGTGACGCTCCTCAGCGACGGTCACGAAATAGCGAAGCAACCGTAGCTCTGGATCAGACATATACCAAATATATAAACCATGTCCGGATATGTCTTGGACAGTAATGACAAAAACAACCTACGGTTGCCGGGAGAAGCGAAGGAGGCCATCCCCATGACCGCAGTGACCAGCCAGGAGCGCGATCTCGTCGAGCACTACTTCGAGCAGCCGTGGAGTGACGGACTTCCCGTCGTCCCGCCGACCCCGGCACGGGTCGCTGCGGTGCTCGATGTGCTGGGTGGCCCGCCGAGCGGACTCGTGGCGCGGATTCCGCCGCGGTGGGGCAGCCTGACCCGAGAACTGTTGGCAGTGAACATGGTGATGGCCGGCTGCAAGCCGCAGTACGCGCCCGTGGTGCGTGCGGCCGTCCTGGCCCTGGCGGACCCGCGCTTCAATCTCAACGGCATCCAGGCCACGACGCACGTGGTCGCACCGCTGATCGTGGTCAACGGCCCCGTCGCACGGCAGATCGGAATGAACTCCGGCGGAAACGTTTTCGGGTCGGGCAACCGCGCGAACGCCACCATCGGCCGCGCGGTAAGGCTGATTCTGCTCAGCGTCGGTGGCGGCATCCCCGGGGAGCTCGACAAGAGCACTCTGGGCCATCCCGGCAAGTACACTTTCTGCATCGCCGAGAACGAGGACGCCAGCCCGTGGGCTCCCTACCACGTCGAACACGGCTACCGCCCAGAAGACAGCACGGTGCTGGTGATCGGCGCCGAGGCGCCGCACAGCGTCACCAATCACATTTCCGACGACCCGCAAGGGATCTTGGACTCGATCGCCTCGGCGATGAGCACCATCGCCCACAACAACGCCGTACTCGGGGGCTCGTGCGTTGTCGTGATCGGTGTCGAACATGCCCGCACCATCGCATCATTCGGATGGTCACGCGATGACGTGCGCCGCTATCTATGGCTGAACGGGACCAACTCCTGGGACGAGGTCAGTTACGGCAACCGCTATGCGCCGCGGGGTGGTCGGACCTACAACCGGAATCTGCCCAAGTGGTACCCGCGCGAGGCGGGCCGGCAGGTGCCGATCGTCTTCACTCCGGAGGACATCCATTTGTTCGTCGCCGGAGGATCCGCGGGCCGGTTCTCCGCGTTTCTGCCGGGCTGGAGCACAGCGACGACCCCGGTGCTGCGCGCCATCGACGACGACATCTCCGGTGCGCGCGGCGATGTCCGCGAGCTGGACTGTTCCGACGGTGCGTGCCGACTCTGAACGTGAGAAAGGAAACTGCGATGGAGAGCGTCATCATGTACGACCCCTGCGGGGTGGTCGAGGTCGAGTGCGTGCCGACGGCGCCCCGTCCCGGCAGCACCCAGGGATTGCGCCTGGGCGTGCTGAGCAACACCAAGTGGAACGCCGCCAAGCTGTTGCGTGCCACCGTGGGCCGATTAGCCGCTGCGGGACTGGAATTCGTGAGCATCAACTACTACGACAAGCATCACTTCTCCTCCGACGCAAGCCCGGAGTTGATCGCACAGATCGCCGCCGAGAACGACATCGCCCTCACCGCGATCGGCGATTGCGGGTCGTGCTGCTCGGCCTGTGTCAATGACGCGGTACGACTGGAACAGGCGGGCCTGCCAACCGTGGCCATCGTGACGACGGAATTCGAGCTGGAGGCCCGGCTGCAGCGCGAGGCCCGGGGGATGGCCGGCTTGGAACCCGCGGTCGCCACTCACCCGATCAGTAGTCTGACGCTGGACCAACTCGATGATCGAGCCGCCGAGATCGCCCCGCAAGCGCGGCGTATCTGGTTCGGTGACCGCGCGGCGACCGCGGCCGAAGTCTCATGACCGACGCGGCGCCGCTGTCGTCGGTACTGGTCGCGGACTTCTCCCGGGTGCTCGCCGGACCGTTTTGCACCATGACGCTCGGTGACCTCGGTGCGGAGATCGTGAAAGTGGAGCGACCCGGTGGTGACGACACCCGGGCGTGGGGACCGCCTTTCGTCGGCGGCGAGAGCACCTATTACTTGGGTGTCAATCGCAATAAGCGCAGCATCGTCCTGGATTTCAATGACTCCGGGGATCTGCGGGTGGCCCAATCTCTGGTTGAGCGCGCCGACGTGGTGGTGGAGAACTTTCGTCCCGGCACCATGGCCCGGTTCGGACTCGATGAGCCCACACTGCGCCGAAACAATCCCGCGCTGGTGTACTGCAGCATCTCGGCCTTCGGAGACGGCCCGGGACACCAACTGGCCGGGTATGACCTCCTCGTCCAAGCGCTCGGCGGCCTGATGAGTGTCACCGGACCAGATGCCGAGCACCCGACCAAGGTCGGGGTGGCACTGGTCGACGTGCTGGCTGGACTTTTTGCCACCGTGGGCATCCTCGCTGCCCTGCGTGAGCGCGACCGGACCGGGCGCGGGCAGCACGTCGAGATCAACCTGATGTCGGCGCTGCTGTCCGCCCTCGCCAATCAGTCTTCCAGTTACGTTCTGGCTCAGCAGATTCCATCCGCGATGGGCAACGGGCATGCCAGCATCGCTCCCTATGACACGTATGCGACCGGCGAAGGGACGATCGTGCTGGCGGTTGGCAACGACAAGCAGTTCGTCGCACTCTGCGAGGCGCTGGGTATGGCCGAACTGGCGGGCGATGAACGGTTTCGCAGCAACGAACTGCGGGTGCACAACCGGTCGGCGCTGCGCGAGCATCTGGAAAGCGCGTTGGCATCGAACTCCGCCGCCCACTGGACCACGGTGCTGCCGGCCCTGGGCGTTCCCGCCGGTGCGGTCAACAACATCGGCGAGGCGTTCACGCTGGCCGAGCAGTTGGGCCTGCGTCCGATCCGCGCCACCGACGATGGTGATCAGGGTGGCCGTCAGGTCGCCAATCCGATCAATCTGTCCGCCACGCCGGTGACCTACCGAACCCCGGCACCTCGCCTGGGCCAGCACAGCACCGAGATCCGCAGGTGGCTGGGTGAATTCGCGCTCGGGCACAACTCGGCGTGACGCCCGGGACCACCCTGTGCCTCGGCGTGGCGTGTGGTCATCATTTCACCGCGGCGATGGTCTGGCGCGACAGCTCGGTCGCGATGTCGCAGGGATCCGGAAAGGGCTTCTCGACGAACTGGATCGACCACTCGAAGAAGTCGTCCTGATATTGGATGGAGACGTCGCAGAGTCGGGTGCCAAGCCGGTCGGTGGCGACGGCGATATAGCCACTGTGGCCGTCGATCGTGATGTCATCGACGGTGGTTCGGCTCAGATCCTCGTTCTTGCGTTCACGCCCGATGGGACTGCCGCGAAACCAGCTGAACGAAAACCATGGCCCGGAAATGCTGCCCTTCACCAGCCACTGACATCCCACCGCATTGCGCGCGGTCACCACGAGCCCGATGACGCCGGTCAGTTGCGCGAGGGTCTGGTCGCTGACGCCACCACACTCCGGAAAAAACGGTCCGTGCTTGGCCTGCTTGGAGCCGGATGTGGTCGACGATGACGGCGCTCCGGCGGATCCCTGCGACCCGCCCGAGCAGGCGACCAGCAGCGGCACCAGCATCGCCACCAGTAGCCGGCGGTCGCGGAAAGTATTCCGGCTCATCCGTCGAACACCTTGTTCATCCGCTTCTTGAAGGCATTGTCGAACAGACGGTAGGTGCTGCGCAGTGCGGGGCCCGGCCAACGGTCCGCCACGAGTGCGGCGGGCAGCAGCGGATCGAGCTGGAGGTGCCGGACCACCGCGATGGACAATGCGAACTGGTAGGTGAAGCTCTCGGCCGAATCGTCGCGACTGTCGCTGTTGAGCGCGGTGTGCATGGCGTCGATGAGTGCCCGGGCATCGTCGGCCCAACCGCCGAGGTCGAACAGCGAGCGTATCTTGTCGGCGGTGATGTCGGTGACGGCGCCGTGGAAGTGCGTGCACTGCCGGTCCAGGACCGCGCGTGATGCTGAAAGCCGTTGCGGGTCAAGGTTGTCGGGCCGAATCCAGACACCTTCGCGAAACTCGGCCAGGTGTAGCGCCAGTGCCGCCTTACGCAGTTCGAGGCGGTGCGCGGCGCTGCGGCGCTCCATCGAGACGATCGCCAGTTCCCACGTGCCGTCCCAGTCCGCGACGTCGTCGATGCGGTAAGCCTCATCGACACGCTGGCGGCGGTCCAGTAACCGGCCGGCGAGTGCATAACTACCGCCGTCGCCGGTGAGTTCTCCGTTCGAGACCATCCGCCACAGGCACGTGCGGGCCGCACCGTCGCTGATGCCGAACAAGGATGCCACCGCGACCAGTTGGGCCACGGTGAGACCGGCTTCGTCGGAACCCAACAGCGCCGAGGCCAGCACCGAGCGTGCGCTGAGTGGTCGGTCACCGATCAGGTCGCGCACACGAGAACTGGACAGGGCGGGCACCAGTCCATCTTCCCCGATTGCGGTCGGTATCACTAAGTCATTGACGCGTGATTATCAAAGTGTGATACTAGCGAGCGTGGCCGCACCGACAACGCCGTTGGTTGCCGACGACGTGGAGATCGTTCGGCGCATTCTTGCTCATATCGACGCCGGCACCACCGACGAAGGCTCCGCCTGGCGGGAGCCGGTCGAAAATTACCTGAGCCCAACGCGGTTCGCACAGGAGATGCGGATGTTGCGGGCATCGCCGAGCGTCTTCGCGCCGTCGGCGGCGATCCCCGGGCCGGGTGACCACATCGAGCGAACGGCATTCGGCGTGCCGTTGTTCGCGGTGCGCGGCCGTGATGGGCGTGCCCGGGTGTTTCGTAACGCCTGCCGGCACAGGGGATTCGCCCTGGTCGACGGCCCCGGATGCGCCCGTGCTCTGGTGTGTCGCTACCACGGCTGGACGTACCGGTTGGACGGGGCGCTGGCACATGTGCCGCACCAGGAAAGCTTTCCTGATTTGGACCCTCCGACGCGGGGGTTGGCCGAGGTCGCCAGCCGAGAGGTGGATGGCCTCATCGTGATCGATCCGCTCGACCCGGTGGCATCCGGCGACGCTGACGAGGACCTCCTGGCGGGGTTGGCCGACGGAACACCGTGGCGCGACAAACTCGTTCCGGCGCAGCGGCTGGTGTACGTCGATGCCACCCTGCGGGCGATGAACTGGAAGGTGCTCGTCGAGCAATTCCTGGAGGGATACCACATCCGCTCGACCCATAGGGATACGTTCTTCCCGCTGCAGTACGACGACCTCAACGTGGTTGAGACGTTTGGCCCGAATTCCCGACTCACGTTCCCCTACCGCAACATTGAGCGGCTGCGCGACCGCCCGGAAAGTACCTGGACGACCGACGCGCGGGTGACCTACCTGTATCAGCTTTTCCCCAACGTCATGCTGGCGACCTTTCCGGACCTGATGCTGACGATCGTGGTCGACCCGGTCGACATCGACCACAGCACCCTCACCATCTATTCGATGGTCCGGCCGGAGGTGGCCGACCGCACGAATCCCGTTGCCGCAGACACATTCATCGCCCGCGGCGCGGTGGAGGACAATGAGATGTCGGAGGGCGTCCAGCGCGGATTGCGCTCCGGTGCAAACGCTTTCGTCGAGTTTGGCCGGCACGAGAGTGCGGCTGGACACTGGCACGCCGTACTCGACGAGCGCCTGGCGCGATTCGAGGCGGGTGCTACGGCGTCTTAAGAAAGACGTCGTTGAAGGTGACGGTACGAAGATTGCGGTTGCGGATGATGTCTACCAACTGAGGGTAGACGTGCGTGACGGGCAGGTGGTTGAGGTGTCCGATCACGATGGCCTGCGGCGTGAAGTACTGATCGGCCATCTTGACGATGTATTCCTCGGTGATCAACGTCGAGTCCGACAGCGAACCTGACCACAGCACCGGGACGCTGTATCCAAGGTCGGCGGCCACGGCGTCGACGCTGGCGTTGTGCTTGGCATACGGCGGTCGCCAATAGGGTTTGGCGCCAACGCCATACGTCTTCTTCAGGAAGTCGTCGTTACGCACGAGTTGCCTGGCGATCTCGCCCTTGGACAGGGTGGTCAAGTCGGGATGCGACCAGGTGTGATTGCCGAGTTCGATCTGTCCGGATTCGACCAACGGACGAAGCAACGCCAGGTTGTCGGTCCACGAGTCGTAGGTCCCGTTGACGAAGAATGTCAATCGGATACCGGTGTCCTTGGCGAACTGTGTGTAGGCGCGCACCACCTCGCTGTTGGTGCCGTCGTCGACGGTCAGCGCCAGCAGATCGCCGTTGCCGGGAAGCTGGCTGAGCACGCCGCCGCCCGGCAGCCGGATACGTGCGCTCGGCGGAGGGGGCGGAAGCAGGCCCGCGACGGTGGGACCGGCGGGTGGGGCGTCCGCAGCGGCGGCCGGCGCCTGCGCGAAGGTCCGTGGCTGGGGGTCGACCATGCAGCGGGCCAGGCCCACGCCTGCGACGGTGGTAACGGCGAGGGACCCGAGAAAACGGCGACGGCTCAGCTCGGACATTCGACGGTCACCATCGATTTCCAGGTGCGGCGGGAACGTTGCATGCCGGCATGCGGGCTGCGATTACGGTTCACCAGCAACGACACCACAGCAGCGAACCGTACCATGACCAGCGCCGACATACCCTCCGCAGCGCCGCAGCGAGGACCAAACTGTTGTCGCTATCACACCGCGTCCGACGATAGGGTGGCGGCGAGGCACCCCAACAGGCCCGCAGGCGCAGGAGGAGTCGAGATGAGCGTGATGGTCGTCGACCGGGGCCCCCGCAGGGTCAGTCGGAGGGTCGAGGTTGCCGCCCCGGCGCACGAGTTGTTCGCGATGGCCGCGGATCCCCGGCGGCACAATGAGCTGGACGGATCGGGCACGGTACAGGCCAACGTCAGGGCTCCGGCCAATCTCAGCGAAGGTGCGAAATTCTCGACAAACATGAAGATGTTCGGCCTGCCCTACCGCATCACCAGCACGGTGACCGCTTTCAAGCCCGACGAACTGATCGAGTGGCGTCACCCGCTCGGCCACCGGTGGAGGTGGGAATTCCAGGCGCTGTCGCCCACCCTGACCCAGGTCACCGAAACCTTCGATTACCACGACGCCGGTGCGCTCAAGAACAAGCTGAAGTACTACGAGCGGATGGGCTTCGCCAAGGCCAACGCATCCGGCATCGAAGCAACGCTGGCCAAGCTGTGCGACCGATACGCGACCGGATAAGTCAGGCCGCCGGGTCGGAGGCATCCCAGGGCACTACGCCGGACACCCAGTGCGAAAGCTGATCCACCTGGTCGTTGCGGTGTAGGTGCCGGGGCGGGGTGGCGAACGTCGAGTACGGACGGCAACGGATCACCACGCGATTCTCGCGCTCACACATCGCTTCGATCGACGGCCGCGCTTCGGCGTCCAGTGGCCGGCCCGACATCCGCCCGGCGACCGCCACCATCACATCGACTGCCAGACCCCGGTCTTCGTCCAGGGTCGCATCCGTGTACACCTGCAGGTAGGTGAAGGGCCAGCGCTCGTCCAGCACGCACAGGCTGACTTTGCCGTCACGCCCGATGATCCTGGCTTTCCCGCGGCCGGCCATGGTGGAGACCAGCAGCTCGTCGTCGTCGGTCGGGATGTAGTACACGATCGACATCGCCGGCCCGTCGTTTCGACGGCGATACCCGAATACCGCGGTGCGATGGGTGCGGACGAATTCCCGGCGCTCTGAGGGCAGCATGTCGCGGTCGGTGGGAGCCGTGAACGGCTCAGCTGCAAGGGGAAGGAGCATTGCCGGCACATCCTTGATCGTGGGGGCGTTGACCCGAGTTCAGCCACGGGCTAAACGCCGTCATCGCCGGGCTGGGCCGGTCGCCGGCCTGACGCGTCAGCTACCGAATCCCGACGGGGGCGGTGCCGGAGCGGGGGCGCCCCCGCCCAGGCGAGCCGCGGCGAACGCCGCGCCCTGGTCGATCATCGCCCCGTCATCAGCGTAGGAATTGTGCGCGGCGAAGTTCATTCCCTGCGAGCACACCGGGTCCTCGGGGGCGCAGATCTTGATGGTCTTGGCCTGATACAGCGGACCGATCGCCACCTGCGGCTGGCCGAGGAACTCCATTGCCCGCGTGTTGGGCGTGCCGAACAGCACCACCGACGAGACGTGATCTGCTACAGCAGGATCCAGCGGCTTGGGGACGGTCGCCGGGTCGACGCCGTCCGGCACCCTGGCCGACGTGACGAAGCCCATCACAGCCGCGCCCTGCGAGAAACCGGAGAGCACCATTTTCGTCTTCGGGCAGGCGGCGGCCATCGAGTTGACGTGAGCGCCGGCGTCTCTGATCCCGTCAACACCCGTGGCCCATTCCTCACTGGCGGGGTAGTTGACGGAGTACACGCCCATGGACTGGGTGCCGATACGAGGGCGCAGTGCGTCAACGAACGCCTGCCCCGTTGCACCGAGTCCTTCCTCGCCCGTACCCCTGGCGTAGACCACCTCAACGTCGGGGCAGGGCTCGGCTGACGCGGCGGGCACAGCAGATGTCAGGATGCAGCCACTAAAACCCGCAGCCAAGGCTGCGGCGTAACCGAGGAAGCGTGTGATCATGCCGCTTATTTTGCCCGCCTAGGCCTATCCCAAACCACACGCACACGCATTGTCACAGGGAATTTTCAACGTTGGCGCTTCCCTCACCGGCAGGGCGCAGCGAGCTTCACACGTGTGGCAGCACTTCGTCGACGAGGCGGTGCAGGCTGGCCCATCCTTCATCGATCGGAAGCCCGCCCACCAACGGGTTCATCACGATGTCGGTCCGGCCGCCGCGGATCTGGTCAAGCAACGCCTCGGGCTGCAGGATCTCGACACAGTTCAGACGGCGCAGGTCCTGGATCGACGCCGCGGGGGCCTCGTTGGGCCGGGGTATCCCGTCGCGTTTCCAGCCGGCGTACTCGGCCGCCTCGTTCATGATGAAACCCCCGTAACGGGACCAGGCTTCGTCCGGATCCGGGTGCAGCAGGGTGACGGTGCTGCCGTTTTTGGGAAAGTAGGCAAAGCCGGTCTTGCCGAACTTGCGTAACTCGTCGTAATAGGTTGCCACCAGGTCCGGCATGGCCATCGGTGGTGAAAAGGGGAGTCCGAAGCGGGCCGCGCGCTGGGCGGCCGCGACGGTCATCCCGCCAACGAAGAACAACGGGTGAGGACGGGTGTGCGGTTTGGGCGTCACGTTGATGACGGCGCCGTCGTACTCGAAGGGTTCGTCGCCCCATGCCTTCAGGAGCACCGACAGGCAGCGGTCCATCAGGGCACCGCGCTGCGACCAATCCTTGCCGAGCGCGTGGTATTCCTCCGGGCGGTAACCCATACCCGCCACAAAACTGAACCGGCCCTGGGCGAGGTTGTCCAGGACGGCAATGTCCTCGGCCAGCCTGATCGGATCGTAGAGCGGGACGATCAGCGCATTGATGCTGATGCGCACGCCGCGGGTTCGGCCGGCCAGCGCAGCGGCCAGCATCAGCGGGGACGGCAACCAACCCGTGGCGGCCAGGTGATGCTCCTCCCCACTGATCGCCGTGAATCCGCTCTTGTCGGCGAATTCCGCCATCTCCAGGGCGGCCCGATATCTGTCGCCGTGGCGGCCGGCGGGAGCCGTGACGTTGGTCATGTTCAGCCGCAGCGCGGTGAGCACGCTCATCGTCAGTCCCGGGGCTTCGGGCGGATGAACAACGTCCCTCGAATCATTCTCTTGGCCGCGCGCAGAGTGGCGTCGTATGCCTCGGGTGAGACCCGTGCCGCCGGTTCGGTCAGGCCGCGCGTTAATGCGCAGATGGCGTTGATTACCGCCCCGGTGTCTGTGGCGGGAGCCAAAACGCCCTGGCCGTGCGCCTTCTCGACGATCACGGTGACAACGTCGCGCAGCGCCCTGGAGCCGGGGTATTGCCGGCCGTTCTGCACCGAATGAGCGGCACTTCCGGAGCGCACCGCTCTGAGGAAGGCGGCCAGATGGGGGTAGTCGCGCATCAGGGCCTTCGACTCCTCGAGCACCGCATCGAGCTGGTCGGTGACGTCAACGCACTGAACGGCCGCGGCGCGCAGCCGGGGCAGAACGATGTTCTCGATCTCTTCGCTGGCGGCCTCGAGCAGCTCAGACTTGTTCGGAAAGTAGTGGTAAAGGCTTCCGCTAGTCATGTCGGCAGCCCGGGCGATCTCGCGGATCGTCGTTTGGGAGTATCCGACCTGCGCTACGCATTGCATCGCTGCGGATACGATCCTGCGCCGGGTCTGCTCGCTGTCGGCGCCCACCGGGCGACCGAGCGGCGTGGCCGAAGGCGGCGAATTGACAGTCATGCCGCGTCGCCCCCGTCGAAGGATTGCCCCACAGTGCGCCTCCCTGACGCAACAATTAATCGATCGGTCGAATATATTCGACGGTTGAAAGTGCCCGACGGCCCGCCCATCACCGGGCAGACACACGAGCGAGGACACAGCTCACATGGCCGCAACCCAACTGGGCCGCCCCGTAGGGGCAAGCGGCGAGGAGACCCGCCGGCGGATCATCGTCGCCACCATGAGATGTGTGGCACAGGTCGGATACCGCCGGGCAACGATCCGCGAGATCGCCCGGATGGCGGATGTCACCAGTGCCAGCCTGTACAACTACTTCCCCAACAAGGCGGAACTGCTGCGGGCGACGATCGCGGCCAGGGCCGACGCGGCCATTCCGCGGTTGCGCCAGGCGGCCGCCGTCCCCGGCGATGTCGTCGACCGAATCGAAGCCGTACTAGACGAATGCGGCTCCTTGATGCGCGAGTATCCGGATCTGGCGGCTTTCGAGTGGGCCATCCGGGCAGAGCACCTCGTCCCTGCCAGCACGAGCGAGCCCGGCGACGACACCCGGTTCGAGACATTCCGTGAGATCATCCGGACCCTGGTGGAGCAGGCCGTTCGTCGCGGCGAACTTGGTCCCGACGCCGAAGCGCAGGCTGTGGAGGAAGCGATTTACGCGCTGATCTACGGCCTCACCGAGCTGGCCGCGACGCTGCCGCCGCGGGAGTACCACTCCGCGCTGGACGCCGCCAAGGTAATGGTCAGAGGGGAACTGTTCGGCAGGGGAGGCTAGCATCTCCTTGATGCGATCAAGCGATCGATTATAAAGTCGGGCTCACAGAGAGTGGGGTCGAGATCTTGACCGAGACCGTGGGACGCACCTTCGACGTCGACGCGCTACGTCAGAAATATGCGCAGGAGCGCGCCCGGCGGCTGCGCCCCGACGGGATTGCACAGTACGTGGAGATCTCGGGTGACTTCGCCCGCTTTGCCGAGGACCCTTGGGCGGATGGCAGCTTCACCCGTGAGCCGATGACCGACCAGGTGGACGTGGCGATCGTCGGGGCCGGATTCGGGGGACTGCTGACCGGTGTGCGGCTGCGGCAACTGGGGGTGGAAAGCATCCGGCTGATCGACCGGGCGGCCGATGTCGGCGGGACGTGGTATTGGAACCGATATCCCGGAATCGCCTGCGACGTAGAGTCTTACGTCTACATTCCGCTGCTCGAAGAGCTTGGTTACCTACCCGAACTGAAGTATGCGACGGGCTCGGAGATCTTCGCGCACTGCCGTCGCATCGCCCAACACTACGATCTCTACCGCAACGCCTGCCTGCAGACTGACGTGCACGAAATACGTTGGGATGCATCCATTTCTCGCTGGCTTATCAAGACGAATCACGGTGACGAGATCCGGGCCAGGTTCGTGTCGATGGCCAACGGCTATCAGGCCAAGCCCAAACTGCCCGGCATCCCGGGCATCAGAGACTTTCGCGGCCACGCGTTTCACACCAGCCGCTGGGACTACGCGTATACCGGCCGGCAACTGGAAAACCTGGCGGACAAGCGGGTTGGCATCATCGGTACCGGTGCCACCGCCATCCAGTGTGTCCCCCACCTCGGCGCCGCGGCCCGGCAGCTGTACGTTTTCCAACGCACCCCGTCCTCGGTCGACGTCCGCGCGAACGGCCCGACAGACCCGCTGTGGGCCAACACTTTGCAACCGGGATGGCAGCGCAAGCGGATCGAGAACTTTCAGATACTGACCTCCGGCGGGCAGGCCGAGCAGGACCTGGTCGCCGACGCATGGACCAGCATCACCCGCAAGCTGCCGGTGATGCGCCAGGATGTCGGCCCGGCCGTCGATCCCGAGCAACGCAGCCGGGACATCGAGATCGCAGACTTCGCCAAGATGGAGGAGATCCGCGCGCGGGTCGACGAACTTGTTCTTGATCGCGCGACGGCCGAAGCGCTCAAGCCCTGGTACGGCTATTTCTGTAAGCGGCCGTGCTTTCACGACGATTATCTGCAGACGTTCAACCGTGACAACGTCACCCTGGTCGACACCCGCGGTCGTGGGGTGCAACAGATCACCGAGACGGGGGTGGTAGTTGACGGAGTCAGCTACGGGCTCGACTGTCTGATCTTTGCAACGGGTTTCGAGGTGGGCACCGACTATTGCCGGCGTACCGGATTCGAATTGATCGGTCGCGACGGAGTGACGCTGACCGAGCGGTGGAGCGACGGCGTGCGCACCTTTCAGGGTTTGTGCGCCAACGGTTTTCCGAACTGTTTCATCGAAAGCATCGCCCAGGCGGGGTTGACCGTGAACTTCCCCTATCTGCTGGACGTGCAGGCGACCCACGCCGCATGGATCATCGCGTGGGCCCTGGAACGCGGCGCCGACGAGGTCGAGGCGTCGGTCGCCGCCGAGGCGGCGTGGGTCGAGACGGTGGTGCAGCGGTCGGCGGCCACCGCCGAACGGGCCAGGACCTGCACACCGGGATACTACAACCGGGAAGGCAAGGCAGACGCCAAGACCCGGCAAGGCAGCTTTTTCTTCGGTGGGCCAACCGAGTACGCCGATCTGCTGGCGACGTGGCGGGCCAACGGTGATCTGGCGGGTTTCGAGATTCGGCCCACGCGGGACGTTCCGTGAGATATCTCCTCGGCCGGATCAGGGCCGCCACCCGACGGCGGCCGCCACCGAAGGTGGCGATAATCGGCGCCGGGTTTGGTGGCTTGGGCGCCGCTGTCGCGTTGCGCCGCGCCGGGATCGACGACCTGACGATCATCGAAGCCGACGACGGTGTCGGCGGAACGTGGCGGCGCAACACCTACCCGGGCGCGGCCTGCGATATCCAGAGCCACCTGTATTCGTTTTCTTTCGCGCCCAACAGGTCCTGGAGCCGCACCTACGCCCGTCAGCCCGAGATACTGGCCTACCTGGAGTCGGTGGCCGACGACTTCGATTTGCGTCGTCACCTCATGCTCGAGACGAAGGTGACGTCCGCCCGCTGGGACGAAGATGCTGGGCGGTGGGAGCTGGAGCTGCACCGCGCAGGGACCGTCCAGAGCCTGTGCGCCGACGTAGTCGTCTGTGCCGCCGGACTTTTCGGTTCTCTGCGACTTCCCGAGATTGCGGGACTGGCCGACTTCGGCGGCATCCTCATGCATACCGCACAGTGGGATCACGGCGTGGACCTGGCCGGGAGACGGTTGGCGGTGATCGGCACCGGCGCCAGCGGCGTGCAGGTCATCCCCGAGCTCGCCAAGGTCGCCGGACACCTCACCGTGGTCCAGCGGACACCGCCGTGGATGGTGCCGAAAGAAGACCGGCCCTACAGTGCGGCCGAGTTGGCGCGGTTTCGGCGTAACCCGTTGGCCGCGCGCCGGAAGCGCTGGCAGATCTGGAAATTTCAGCACGACAACACCGCGACCATGGCAGATGACCCGGTCGTTGCTGCGCGGTCGCAGTTCGCGACGTCGTTCCTCGAGCGCACGGTCCCTGACGAGAGCCTGCGCCGGGCACTGACGCCGGACTACCCATTCCGATGTAAACGTGTGTTGCTGGGCGAGGACTTTTACCGCGCGCTGCAACGGGACAACGTCGCACTGGTCACCGATCCACTCGAACGGCTCACGCCGTCATCGATAGTCACCGCCTCCGGTGCGGAGATCGAGGTGGACGCGGTGATCTTGGCCACCGGTTTCGAGACGTCGCGGTATCTGTCCGGCATCGAGATCGTCGGCGCGGACCGCCAGCGGCTGCATGAGCGCTGGGGCGCAGATCCCGGGGCATACCTGGGAGTCGCCGTGTCCGGGTTCCCGAATTTCTTCATGCTCTACGGGCCCAACACCAACCAGGGCGGCAACTCGATCGTCTACATTCTCGAGGCCGGCGCTCGACTGGTGGCCAGCGCGGTGGCGCGGATAGCGCGCAGCGGGGGCTTTCTCGACGTGCGCCCGGAAGCCGAGAAGCGCTACAACGACCGGCTCTCCGCGGACCTGGAGCGCACCATCTGGACGCAGTGCGACAGCTATTTCCGCTCGCCCAGCGGCCGCATCGTGACGCAGTGGCCGTACACCGAGTTGGAGTACGCGCGGCGTACCTGGCGCGTCCGGTCCAGGGATTGGGCGCACCGCAAAGCTGGATCGGGGGCTGGTCATCCGCCCGATCGCGCTACCCGCCCGGTCACGGCGGCGCGGGCCGACCCGCTCCGGTGAAGGGCATTCTGAGCCGATCTGCCATGCCTTCGTGCGGGAGCAGTTAACCGAAAAGTCACGCCGGCACGGCCAGCGTCTCATACGATCAATCGATTGATTATATAGTCAGCCTCGGAAGGTCGGAGATGTCATACGTGCTAGCGGTGCCGGAGCTGATGTCGTCGGCTGCCAAGGAGCTGGCGGGAATCGGCTCGGCGCTTGCCGAAGTCAGCGCGTCGGCGGCAGTGCCGACGACGATGATCGTGGCCGCGGCCCAAGACGAGGTGTCGACGGCGGTCGCGGCGCTCTTCGCCGGGCATGCCCGCGAATACCAAGTACTCAGCAACCCGGTCGAAGCCTTCCACCAGCAGCTCGTGCGGCTGCTCGCGACAGGTGCCGGCTCTTACGCCGCGGCAGAAATGGCCAACGTCAATCCACTCCGGCAGGCACTGGATCTCATCAATGCACCTTCTCGCACGTTGCTGGACCGGCCGTTGATCGGAAACGGTGCCGACGGTCTTGCCGGCACGGGTCGGGACGGCGGGGCCGGTGGCCTGTTGTACGGCAATGGCGGCCGCGGCGGATCCGGCGCGGCCGGCCAGGCCGGCGGTAACGGTGGCAGCGCGGGCCTGATCGGAAACGGTGGTGCGGGCGGCCAGGGTGGCGCGGCCATCGATGCGACGACGCCGGCCCCGCCCGGCGGCCGCGGCGGCAACGGCGGTTGGTTGTCCGGCAGTGGAGGTGCCGGCGGTACAGGCGGGGCCGGTGCGATCGGTGGCTCGGGCGGCGCCGGGGGAGACGCCGGTTTGTTCGGCGACGGCGGTAATGGCGGCACCGGAGGGGACGGACAACGACCAGGTGTGGGTGGGGCCGGCGGCGCGGGCGGGCAACTCGCCGGTCACCACGGTGCGCAGGGTGCCCCGGGAACCAGGGTCAGCGGCCCCGGCGATCCGGGCAACCCGACCAATCCGGGTAACCCCTCCAACCCGTCCGGTCAGAACGCCGTCGACGCCGCCCGTGACGGCAAGCTCAGTTCCTCCAACGGAGGAGTTCTCACTGACAGCAATCTCAAGGAGGTCTCGGGCGTCGACGCCGGCATCAACAATCCGAATGTCTATTGGGTGCACAACGATTCGGGGGACACCGCGCGCATTTTCGCGGTCGATGCCAAAACTGGTCAAACGCTGGCCACCTACAAGCTCACCGGCGCCACGGCCAGTGACTGGGAAGATATCGAAGTGGCCAGGGGGGCGGACGGCGCGTCGTACATCTACATCGGGGACATCGGTGACAATGGTCTCTCGCGCAGCAGCGTCACCGTCTACCGGGTTCCCGAGCCGGTCGTCACCGGGACCGCCGCCAACCCGACAAATGGTTCGCTGAATGGCGTCCAACAACTTCGACTGCAGTATCCGGGCGGCGAGAAGATCAACTCGGAGGCACTGGCGGTCGACCCGAACACGCATAACCTGGTGGTCGTCGAGAAGACCAGCGGCAACGTCTCGCGGGTGTTTTCCGCGCCCGACAGCGGCTGGGCCGGCGCCGGTGGCGGCAGCACCCCAACGCAGTGGAATCAGGTTGCGACACTAGATCTTTCAGACTCCAGCTCCAAACTCGTCACCAGCGCCGACTTCTCACCCGACGGCTCGCAGCTGGCGGTGCGGACCTATCGCGACGTGCTGCTGTGGGACCGCGCCCCCGCTAGCAGCGCCTGGTCGCCTTTCAGTGACCAGCCGGTCGCCGGGCCGGTGGTGAGCGAGACGCAGGGTGAAGCGGTGGCCTTCCACCCGGACGGTCAGGGTTATGTCACGGTCAGTGAGGGCGCCGCTCAAACCCTGCACGAGTACACCATTCGCTGAAGCTGGTGTATGCAGGCGTGATGAACGCTTCGCTGCTTCCCAGGACCAGAGACGCCGGTCAGTCGGCGGTTCGCCGTCTAAACGACGTGTTCTGGGCGATTGTGCAGGCATCGGCTGCGGCCGGCCTGGCGTGGTACATCGCCCACGACCTGTTGGGGCACTCGGATCCGTTCTTCGCGCCGATCACCGCGGCAGTCACGCTGTCGGCCAGCAATGTGTTTCACGCGCAACGGGTGATCCAGAACATCAGCGGTGTGGCATTGGGGATCATCCTGGGCGCGGCCGTGGTAGCGCTCCTGGGCAGCGAATGGCTCGCGATGTCCGGGGCGGTGTTCATCGCGTTATGCGTGGCGGTGTTGATCGGACACGGCTTCCTCGGAGCGGGGTTGACGTTCGCCAACCAGACCGCCGGCACAGCGATCCTGGTGATGGCGATCACCGGCAGCGACCGCCTCTTTCAGCGCCTGCAGGAAGCCATGATCGGCGGCGGTCTGGCGTTGGCGCTGAGTCTGTTGCTGTTTCCGGCCAATCCGACAACCATATTGCGCGATGCGCGCGCCGGCGTGTTGGAAGCTCTGAAAGATGCTCTTGTGCAACTGGACCGGCTGTTGCCGGCAGCTGATCAGGTGCACGAACGGCTGGACAACCTCATCGAAGCCCGCTATCACGCACAGCTGTTGGTCAGATTCGCGCCCCTGCGCCGGCATCTGCGTGCTGCGGTCGACAAGGCAGATATGCAGACCGCGCAGATGACGTTGTTGGCCGGCTCGGTGCTACACCTGGCCCGCGTCGCGGCATCCGGGTGTAGTGGGCCTGACGGCCTGCCGCCGCCTGTGCGGGAGGCAATCGGCGAGCTCGCGGCGGGGCTCACCGAGGTCGGCTACGACGTCGCGGCCGCCGCCGCCCACGTGAGTGCCGCCTGCGAATGTGCGTCGTCGGTAGAGTCCGCGGCCACCGACTCAGCGCGCCTCATATTGGCCAACGTCGTCAAGACGTGCGCCGATGACCTACAGCGAGTGGTTGATCTGCAGCCGTGAGTCCGGCGCGGTGACGCGATTCTCCGGAATCGTCTCGGCCGCAACCGTTGCGGTGGCTCCGCTGTTGTTCGCGCCCGTGCTGCGCGGCGTGCCGCAGCCGGCGCTGCCGGGACTTCTGCTTGTCACCGCGGCACCGTCGGCTACGACCTGGAAGGTGAGCTGTTCCTCAGGGACTTCCCGCCTTGACCGCGGCGACGACGCCGCCGTCCACCAACAGGTCGGTGCCGGTGATGAAGGTGGCGTCGGGCCCGAGCAGAAAGGCCGTCGCCGCGGCGATGTCGCCAGGGGTGCCGATGCGACCGATGCCCGACATGGCGATCATGGCGCGCATGCCATCGCCGACGGGGGAGGCGAGTTCCTGCTGTCCCATCGGCGTGGAGATGACGCCGGGGCTGATCGAGTTGATCCTGGCCCCGCGTCGGCCCCAGTGCGCGCTGGCGGCTCGAACACGAAGATGGTTGGCCTGCTTGGCGATTGGATAGGCGAAGTTCGGTTCGGTGATCCTGCTGACGAAGTCAAGCGTGAGAAGTTCTTCAGGTGGGTTGTGCGCCAACACCTTTTCCTGTTCGCCCGACAGCGGTGGGAACAGGTGTCCGGCCATGCTGGCGATGACGACGCCCGCGCCGCCCGGCGCGATAACGTCGCCGAATTCCTGCAGTACCAGGGCAACGCCGAGCAGGTCGACTGCCAGGATCGCCTCGGCGGAGGCTTGGGCCGGGGACAGTCCGGCGGTGTGGGCCAGCTGGGTCACGTTGCCCAGCGAGCCGGCGAACTCCGCCAGCGCACGGACTGACTGCGCCGAAGACACGTCGACCGCTTGTTGCTCGACGTCGTAGCCATCCGCCGACAGCGATTCGGCCGCCGACGCCAGCACCTGTTGGTTGTTGTCGGCCAGCAGCACCGTCTTCGATGAACCCAGCCGCCGGGCGATCGCCTGACCCATGCCGCCGACGCCGATCACGGTCAGCACTTCACGGTAGACCGTCACGGCATCTCCGCAGCCCAGGTGGGCACCGGGAACCCGATAATCACCCTCGTGAAGCGCTCGTGCACAACAGCTTCACGAGCGGCTGTGATTGACGCGATGCCTTCTTCGCGTCGGGAACCGCCACATGTCAGGAGGGTGAGACCGCGCACGTAGCGGGCCGAGCCCAAGGTGACATTGCCGGCAGACCGTTCGGCTATCTCCACTAGCTCCGCCGTTTCACGCAATTCGTTGTCGTCCGGCATCCACGCCCCATCGGTGCACTTGTCACAGATCTTCGCAGCGGAGCGCAACTCGGTCGCCATGCCTGCACCACCGATCCGGGGTTGCCATGTCAATCGAAGAATAAGCGTCGGCGGCTATGTTGGATGAGATGTCGGGGGAACAACCGTGGAACGTCAACATCCACTACGACGCGCTCGTCGACGCGAACGTCCCACCCGGTGCTCACCAGGTCCTTGATGTCGGTTGCGGTGACGGCTTCCTGGCCGCCCGGCTGGCCGAGCGGATACCCCGGGTGATCGCCCTGGACGTTGACAAGCCGGTACTGGTGCGCGCGTCGGCCCGGTTCCCACGGGCACGGGTCCAATGGACGCACGGCGACGTCATGACGGCCGAGTTGCCCCACTTCGACGCGGTGGTGTCCAACGCCGCACTGCACCACATCGACGACACGCGGGCTGCGTTGGCGCGGCTGGCCGGCCTGGTACGGCCCGGCGGAACGCTGGTGGTGGTGACGTTTGTCAAACCCTCCTTGCGAGAGAGCTTCTGGCACGTATCGTCGTGGATCGCATGCGGCCTCGTGAATCGCGTTCAAGGTAAATGGGAGCACAGCGCTCCCATCAAGTGGCCACCACCGGACAACTTCTCCCAGCTGCGCGGACACGTCCGTGCGGTGCTTCCCGGAGCGCGCATCCGGCGCCTGCTGTACGGACGTGTGTTGATCAGCTGGCGCTCAGTGAGGCCGGCGCCTGAGTGATCGGCCGCGCACGATGCAGTGACTTCGTCGACGCCGCTCCAAGAACCGATTCGCCGTAGTCGAGCTGACCAACATCGGTGAACACGGTTGCGAAAGAGCGTTCAGGCGCGGCAGTGGCGGATTTCGGGTTCCGTCATTCTCGGCTGAGTGCGCCGATGGCGGCCTGCAGCTTGGCCGCGGCCTCGTCGGCAACCTCGTGCAGGCCCGGTTGGTCTACCACGCGGACCATCAGCTGCGGGTCCATGGCCTCGACGAGGACACCGCCGTCTTCGGCCATGCGCAGCACGACATTGCACGGCAGCAACTGCCCGATCTGACGGTCGACGTCCAGCGCCCGGTGCGCGAGTTGCGGATTGCAGGCGCCGAGGATCAGGTATTCCTCCATATCTTTGCCGAGCTTCTGCTTCAGCGTCGCTTTGACATCGATCTTGGTCAGTACGCCGAAGCCCTGTTCGGCCAGGGCCTTGGTGGTCTGTTCGACGGCATCGTCGAACGAGGTGTGCAACGTGGCGGTCAAGCCGGCCGTACCTAGTGTCATTGCCATTCCTTTCGTTGGGTCAGGCCAGTGCCAGGAAAAGTTTTTCCAACTCGGCTTCGCTGAGCGGTGGGGCGTCCCCGTGTTGCTTGCCGTTGATGCAGTCACGCAGTCCGCACGCAACGATCTTGAAGCCGGCTCGGTCGAGCGCTTTCGACACCGCCGCGAGCTGGGTCACCACGTCCTTGCAGTTGCGGCCCTGCTCGATCATCGCGATCACACCGTTGAGCTGCCCCTGGGCGCGTCGCAATCGGTTGAGCACAGCTCCCATTGTGTCGTCTTCAGAGCTCATTGATCGCCTTCCTGCTCCCTGCCTGGCACCCACTATACCAATACCCCTACCGGTATCAGTACCATTTTTGCTCATGGAGCAGCGACAGCATCACCACGACATTCTCAACGACCTCAATCCCCAGCACCGGGCGCTTCGTCAGATGATTCCAGGTGTCTACGCCGGATTCGGCGAGATGAGCAAGGCCGCCATGGGCCCCGGCGCGCTGGAGGTCAAGTTCAAGGAACTGATAGCGCTGGCGATCGGAGTGGTGCACGGCTGCGACGGGTGCATCGCCTCCCATGCCAAAGCCGCGGTCCGTGCCGGAGCCTCCAAGGAGGAGGCAGCCGAGGCGCTCGGCGTCAGCATCATGATGCACGGCGGTCCCGCCACCATCTACGGCGCACGCGCCTACGCCGCGTTCAGTGAGTTCGCCGACGCTCGATCGGAAACATAACCTCGACCCATGGAACTGCGGCAGCTGCGCCACGTCGTGGCGGTTGCCGAGGAACTGCATAGGTGGTCATCGATGCCGTGTTGGCGCTGCGTGACGCGAACGGGCTGCGGGGCCGCGACGTCGCGTCGGCCACCTTGCGTGGTCTGCTGCTTCCGTTGAATGATCGGCTCAAACTCGCCGAAGGAGCGGACGTGGGTAACAGCAGGAAGCGCACAGTCAACCGCTGGGAGTTGGTCACCTGCGCGCTCACGGGCCACGCCACCTACGCTCCCGACGACGAGCAGCTGGCCGAACGCTTGTCCGCCAAGACCGAACTCGGCGAGGTATGGCGCTGCCTGCGCTGCGGTGACTTCGCACTGGGCGAGCCACACGGACGCGGACATCCCGAAGACGCGCCAATGATCATGCGCGGCAGGGCTTTACGGCAGGCCATCATCATCCGTGCGCTGGCCGTCGAGCGGCTCGGCCGTGCGCTGGTGCTGGGGTTGGCGGCGTGGGCGGTGTGGACGTTCCGCGGTGCCCGGGGCGCCATCCAGGCCACCCTTGATCGCGATTTACCGGTCTTTCGTGCCGCCGGGTTCAAAGTCGACCAGATGTCGGCGATTCATGAGCTGGAGAAGGCATTGGCGGCCAAACCGTCCACGCTGACATTGATCACCTGCCTGCTGGCGGCCTACGCCGCTCTGCAGGTCGTCGAGGGGGTAGGCCTGTGGTTGATGAAGCGCTGGGGCGAGTACTTCGCAGTCGTAGCCACCTCGGTCTTCCTGCCGCTGGAGATCCACGATCTACTCAAAGGCGTCACGACGACGCGGGTGGCCACCTTGACCATCAACATCGCCGCGGTGCTCTACTTGCTCATCTCCAAGCGGTTGTTCGGGTTACGCGGCGGGCGCCAAGCCTATGAAGAGGAACGCCACGGCGACCAACTTCTCGATTTGGAACGCGCGGCGATGACGGCGGCGTGAGCCGACCATGTCCGCCGCTTTCGAACCGCGTGATCCTGCCTACCGGCAGCGAGTTCGGGAAAGTTTTGCGCTGCAGGGGCTCATGGCTACGCTCGGCGCAGAGTTGCGTGTCGTCGAGCCCGGTTCGGTCGAGATCGAGGTGCCTTACTCGTCGGGGCTGACGCAGCAAGACGGTTTCTTCCACGCCGGCGTCAGCATTGCCATCCTCGATAGCGCGTGTGGTTACTCTGCGTTGACGCTCATGGCACCGGGGCTGCGGGTTTTGACGGTGGAACTGAAGGTCAATCTGCTCGCCCCGGCGCTCGGCGAGCAGCTGCGGGCGCGTGGCGAGGTTCTGCGTCCCGGTCGAAACCTCACCGTCTGTCGGGGTGACGCCCTCGCCGTGTCCGGAGGAACCACCAAGCACGTGGCAACGATCCTCACCACCATGACTGCCGTCACGGAGGCCGGCCAGCCAGCGAGAAGGATGTGACGAGGCGCCACCGGCCCAGCACCGATGTACGGCCGGAGCGCCGTGTCGCTTCCGTCGCCATCGTCCGCGAACCGCTGACCGCGAATCCTGTGACGCAGACGGCGTGCCCGCGCGCAGTGTGCCGGATCGCACAGTCCACACACGGATCGCTTTCCGCGTTGTTCACCGCGCCGCGATGCAGGCTTAAAGGCAATCGGCTGAGATGAAGCCGAGCGACATACCTGCGTCGACCGATGAAGGACCGACACCGTGACAGCACTGCAGAATTGGATCAACCAGAGCCCCAATGGTTCTGCGATTGCCGCGCCCGTGAAGGCGGGTGCGTGCCGCGCGCTGTCCGCCATGCGCCGCGGCCGCTCCGCACAGACGGTCAGCGGCCCACGCCTCATGCCGCGCGGTGCGGAGCGCTGCTGACAACACACCGCCGCATGATCTGATCGCTGCCCGGCGGAGTCAGCGCCGACAGTCAGCACCACCCGGACATCGAGGACCCTGGCCCTGGGCACCGCCCGGCACGACCACGTCGTCGAGTTCGGCGAAGGGCGCCGAATCGCTTGGTGCCCTCCGGCGCGGTGACGGACGGCCCGGTACGGTCACCGCATGGCTCTCCCCCCAGTAGGAAGCAACAGCGCGGCCATCGTGACCGGGGCGTCGTCGGGTATCGGCGAAGAGATCGCCACGATCCTGGCCAAGCGCGGCTACCACATCGTCCTGGTTGCCCGTAGCGCCGATCGGCTCGAGGCGCTCGCCAGGAAGCTGGGGTCCAAGGCGCATCCGCTGCCGGCCGACCTCTCACAGCGCAGCGACCGTGCCGATCTGCCGGACCGGGTGGGTGAACTCGGACTTACTGCCGACATCCTGATCAACAACGCCGGCTTGTCCACGCTGGGGGTGGTCGCGAAGTCTGATCCGGAGAAGGAACTCAACCTGGTCGAGGTCGACGTGGCGGCCGTGGTCGACTTGTGCAGCAGGTTCCTGCCCGCAATGGTGGGCCGGCATCGTGGCGCGATCTTGAATGTGGCGTCGGTGGCCGCGTTCGGCCCGCTACCCGGCCAGGCCGCCTACGGGGCGGCCAAGGCATTCGTGTTGTCCTACACGCACAGTCTGCGGGGCGAGCTGAAGGGCACCGGCGTCTCGGTGACGGCGCTGTGCCCGGGGCCGGTGGACACCGGTTTCGGCGAGGCGGCGGGCTTCTCCAAAGAGGAGGCCGACGCCGCGTTGCCGCGGGTGATGTGGATTCCCGCCGACCGGGTCGCACAGGCCGGGATCGACGGCCTGGCTGCCGGCAAGGCCGTCGTCGTCCCCGGGCTGGCCAACCGAATCTCCGCCGGACTATTCCGGGTTGCGCCGCCCGAGTGGATGCTGCCGCTGCTGACCCGCAGTCACCCAGCCATGAGGAACAACTGAGCTTCCGCGGCTATCCCGCGCAGTCTCCGGCCAACTCCGCGCGCCACAGGTCGTCTCGGGCCCTGGCCACGCGCGAGCGGATGGTGCCGACGGGACACCCGCAGACCTCCGCCGCTTCGGCGTAGGAGAGTCCGAGAACCTGTGTGACGATCAGCGCTTCGCGGCGCTTGGGATCCAGTCCGTCCAGCAGCAGGCGGATCTCCACCAGATTCTCGATCCGGCTGGCACGACGGCCCTGCCCGAGCGCCTCGTCGAGATCGGTCACCTGGGCGGAGCGCGGTCTGCGCGTTTTGTAGCGGATGTCATCGACGACGACACGACGGGCGATCGACAACAGCCAGGTCCGAGCGGACGAACGCCCGGTGAATCCGGGCAACGAACCGATGGCCCGCAAGAATGTCTCCTGGGTCAGGTCGTCCGCACTGCCCGGGTCAGCGAGATAAGCCACCATCCGCCAGACGTCGCGCTGAGTGCGCCGGATGAATTCCGACAGCGCCGCCCGGTCACCCCGGCCCGCGGAGGTGGCGAGATCGGTAATTTGGTCATCGTCACTGCCCGGGTCCACGGGTTTTGAGCGTAGGCCATGCGTGTGCGAACAACGCAGGGAACTCGTGAACCGGCTGGGACGACTTGTCTAGAGACGAGTTCGCAGGAGGCGAGAATTCACGTGACAGCGGCAACAACTGACGCACCCTCGGAGGTGCGGCGGGTACAACTCGACATCTCGGGGATGTCCTGCATGGCCTGCGCCCACAAGGTGAAATCAACCCTCAACAAGCTGCCCGGCGTGCGCGCCTCGGTCAACTTCTCGACTCGGGTGGCGACGCTGGAGCTCAGCCGGGACATCACCACCGACGATCTCTGCGCGGCGGTGGAGCGTGCCGGCTATGAGGCTGTGCCGCACGTTGGCGGCAGCGGTGACGGAGCCGACGATCCCGACGCCGATCACGCCCGCTATCTCCTGGTCCGGCTGGCGGTCGCCGCCGTGTTCTTCGTTCCGCTGGCGCACCTCTCGGTGATGTTCGCCGTGGTGCCCAGCTCCCGGTTCACCGGCTGGAGCTGGGTGCTCACGTTGCTGGCGCTGCCGGTGGTCGTCTGGGCGGCGTGGCCTTTCCACCGTGTCGCGCTGCGCAACGCGATGCACGGTGGCGCGTCGATGGAGACCCTGATTTCGGTCGGTATCTCCGCCGCCACGGTGTGGTCTCTTCACACGGTCTTCGGCGCCCGGCAAGGCGCCGCACACCATGGTGTCTGGCAGGCACTGCTCGGAAGTGACGCCATCTACTTCGAGGTGGCGGCGGGTGTCACGGTGTTCGTGCTGGCCGGGCGGTATTTTGAGGCGCGGGCCAAGTCGCGGGCCGGTGGCGCGCTGCGGGCGCTGGCCGCCTTGAGCGCCAAAGATGTCGCGGTGCTGCAGTCCGACGGGTCCGAACTGGTGATCCCGGCGGACCAGCTCAAAGAACAGCAGCGCTTCGTCGTACGTCCCGGGCAGACCATCGCCGCCGACGGCCTGGTGGTCGACGGTCAGGCGGCGGTCGACGTGAGCGCGATGACCGGCGAGGCCAAGCCGGTGAAGGTGCACCCGGGCGCGCAGGTGATCGGCGGCACCGTGGTGCTTGACAGCAGGCTGATCGTGGAGGCCGCCGCGGTAGGCGCCGATACCCAGTTCGCCGGCATGGTCCGTCTTGTCGAGGAAGCGCAGGTACAGAAGGCCGACGCGCAGCGATTGGCCGATCGCATCGCGTCGGTCTTCGTGCCGTGCGTCTTTGCCATCGCGGGCCTGACCGCCGCCGGATGGTTGCTGGCCGGGGCCGCGCCCGAGCGGGCCTTCTCGGCCGCACTGGCGGTGCTGGTCATCGCCTGCCCGTGCGCGCTCGGTCTGGCCACCCCGACCGCGATGCTGGTGGCCTGCGGTCGTGGGGCTCAGCTGGGCATATTCCTCAAGGGCTACCAGACTCTGGAAGCCACCCGCGCCGTCGACACCGTCGTGTTCGACAAAACCGGCACGCTGACAACGGGCACGTTGACGGTCAGCGCGGTGACGGCAGCGCCCGACTGGGACAGCGAGGAGGTGCTGGCGTTGGCGGCGGCGGTGGAAGCGGGATCCGAGCACGCCGTCGGTCTCACCATCGCCGCGGCCGCTCCGCGGCGGGATTCGGTCGTCGACTTTCGCGCGGCGCCGGGGCGCGGAGTCAGCGGCACCGTGAACGGGAGGGTGGTGCGGGTCGGAAAACCCTCTTGGATCAATGGGCAGGGTCGCTCGACAGCGCTTACCGATGCCCGCCGCAAAGCTGAATCGCGTGGCGAGACAGCGGTATTCGTGGAAGTTGACGGTACGGCGTGCGCCGTCATCGCAGTGGCCGACGCCGTGAAGGACTCAGCACAGCACGCCGTTGCGGCACTGCACGATCGCGGTCTGCGAACCGTGTTGCTGACCGGTGACAACCCGACATCGGCGGCCGCGGTGGCGGCGCGGGTCGGTATCGACGAAGTGATCGCCGACGTCTTGCCCGAAGGCAAGGTCGACGTGATCGAGCAGCTGCGGGACCGCGGTCATGTGGTGGCAATGGTCGGCGACGGCATCAACGACGGTCCGGCCCTGGCGCGCGCCGATCTCGGCATGGCCATGGGCCGCGGCACCGATGTCGCGATCGGGGCCGCTGACATCATCCTGGTGAGGGACAACCTCGATGTGGTGCCCCTGGCGCTCGGCCTGGCCGACGCGGCGATGCGCACAATCAAGGTCAACATGGTGTGGGCCTTCGGCTACAACATCGCGGCGATCCCGATCGCCGCCGCGGGGTTGCTCAACCCGCTGGTGGCGGGCGCGGCGATGGCGTTCTCCTCGTTCTTCGTGGTGTCAAACAGCCTGCGGCTGCGTAACTTCGGACGCTGACCGCTGGTCAGGCCGCCGAGCCGTCGGTGGGCCACAAATGGCCACGGCGACGCCCGCGGGAGGAGTTGTCCGGCAACACGATGTCCGGTTCGGACGCTTGCGGTGCCGGCCCGGGCGCCGGGGTGGTCCGCCACACCATGGTTGTCAGGACCGCGCCGATGGCCACCGGCAGGTGGGTCAGGATCCGGTCGGTGGTGACGGCACCCGAGGCGGCGTCCAGGCCGACGAAAACAGCCAATACCGCGATGAACGCGGTCAGCACAGCCGCCAGACCCGCGGATGCAGCGGGCCGCAGTGCGGCGAGCACCATGATCGCGCCGAGGGCGGCGGACCACGACGTGGACTCGTGCAGCAGATGGTTCGTGCCGTCCATCGCGGGGCTCAGGCCCACATCAAGTCCCAGGCCCTGCGCGACGGCCAGGCCGACCTGCGCGACCCCGACGACCAGCAGCGCCCAACGCTGCCAGCTCAGCCGCAAGGGCCGTGGCGGCGGCGCGGTCTGCTGGATTCCGAACGGACCGACCGGTGCGATCACCGGCCTGGACTCGACCAGCCGACGCAGCTCGCGCGCCTGACGACCCACCTGGTCATACCAGTCGCGACAAGCAGCGCACTCGTCCAGGTGTTGATCGACCCGGGCCGAGGGCACGGGCTCGCGCTCCCCGTCGAGCCGGGCCGACAGCGCTTCGCGCGCCACCTCGCAATCCATGCCTTAATAGTCGCGCACTACCCGCGATTTGTTCCCGGATGCCACCGAGTCCCGGTATCAACCGAACTCGACGAGGGTGGTGGGTACGCGGAATCTTTCGAGGGCGCCGAATCGGTAGATCATCGCGACAAGCTTCGGCAGCACTCTGCCGCGGCCGGATGGCGCCGGCAACTCGTGCACCGCCCGGACGCCCGGGATGGCAAGCAGTTCGGCGTACCGGTTGGCGGTCAACCAGAAAGGCATCGGCGGCGCGGTGTAGAACTCGCTGAGGCGGAAGCCGCGTCGCCGCGAATACACACTGAGCAGCCACGGGATGCTGTCGAAGACCAGCTGGCCGCCGGGGAATCGCTGAGCGCAGGCCGCTATCAAGTCGTACACCGTGGCCCGCTCGAAATACTGGAACAGACCTTCGGCGGTGATCAGCACACCGTTGTCGTCGTCCACCTGATCCATCCACGAGTAGTCCAGAGCCGACTGGGCGCAGTAGCGCAACCGCTCCGATGCCGGCAGCAGCTGCCGGCGTATCTGCACGATCGGCTCGAGATCCACAGACAGCCAGCTGAGTTCACCATTGTCGACGCGCCAGAAGCTGGTTTGCAGACCTTCGGCCAGCGCGACGACGGTGGCCCGCGGATGAGTGGTCAGGAACGCACGCACCGCGTTGTCGAAGGCAAGTGCCCGCAGGGCCGTGGCCTGATGGGTGCGGCCGAAGTGGTGATAGTCGTAGTCAATGCGGTCGCGCAACGCGATCGCCATCGGATCGTCGATGATGCCGTCCGGCCGGGCGGCCTCGGCGGCTCGCTGATACAGCGTGAGCAGTGCGGTCTCAGATATCCCGCCGAGGTGACGGGCGTCGAGGACTGACATAGCTCAGACAGTACTGATGACGCATCACGCAGAGCCGCAGCCGCCGGGGCGGGGGGAACTTTCCCGGTACCTACGACGACTACCAGACGGCGAGAAAAAGCACTGTCGCGTTTATGCCGGCGTTCATCTCCCGGGTAACCGATCCCTGAGTCAGGAGGTAGGAATCTGACCAGCCCGGTGTGGATGGCCATCCCTCCGGAGGTGCATGCTGCCCTGCTGCACGCCGGACAGGGTCCGGGATCCTTGCTGGCCGCTGCGGCCCAGTGGCGCGAAGTCGGCGATCAATACCGTGCCGTCGCCGCCGAGCTGCGTGGCTTGCTCGCCGATGTGCTGGCCGGAACCTGGCAGGGTAGCAGCGCAGCGGAATATGTGGCCGCGCACGGTCCCTACCTGCTGTGGCTCGAACGCTCCGCCGTCGACAGTGCGAGGGCCGCTTCGCAGCACGAAACGGCCGCCGCCGCATACACCAGTGCCGTCGCCACCATGCCCACATTGCCGGAACTGGCCGCCAATCACGCCGCTCACGGGGTGTTGGTCGCTACCAACTTCTTCGGCGTCAACACCATCCCCATCGCTGTCAACGAGGCCGACTACGTCCGGATGTGGGTTCAGGCCGCCGACACCATGGCCGCCTACCAGGCCGTCACCGCGGTCGCCGTAGCGGCCATGCCGCCGGCCCAGCCGGCGCCGCCCATCCGCACGAGAGGTTCCGAGGCTCAAAGCATCCCGTCGGCAGAGTCGATCACCATCGCGCAGCTGATCAAGGATCTGGAGAACCTGATCACCAACCCGTACCAGTTTTTTCTCGACTTCTTCCGGCAACTCGGTTTCGGCCCCGCCGCCACGGTCGCCCTGGCGGTGATCGCATTGTTACTGTACGACGTTCTGTGGTACCCGTACTACGCCTCGTACTCTCTGCTGCTGCTGCCGTTCTTCACACCGGCCTTGAGTGCCCTGAGCGCACTGCGACTGTTGGCCCCACTCTTGAACGGTGCGACGGCGGGCGAACCGCCACCGCTGGCGTCCGCGCCCGGCGCGGTCAGTAACCCGAATCCCAGCCCGCACATGGTTGTGGCGCCGGGCATTTCGGCCGCACCGGCTTCAGGTCCGCAGGCCGGCAATCCCGCACCGGGCGCCACCACTTCAACCCCGGCCGCCAGCGCGCCCCCGGCACCGGCCGTCAGTTACGCCGTGCCCGGCCTGGCGCCACCCGCCGTCGGCTTCGGTCCCACGAGTGACGTCAGGGCCCGGCACAGCGTCGCTGACACGATCGCCGCTCCGGCTGCGACACGGGTCGCCTCGGACCGAACCCGGGACCGCCGCGTGCGCCGTGCGAAGGTCGGTGTGCGCGGCTACCGCGACGAATTTCTCGAAGCGCCCGTCACCATGGACTACTCTCCCGACGAATTCGACGAGGAGCCTTGGGGCACAACGGAAAGCAGTCACGGCTCCGGCTCTCTCGGGTTCACCGGCACCGCACCGCGGAGGCTTGCTACGCCGGCCGGACTGGCCCAGCTGCCCGCCCACGGCACGAGCAGCAACGTCCCACTGCTTCCCGCCACCTGGCCGACCGAAGTCACGCCGGAACGCTGATGACCCGAACTTCCCGGCCCGGGCTTCCAAGGATTACGCAAGAGACAGGCAAGCGGCTGCTGACACCGTCGGTTTATCTCAAGCCGGGCCGCGACGCGATACGGCGACATCGTTCGAAAATTCATTCAAGGGGGTTGGTCCATCACGGCTGAGGATGCCGATGACGTGTTTATGTGCCGCCTCCCGCGGGTCGGCATGAACCCATCTACCAAATCAGGAAAGACAACCAATGACACTCAATGTTAAAGGCGAGGGACTGGGTGCTCAGGTCACCGGACTGGATCCGGCAAACCTGGACAACTTATCCACCGACGAGATCCGCGAGATCGTTTACACCAATAAACTCGTTGTTCTCAAAGATGTCCATCCGTCGCCGAAGCAATTCATCGAGCTTGGCAGGATTGTCGGCGAGATCGTCCCGTATTACGAGCCGGTTTATCATCACAAAGACCATCCGGAGATCTTCGTTTCCTCCACCGAGGAAGGCCAGGGAGTTCCCAAGACGGGTGCGTTCTGGCACATCGACTACATGTTCATGCCCGAGCCGTTCGCGTTCTCCATGGTGTTACCGCTGACGGTGCCCGGACATGACCGCGGCACCTACTTCATCGACCTGACCAGGGTCTGGGAGTCGCTGCCGGAGGCCAAGCGTGATCCGGTTCGCGGCACGTTCAGCACCCACGATCCCCGCCGTCACATCAAGATTCGCCCGGGCGACGTTTACCGGCCCATCGGGGAAGTGTGGGACGAGATCAACCGGACCACGCCTCCGATCAAATGGCCCACGGTGATCAGGCACCCGCACACGGGACAGGAGATTCTCTACATCTGCGCGACCGGCACCACCAAGATCGAGGACGAAGACGGAAATGTGCTCGACCCGGCGGTGCTCCGGGAACTCATGGAGGCGACCGGTCAACTCGACACCGAATACCGATCGCCGTTCATTCACACTCAGCACTACGAAGTTGGCGACATCATTCTGTGGGACAACCGTGCTCTTATGCACCGCGCAAAGCACGGCACTGCCGCAGGTCATTTGACCACCCACCGGCTGACCATGTTGGACGGCCTCATCACACCAGGATATCCAGTATGAGTACGATCACGGTTTCCCGTTCCACCCAGCACCGTGCGGAATTCACCGACATCACCGACACCGCTCCCATCGAGGAGAATTTGCTCGTCAAAGTCCTCGATCCGTACTCCTACAAAGGGTGCCGCTATCTCATCGATGCAAGTTACAAAGCCGCCCCCGATTCGGTGCTCGCGTACGGAAATTTCAGCATCAGTGAGCCCGCCTATATCCGCAGCACGGGACACTTCAACGCGGCGGAATTGATCCTGTGCTTCAACCAGCTTGCCTACACCGCGTTCGCGCCGGCGATCCTCAACGAGGAGATCCCGGTGCTGCGGGGCTGGTCGATTTCCGATTATTTCGACCATCAGCTCCCCAGTATGTTGATCAAGAACACGGCGTCCCGATTCAAGCGGATGATTCACGCCCAGAAGTTCTCTGCGCGCTTGCTGTGCCGGGACTTCGAAGTGATCGAGCGACGCCTGCGCTACCTGTCGATCAAGTGCGCCATCGAATTCTGGGACGAGTATGGCGGGGCAGCCTCTGGTGAAGTCGAGCTGGCTGCCCTCAACATTCCCTGACGCTGCAATGGAAGGCACCCGAAAGCTTATGTCTCACTTACCATCTACCGTCTTGGCCCGGGTCTTCGAACAAGCGCGGCGGCGGCCCCGGGCAATTGCCCTGCGCCGCTGCGACGGCCGGAGCACGCTGCGATACTCCCGACTTGTCGCCGAAGTGAACGGACTGGCCGCTACCCTGCGTGCGCAATCGGTTTCACCGGGATCGCGGATACTCGTCCTGTCGGACAACGGACCCGAGACATACCTGGCGGTGCTGGCCTGCGCGAAACTCGGGGCAATCGCGGTGATGGCCGACGGAAATCTGCCGTCGGCCACCATCGACCGCTTCGGGCAGATCACCTCTCCCAGCGCGATTCTCATCACCCCCGGAAGCAGGATCGACTCATCGGCTCTGCCGCAAGGTCTGCGATCCCTGCCGGTCGCCATGATCGACCTGAACGCCGCGGCTGCGGGCACCGATGCAGACGATCCTTACCATTGCCCGGATCGCGGGGCGGATGACCCGCTGGCAATGATCTTCACCAGCGGTACGACCGGTGAGCCGAAGGCAGTGCTGCTGGCGAACCGCACCTTCTACGCCGTGCAGGACATCCTGCGGGACACCGGCCTGAACTGGGTCAGCTGGGTGGACGGCGAGACCACCTATTCGCCGCTGCCGGCAACCCACATCGGTGGACTGTGGTGGATCCTTACCTGCCTGATGCGCGGCGGCACATGCATCACCGGCGGGGAGAACACCACCTCGCTGCTGGAAATCCTCAACGGAAACGCGGTCGCGACAACCTGCGTCGTCCCGACGCTCCTGTCGAAACTGGTTGCCGAGCTGAGGTCTTCGCGAGTGGGGGTGCCCTCGCTGCGGCTGCTCGGGTACGGTGGCTCGCGGGCGACCGCGGTCGACGTGCGATTCATCGAAGCAATAGGGGTCCGCACCGCCCAGGTCTACGGGTTGAGTGAAACCGGTTGCACTGCTTTGTGTCTGCCCACCGATGAAGGCTCGATCGCCCGGATCGAGGCCGGCGCCGTGGGACGACCCTACCCGGGAGTGCAGGTATACCTGGCGGGTCCGGGTGATCCGGTCCCGGCGGACGCGGGTGCCGGCACTTCCGCTTCGTTCGGCACCCTCTGGATCAAGTCGCCGGCAAACATGCTGGGGTATTGGAACAATGCCGAGAAAACCCGGGAAGTTCTGGTGGACGGCTGGGTCGACACCGGCGACCTACTGGAACGCCACGAGGACGGCTTCTTCTACATCAAGGGAAGATCGTCGGAGATGTTCATCTCCGGCGGAGTGAACATCGCACCCGACGAGGTGGACCGGATCGCCGAAGGCACACCGGGCGTCCGCGAGGCCGCGTGCTACGAGATCCCGGATTCGGAGTTCGGGTCCCTGGTGGGTCTTGCCGTCGTCCCGTCGACGGACTTGGACGAGCCGTCGGCCAGGAAGCTCAAGCAGGCGATCGCCGCCCGCTTCCGGCAGCAGTCCGAGTCGATGGCGCGGCCCTCAACGATCGTGCTGGTGGCTGAGATTCCGCGTACCCAGTCCGGAAAGGTGATGCGGGCCTCGCTGGCGGCGTCGGTGAGCGCCGGCAAAACCGAAGTGGCCGTTCATGGCTGAGATGATCAGGCGGCACGTTCTCGCCGCCGTCTGCGACGTGTTGTACATCGACGAATCGGATCTTCTGGACGGTGATGACACCGATCTGCGCGATCTCGGGCTGGATTCGGTGCGGTTCGTGCTGCTGATGAAGAAGCTCGACGTGAATCGAGAATCCGACATGCCGGCCCGCCTCGCGGAAAACCTGTCGATCGCGGGATGGGTGCGGGAGCTGGAGGGTCAATGTGAGCGCGCCTGACACCTGGGTCGATCAAGTTCCGCTGAGCAGGTCGCAACAGAACCTGTACAACGGCGTGCTGCAGGACGGCGATCCGTCGTTGTACGTGATCGGTAAGGGATACCGCTTCCGTCCGCTGCGGCTGCCGCGATTCCTGGCGGCCCTGGAAGCCGCTGTCTGCGAGAACCCGGTGCAGCTTTGCGTGCTGCAGACCCCGGCAACCGAAGCCGAGTATCCGTGCCTGGTGCCGCGGCTGCAGTTCGGCGACATCGTGCGGGTGCGCTCCGGCGACCAAAATCAGACACAGCGCAGCGATTTCGAGCTGCAGGGCACCTGGTCCTGCGGCATCCTCGAAACCGCGTTGGTGCGGTACACGGTGTGGACGGACGAGAGCGGCGACGTGTCCGGCCTGGACGTGCACGCGCACCACATCGTCGTCGACGGTGGCGCCACCGGGATCGTCGAAGCCGATCTGGCACGCCATCTCACCGCGGATCACGCCAGCCACCTGCCGCGCTTGCCCGCGGGTTTGGCGAAGGTGGCCGAAGCGCACCGCCGTGAGACGGCCAAGGTTGACGAGTCGATACGGCGGGCCGGCGCTGCCATCCAGCGTGAACTCGAAGAAGCAGCGCGGATGGGCGGCCATGGCCCGAGTCCGCAGCGGGTTGCAGGATCAGCCGCCAAGGGAGTCCTGAGGGAATCCGCCGCGGTCTGCGGTGCCGCCTTCGACGCGCTGCTGCGCTTGTCGGAGGAGCAGCAGGTCCCGCTCAACGTGCTGGTGGCAGCGGCGGCGGTCGCCGTCGACGCAAGCATGCGGCGCAGCACCCAAACCCTGCTCGTGCACGCGGTGGACAATCGGTTCGGCGATCCGGATCTCAACGTCGCGACCTGTCTGGTGAATTCGGTCGCGCACCCGTTCGGGTTTCCTGCGTTCGCGTCGGTGGCCGACGTCGTCCGGGCGCTCGATCGCGGCTACGTCAAGGCGGTGCGGCGCCGCTGGTTCCGCGAAGAGCATTACCGGCGAATGTATTTGGCGATCAACCGGACTTCTCACGTCGAGGCGCTGACGCTCAACTTCATCCGCGAGGCGTGCGCGCCCGGCCTTCGCCCCTTCTTGACCGCAGCACCCGAGGCAACCGACATCGGTCCCGTCGAGGGCACGACCGTGGCGAGCGTGCTGGACGAAGAGGGGCGCACCCTCAACGTGGCGATCTGGGACCGCGCGGATCTGTCCGGGCGGACGACGGGGATGGCGGTCCGGATCGCCGCGGCCCTCGAAGCGATGGTGGGGCTTTGGGAACAGCCGATGGCCAGGGCCGTCGGCGACTGGTTCGAGGTCGGCACGGACGGGACCCTCGGGCTGGGCGGTGCGGTGATCGAGGCGCCGCTGCCCGCGGCACCGGCGTGGTTCACCGGTGCCTGCGCGGGTGTCCACCAGACTCTGCTGAACCGCCCCGCGGTCCATCCGTGGGTGGCCTGGTTGATCCGGAACGGTTGCGCACCCGGTGATGTCGTCGTGCTCACCGACGACAACACCGACAACACCATCGACTGCCTCATCGCATGCCACCTCGCCGGCTGCGGATACAGCATCTGCGATAGCGGCGAGCAACTGACGCCGCGGGCCGGCGCGATCGCCGAGCATCTCCACGGGACGGCGCATGTGGTCGACGTTGCCGCCGCCCGCCTGCCGGTCGCCCACGATGACGACCTGAGCGCGCTTGTCAACGAGCGTATTCACCAAGTCGCACAGGACATCTCTCTCAGCGCGAAGACCGCCTACGTCATGCCGACCTCGGGCTCGACCGGTCCGCCGAAGCTGGTGCCCATCTCCCACGGGTCGCTGGCGCGGTTCTGTGACGCGGTCACCAGCGCCTACGGATGGGGCCCGCACGACACTGTTATCCAGTGTGCGCCGTTGACCTCTGACATCAGCGTCGAGGAGATCTTCGGTGCGGCGGTCAGCGGAGCGCAGCTGGTTCGAACCGCGTCGATGAAGTCGGGCGACTTTTGTGGGCTGGCAAGGGACGTCGTCACCACACGCGCGACGGTCGTCGACCTGCCCACCGCCGTCTGGCACCTGCTGTGTGAGGACAGCGACGCGATCGGTGCGATCCGCCGTTCGCACCTGCGGCAAATCGTCATCGGCGGGGAGGCCATCCGCCCGGCCGCCGTCGACAGGTGGATGAAATCAACTGTTGGAGAGAGTGTTTCACTGGTATCCAGTTACGGCCCCACGGAGACTACCGTGGTGGCCAGCTATCTGCCGATCGCCAGAACCAGCCCGGCCGCGACCCGGCGCCGACTCGGACGGCCGCTACTACCCCAAACGGTGTACATCGCCTTCGGTGAAGTCGTCATCGTCGGCGACCTGGTCGCCGCCGGTTATCTCGGGATGGACCACCGCAACTTCGGCACGGTGACCGCCGATGACGGTTCGCGACGCCGGGCCTTCGCCACCGCCGACCGCGTGACAATCGATGACGACGGTCGTCCGGTGTTCGCCGGACGCAAAGACGACGTCGTCAAGGTCTCCGGCAAGCGGATCGACACCGCCGAGATAGCGCGGCGGATATCGTCGGACCCTGCGGTATCCGATGTCGCAGTCGAATTGCACAACGGACGCCTGGGGGTATGGTTCCAAACCGCGCAGACCCGTGCCGCCGGAGACGACGGCGCCGCAGCCGCACGCATCCGGCACATTCTGGTGAGCTCGGCGGTGTCCTCGTATTTCGTTGTCGGCGTGCCGAATATCCCAAGAAAGCCGAACGGCAAGATCGACGGTGACAGCCTGCGCACGGTGCCGCAATTCATGGGTACGGTGCCCGAGGAGGTTGAAACCGACGAGACAGCAGTCGGCCTCGCGAAGGTGTGGAGCCGGCACCTCGGTACGACCGTCCGGCCGGATTCCTCACTGCTGGGCGAGGGCATCGGCTCGTTGGACCTGATCAGGTTGCTACCCGACACCCGCAGATTTCTCCGACGCCAGGTGACCATCCTCGACCTGATCAGTTCCGACACCGCCGCCAACCTGGTCGCCGACCTGGCTTCGGCGCCAACGAGCCCCGATGCCTGGATGGATGCTGCCACCGCCGCCGAGATCGAACGCGATCTCGCTGGCCTGCCCACCGCGGCCGCGAGTGCGCAACTCGACTCCCCGGCCGCTGCGGGCGGGCCGGTCCTGGTGCTGGGCGCTTCGGGGATTCTGGGCACCGGGTTCGTCGGGGCGGTCCTCGACCTGAAACGATCCGGGGTTCGCTGTCCCGACGTGATCCTGGCCGCCAGGTCGCAACCGTCCGAACACCCTCTGTGGGACGCGCTTCGCGAGGTGGACGGTGTACGGGTCCAACAACTCGCCGCCGATGTCGGCCGATCGGAGCTGGACGCGCTGATCCGCGACACCGCGGCCGCAACCGTGATCAACTGCATCGGCAACACCAACGTGCTGGTTCCCTATCGCGAACTCCGCGCCGCGAACGTGGACCTGGTCTCCGCTCTCGTCGAGGTGTGCGCCCGACGCGGCGCCCGGCTGGTGCACCTGTCCTCCTTCGTCGTCAACGCCGAAGTCGACGCGCCGCAAGTCACCGATCCCCGGGCTGCGCCCTACCCGTATGCGGCAGCCAAATCACTGGCCGAACTGATCGTGGCCGGCGCACCGGATGGGCTCGACTTCACCATCGTGCGTTTGCCCCGGGTGCTCGGCGAGGACTGCCAACTGCGGGACTCCGCCGACATCCTGGTCTCGGTGGTGGATGCCTGCCTGGCGCTGGGGTCCTACCCGGCCCTCTCATTGACCGAAGAGGTCACCACCGGTCGCGCCGCCGCGGCCGCCGTCTTGCGACTGCTGCCGGAGTTGACCGGAGCAACGGAATTGGGACGAGGCATCACGGTGGCGCGGGGCGAGGCCCTGGAATACGCCTCGCTGCTGGGCGGGTTCGGGCTCGAAGAACTCGAAGTCGCACAGTGGAAGCAGCGACTCGATGACAGCGAGTGGGCCACGGGCAACCCGCGCAGGTGGTCGGTGGTGGATGCCTGGGTAAGCCTGGGCGCGAGGTTGGGAACGCGCTCCTACGGCGAGTATCTGGCCGACCACCCCACGATCGCACTCAGCGTCGAACGCGTCGAAGAACTCGCCGCGGTTTCACCATCGGTCCCTACCCTGCTGTCCGAACAATTCCAGCGGGCGTGAAGTCAGGCAGCAGACACCATCACCGCGAACATGATGGCCATGCCGGCAGCCATCATCGCCTGAACCGCGATGCCGACGCGGGTGCGCCAGACCCGGCGTCGTACCGTCAGGAAGCGATAGCCCCAGGCGAACGCCGCGAACACGAAGACGCCCGCCCAGATCCAGTTGCCGGTGGTAGTCCAGTCGTGCGAGGCGTCGTGTGGGGGCGCCGCCATGTCGGCCATGTTCACTCCGGATACAGCCGGCGCCCGGCGTTCGGTGCCGGGTGCCGGATGTCCGCCCATCGCGGCGTACATCCAGGCCATCGCCACCATCATCAGGGCGTGGTAGCCGCCGACCATACGTGCCGCGGTCGTCCGGACGGCGAGGACGGCGACGATCACGAACCACAACGCCGCGGCGAGGAAGAATTCCTTTGCCGGTGTCGGCGGGAAACCAAGTGCCTGCGGCCACGCCATCGCCGCCATCGCGATCGCCATCGTGAGATGCAGTCCATGGCTGACGATGGAGGTCCATGACTTGCGATCGATGACCAGGGCGAAGCCCAAGGCGCCGAGCAGAAAAGGCCGGTGACCAACCAGCGAAGCGGCAGATCGTCGATCATGCCGGGTGCATTTTGCCGTCGGGACCCACAGTCACCGAACATTAGGCGCTGCGGCCGGCGATGCGCTACGACGCACGGTCGTAAGCTGCAGGGGTGAACCGGGCCGACGTGGACAGAAACGGATCAAGCGCAGACGCGACTGCGCCCGGCGAAGTCGGCCGCTCGCTGCCGATAAGGACGGCGGCATTGGCCGCCGGGTTCTTGGCGATAGCCGCCGCCGTGGCTGCTTACGGACTGATTTCCGGGCCGCGTCACTACGCCGAAGCGGGCAACCCGTTTCCCGGTGACTTCGTCAGCGCCGCCCAGCCGGTGGGGTATTTCGTCGCCGTGCTGCTGGGTGCGCTGTGCCTGGGCGCGTTGCTTCTGGTGGTGATGACGGCGCGGCCGGAACCCGACGGGTTGATCGACGGGGCCGCATTCCGGATTCACCTGCTCGCCGAGTGGGTTTCGTTCGCCTGGATGTTGGCCGCCGCGGCGATGGTCGTCATCCAGGCAGCGCATGACTCCGGCGTGGGGGCGCGAGCCTTGCTGAGCAGTGGCGCGGTGTTTGACGCCGTCGGGTTCTCGGAGGTCGCTCGCGCGTGGGTGGTGGTGACCGTCTTCGCCCTGCCGATCACGGTGACACTGCGGTTGAGCAGCCGCTGGCTCAGCCATGTGGTGCTGCTCATCCCGGCCCTGATCGGCGTCGTGGCTACCGCCGTGACCGGAAACGCGGGGCAGGGGCCCAACCACGATTACGCGACCAGCGCCGCGATCGTCTTCGCCGTCGCGGTGGCCGTGTTGACCGGGCTCAAGGCGGTCTGTGCGCTGACCGGTACCACTGCCGACCGCGCCGTGCAGGTGCTGCAGGTGACCTGCGGCGGGTTGGCGCTGACGTACGGCGCGCTGTTGCTGTACCTGCTGCTTCCGGACTGGATGTTCGCGTCGGACTTCGCCCGCCTGGGACTTCTCGCTGGTGCACTGGTGACGTTGGTGTGGCTGTTCGATTGTTGGGGGTTGTCCGGCTCGGCGCCGCGGTTCACCCGCGGCAGCACTGGTGGCGCGATGGCCATGGTCGCGGCGGTGGCTGCCATGGCTGCGATGGCCGGCCAGACCGCGCCGCGATTCCTCACGCATCAGTTCACCGGCTGCGACGTGTTCCTCGGTTATGAACTGCCGCACCCACCGACCATCGCGGGTGTGCTGACGCTGTGGCGCTTCGATGGTTTCCTCGGCACGGCCGGCCTGGTTCTGGCGATCGGGTATGTGGCGGGCTATGTCCGGCTGCGTCGCAACGGCGACAAGTGGCCGGCGGGCCGACTGGTGGCCTGGCTGAGCGGTTGCCTGTCATTGATGTTCACCAGTGGCTCCGGGGTACGTGCCTACGGCTCAGCGATGTTCAGCATGCACATGGCTGAACACATGATCCTCAACATGTTCATCCCGGTGCTGCTCGTCATGGGCGGGCCGGTGACCCTGGCGCTGCGGGTGTTGCCGTCCGCCGGAAAGGGACAACCGCCCGGACCGCGCGAATGGCTCACCTGGCTGTTGCACTCCCGGGTGACGGCCTTCCTGTCCCACCCGGTCGTTGCCTTCGTGCTCTTCGTGGGCTCCCCCTACGTCGTCTATTTCACACCGCTGTTCGACACGCTGGTCCGCTATCACTGGGGCCATGAATTCATGGCGGTGCACTTCCTGCTCGTCGGATATCTCTTCTACTGGGCGATCATCGGCATCGACCCGGGGCCGCGCCGGCTGCCCTACCCGGGCCGGATCGGTCTGCTGTTCGCGGTCATGCCCTTTCACGCCTTCTTCGGTGTCGCGCTGATGACGATGGCGGCGCCGGTGGGCGAGAGGTTCTACCGGTCGGTCAGCCTGCCGTGGCTGTCGAGCATCCTCGACGACCAGCATTTGGGTGGCGGAATCGCCTGGAGCCTGACGGAGGTGCCGGTCATCATCGTGATCGTGGCGTTGGTCACCCAATGGGCCCGGCAGGACCGCAAGGTCGCGTCCCGCAGCGATCGGCACGCCGACAGCGACTATGCCGACGACGACCTTGAGGCCTACAACGCCATGCTGCGCGAGTTGGCCCGGATGCGGCGCTAACCCAGGACGGTGAAGTTACCTTCGCCGTTAAGGGCGGCCTGAACCTGCTCCCGCGTCAGCTCGACGATGGTCGAGATCGTGACCACCGAAGTTCCTTCTGTGTTCAGGTCGATGCTGACCGCGCTCACCGGCTGCAGTGCACTCAGCGCGCCGGTGATGGTTGCTACGCACCCGTCGCAGTGCAGCCCGTCCACGGAGAATGTCTGCTCGGCCATGTCGATCATCGTACCGGGGGCAACTAACCCCCCGACTGTGAATCTTGCGACGCTCAATGGGCGTGTTGCGTCGGCAAATTCACACTCGGCCGACCGGGGCGGCGGCCAAAGTTGCGTAGCCGCAGGCTGTTTGACACCACGAAGAAGGAAGAGAAAGCCATGGCGGCGCCGGCGATCAGCGGATTGAGCAGGCCCGCGGCGGCAATGGGAATCGCCGCGAGGTTGTATCCGAAGGCCCACACCATGTTCATCCGGATCGTCCGCATCGTCGCACGCGCCAGGTCCAGCGACTGCGGCACGATGCCGAGATCGTCGCGCACCAGGATGATGTCGGCCGCTCCGATCGCGACGTCGGTGCCGCGCCCGATCGCCAATCCCAGGTCAGCACAAGCCAATGCGGGACCGTCGTTGATGCCGTCACCCACCATCGCCACGGTCCGTCCTTCGGCGCGCAACCGCTCGATCGTCTCGACCTTGCCTTGCGGCAACACCTCGGCGATCACCGTCCCGATTCCGACACCGGCCGCGACGGCGTCAGCGGCGGCTTTGTTGTCGCCGGTGAGCAGGATCGTCGCCATCCCGCGCCGGTGCAGCGCGGCCACCGCCTCCGGTGCCGACTCCTTGACGGTGTCCGCGATGGCGACCGCCGCGCAGGCCGCGCCGTCGACCGCGATGAAAACTACGGTCTCGCCGCGCGACTCGCCGTCACGGCGGGCGGCGTCGAGAACGTCCTCGCCCGGCGCATCGCGGGTGACCCAGGACGGCTTGCCGACTTCGACTCGCCGGCCGTCGACGACCCCCGCTACACCTTGGCCGGCGACTGCGAAAAAGTCCTTGACCGGCAACGGGTCTGGCGCTGCGGCCACGATCGCCGTCGCGACGGCGTGTTCGGATGCGGCCTCCACGGCCGAGGCGAGGGCTAGTACCGCGTCGGCGTCCTGCCCGCCCGTCGTCGTCACCGTGGTCACACTCAGTTGCCCGGCGGTCAGGGTGCCGGTCTTGTCGAAGACGACGGTGTCGATGCCGTGCACGGTTTCCAGGGCGCGGTAGCCCTTGATGAAGATCCCCAGCTGCGCACCCCGACCGGAGGCGACCATCATCGCCGTCGGTGTCGCCAGGCCGAGCGCACACGGACACGCGATCACCAGCACGCCCAGCGTCACCGCAAAGGCATGCTCCATATCGGCTCCGGCGATCAGCCACACCACCCCTGCGATTGCGGCGATGGCGAACACCACCGGGACGAACACCGCCGAGATGCGGTCGGCCAGGCGTTGGGCGCGGGCTTTCTGGGCTTGGGCCTCCTCGACCAGCCGGACCATGGCGGCGAACTGGGTGTCGGCTCCGACGGCGGTGGCCTCGATGATCAGCCGGCCGTCGAGCACCACCGTGCCACCCACCACCGCGCCGCCCGGGACGGCGTGCACCGGCTTGGCTTCACCGGTCATGGCGCTGGTGTCGACGGCTGCGGAACCGTCGACGACCACTCCGTCCGCGGCGATGGTCTCACCCGGCCGGGTCACGAAGCGCTGACGCTTCTTGAGCTCGCCGGCCGGGATGACGAGCTCCGAGCCGTCATCGAGCAGCACCGCCACATTCCTTGCGCCGAGCGCGGCCAGGGCGCGTAGCGCTCCGCCGGCTTTGGATTTGGCGCGCGCCTCGAAGTAACGGCCGGCCAGCACGAAGACGGTGACGCCGGCCGCGACCTCGAGGTAGATCGCGTCGCTGTGCATGATCGCCTGCCAGACCCCGTGCGTCCGGCGAGGTTGCTTGGGGACGAATACCGTCGCCAGCGACCAGACGGTGGCGGCCAGGACACCGACCGAGATCAGCGTCTCCATCGACGCCGTCCGGTGCCGTGCGTTGCGCAGCGCAACCGAATGGAAAGGCCAGGCCGCCCAGGTCACGATCGGTGCGGCCAGAGCCGCCAACACCAAACCCCAACCCGGGAACCGGGCGCTGGGCACGATCGCCATCATGCTGGACAGATCGGCCAGCGGCACGAACAACACCGCGGCCACCAGCAGCCGGCGCAGCAGGCTGCGGGCGTGCCGGGCGTCGGGGTCGTCGCGCCGCGATACCGGTGACGGTGAGTCGTTGTGCGGTATCGCCTGGTAGCCGGCCTGAGCCACCGCGTCGCACAGTTCATCGACGGCGATGTCGACGCTGTCGATGGTCGCTACCCGGGTGGCGAAATTCACCGAGGCACGCACGCCGGGAATCTTGTTCAGTTTGGTTTCAACCCGGCTCGCGCAGGCGGCGCACGACATGCCGGAAACATCGAGTCGGACACGCTGCCGCTCGGAGTCCTCCACAAGCGGAGTCGCCACGGTCCTCCTCGGTTGCTCGGCCCAAACAGTGAACCCAGCGTACAAGGGGAGTCAGGAGCTGACGGCCGCGTGCTCGCGGATGAGCGCGCACACCTGCCACTGTCCGGGCACGCCTTTGAGTTCACGCCCACCGCGGCCGATGAACCGGTGCCGCGAACCGGTGACGATGTCGCGGACGGTCGAGGACACCAGCACCTCGCTGGGCCCGGCCAGCGCGCCCACGCGTGCGGCGATGTGTACGGCCATCCCGGCCACGTCACTTTTCTGGGGGCCGCGCACCTCGACCTCACCGGCGTGGATGCCCACCCGGACCTCGATGCCGAGCACGCGCACCGCGTCGATCACCGCGTCGCCGCAGGCCAGCGCGGCACTGGGGCTGGTGAACGTCGCGACGAAACCGTCACCGGCGGTGTTGACCTCCCGTCCGCCGAACCGCTGGATCTCGTGGCGGACGATGGTGTCGTGGTTGTCGAGCAGGTCGCGCCACCGGTAGTCGCCGAGCGCAGCGGCCCGCTGTGTCGAGCCGACGATGTCGGTGAACACGATCGTGGTGAGCACGCGTTCGGCATCCCCGCCACCGCGCACCCCGGTGACGAATTCCTCGATCTCGTCGAGCATCGCTGCGGCATCGCCCACCCAGTAGAGGGTGTCCTCGCCGGACAACTCGATCAGGCGCGCTCCGCCGATCCGGTCCGCCAGGTAGCGGCCGTGCTCGATCGGGCTGAACTTCCGGTTGTCACGATGCAGGACAAGTGTCGGCGCGGTGATGCGCGGCAGGGTGTCGCGCACGTCGGAATGCCGGACGGCGGTGATGATCGCGCGGGCCATGCTGGGTGACGCGGCCCGGTTGCCGGCCATGTCCCACCACGCGCGGAAGGCGTTGTCGGCTGCGACCGACGGAGCGATGATGCTCAGGATGTCGAAGCCCTGCTCGACGGCGTCCGGCTCCATGGCGACGGTCGTGAACGGGTCGGTGTCAGCGATCTCGTGGCCGATCGGATAATCGTCTGCACGCAGCGTCCGCGCCGCCCCGTTGATGAAGATCAGGCTGCTCACCCGCTCGGGGTAGTCGGCCGCGAGCACTAGGCCGGTCTTGGAGGTGAAACCCGGAGCCAGGATCGTCGCCCGCTCGCATCCGATGGCGTTCATCACGGCGATCGCGTCCTTGGCCCAGAGCTTCGGTCCGATGCTGTCCGCCGACGACACCCGCGACGACAGGCCGATGCCCCGTTGGTCGTAGCGGATCACCCGGGCAAACGACGCCAGGCGGCGGTGGAACCGGTACATCGACGGCTCGAGGTCTACGGTGTCGATGGGAATGGACGGCCCGGGTAGCACCAGCAGGTCGATCGGGCCGTCACCGAATACCTGATAGGCGATGTCCACCTCGCCGCAGGTGGCATAGCGAGTCCGCGGAACCTGCGCCACCACTACAGGCTAGTAAGCCCGGCCGACAATTTCACTTGCGGTATTCGGTGGCGCCGGCCGCAACCGGTACTGCCTGGTCCCACGTTGCGGTTCAGGTCCGATCCTTTTTCTCACCGGGCAGGTACTGCTGCAGTTTCTGCTTGACACCCTGTTTGATGAACCCGGCCGCATCTTCGTCACGGCCGAGCACCGCATGAGCCAGTGACTTGGCCTGATCGGAGGTGGCGTGCGGTGGGATGGGCGGAACGGGATCGCAACGCACATCCAGCACTGTCGGGCGGTCGGCCGATAGTGCGCGTTCCCAGGCGTGTCCCAGTTCATCTGCATTGTCCAGGTTTTCGGCATAGAGGCCGAGGCTGCGTGCGAATGCGGCGTAGTCTTTGTCCTCGGCACGCTGCCAGGCTGCAAGCAAGCCGTTAATGCCGTCCCCGGGATACCCGAAGACCTGATTGAACATCCCAGTCTCGAAGTCGGGCCAACATCACGTCGGCAACGGTGCCAGACATGGTGTACTACCCTCCTGCTGGCCGGAACACGATTCGATTCATCTGGCGAACGTTGTAAGGAAGTCTCGCTCGTGGTTGACGCGATATCCGTTCCGCCTATGTCCAAACGTGCCGGCCCCCAACCCACGTGCCGCAGGCAAAATGGCGCCCGGGATGGCTGGAACTGTTTCACGCCAAGCGGTTTCGTCATCCTGCCCCGCGCGTCGTATGGATCCGTTCAGGTCGCGGACCTACCCGCCGATGATCGGGACCAGGTAGCGCGCGGCGTACGCGCGGACCGCGGCTTCATCCGAGATGTCGAGGCGGTCGGTGGGAAAGACGATGATGCCCACGGCGACGCGCAGCAGAATCTCGGCGATGTTGGCGAGGTCGGTGTCGGCTATGTCAGCGCCGCAACGGCGAAGGGTGTGGGCGATGCCGTCGGCGAACCGGCCGATCGGGAAGACATGGGAACGCGAGAACATCCCGAACAGTTCGGGTTCACTCTGGGCGATCCGCGAATACAGCGGTGAGTCCCCGATCAGGCTCACCCCGAGGGTGAACGCCTCGATGACCGCCTCCCGCGGGCTGCGGCCGGTGGTGGCCTGATCCAGCGTGGAGAAGAACAATTCAGCCTCCCGCCGCACGACCGCCTCGAACAGCTCGTCCTTGGAAGAGAAGCGCCGATAGATGGTGCTACGGCTGACCCCGGCCCGGGTGGCGACATCTTCGATGTTGGATCGGCGCACCCCGTAGGTCTCGAAGACCGAGCGAGCGGTGTCCAGGATGAGTTCTTCGACGGTCGCGGTGCTGGTCGCCCGAACCCTCGTCACCATGCACCCCTCTCGCCGGGTATCGCCGCCGCGGCGCCGCAACGCTTCGGCTGCTATCGTGACACAAAAGTATGGTTTTGTGTCTTCGATTCACGGTCGGGGAGGGTGGTGATGACGGCGAGCTTCGACACCGGCGTCCGGGAGGCGACTCCCATCGTCATTGACGGCATCGACGACACAGCCCCGGTACTGGGCCCCGATTCGCTGATCTGGAAGTTCTACGGCGACTACCGGACCCAGCTGTTCGGATTCCAGCGCGTCGCCGGCACCGAGAACTGCATCGAACAGCTCGGTCAGGGCGTGCTCGATCATTCGGTGGTGTTCAGCGACACGCTGGGCCGGGCGAAGCGGACGGCGCCGCCCTTGATGAAAACCGTCTACGCCGACGACCCGCACACGTGGGGCCGTACCGTGCGGGACTTCCACAAGCCGATCAAAGGCACGGTCAGCGACGGCTCCCGCTATCACGCGTTGAACCCGGAGTTGTTCTACTGGGCGCACGCGACCTTCGTCGACCAGGTCCTCTACAACGCCGATACCTTCATCCGGCGGCTGACGCAGGCAGAGAAGGAGCAGATCTTCGCCGAAAGCAAAGTCTGGTACCGGCTTTACGGCGTCAGCGATAGGGGCCAGCCGCAAACCTACGATGAATTCGTCGAATATTGGGACGGCATGCTCGCCCGTTTCGTGCCGCATAAGACGGTGCTGTACGGCACCGGCTACATCCGTAAGGGCCTGCCGGCCCCACGCAGGATTCCCCGTCGGATGTGGCAGCTTTTGTCCGCGCCGCTGAACGCCTACGCCCGCCTGATCATCGTGGGGACCTGTCCGCCGCAGATGCGCGAGGTGTGCAATCTGGCCTGGGATGAGAAGAAGGAGAGGCGGTTTGCGCGGTTCGCCGCTGCGATGCGGGCCCTGAATCCGCTGATCAACCGGTTGCCGCTGCGCATGGTCTACGCCTCCTGGGCGGCCGATGGGTGGGAGCGTGCGGGCGTCGACCCGCGCCGGCTGCACAACCACCCGGCGGCGTAGACAGCGCGGCGCGATCAGTTCCCGCTGAAGGTGAACTGCCGCGGGTGGGGCTCATAGCCGATCTCATCGACCGACCCGACGCCACTGAAGATGTGCAGCACCCGGGTGTGCTCGCTTCCCACGTTGCGGAACTCATGCCACTCCTGCCGCGGCACAACGAGCACCTGGCCCGGCGTGATGTCCACCGGCCGGCCCGATTCGCCGACAAACTGCACGCCACCGCGCAGTGGTACGAAGACCATGTCGGCACAGGGATGCCGGTGCATGTGGTGGGTGAATCCAGGCGGGAACGTCAGCAGGTCGGCCACGATCTGTGGTGTCCCGGTCAGCGCATTGCTCAGCAGATGCTGGTTTACCTGGTGCCCGGTGATATCCCAGCGGGTGAAGACTTCAGTGGGTACGTCGTCGAAGGTCAATATCTGAACGGTGGCCACGGCGGCCTCCTTTCGAATCTGGCGTTACTGTACATAATCCTGCACACTCTACGAGGACATGCCGCGGTATATCCAGATCAGCTGTACATTGGGTGGATAGCTGTATGCAGTACTGTACACGCGGAGGATGACGGTGACGAACTCGACGCAGGGCCGTGCGGCCGGTCCGGCTCCCGGCGCCCTCGGCGGGCGGTTGCGTCGGGTTCGGGTCGATCGGGGGCTGTCCGTGCGTGAACTGGCCCGACGGGCGGGTTGCTCGGCGAGTCTGGTTTCGCAGGTCGAGCGAGGCGTAACCGCACCGTCTGCCGGGGTGGTCTACGCACTGGCCAACGAACTCGGCGTCTCACTCGACTATCTGTTCAGCACCGGCGAGGGCGCCACCGCCTCCCATGCTCGTTCCCATGGCGGCGACACGACTGGCATCCTGCAGAGGGCCAACGACAGGGCCACGATCGAACTGTCCACCGGCGTGCGGTGGGAGCGTCTGACGCCTACCCAGGACAACATGGCCGATTTCCTCGAGGTGGTGTATGAACCCGGGGGGCGGTCGTCGGAGACGGGGCGGGCCATTCGGCACGACGGTCGTGAGTACCTCTACGTTCTCGAGGGGGAATTGGAGGCCGTCGTCGGATTCGAAACGCTGCGGCTGCGACAGGGGGACGCACTGGCGTTCGACCCCGCGACCCCGCACCACTACCGCAACCCCACCGACCGGATCGTCCGCGTGCTGTCCGTGGTGGTGCAACGAGGCTCCTGACCGGGTCACACGTCGGATGAAGGCGAAACCCGTGCACGCCGGATCTTCAGGTGCCATTGTGACCATGGGTCATAACTATGTTTCGATGGTTGAAGATGGTCGAAAGCGATCGAGGGACACAGCCGATGAATCTTGTCTTGCAGGCGATGGATTCGGTTGCCGGCAGGTTGGCGAACCCGGCGCGGGAATCCGATCCCGACAAGTTGCGCGACGCCGTCTCCGGCAAGACGGTACTGGTCACAGGCGCGTCCTACGGCATTGGCGAGGCAACCGCACGCAAGCTGGCCGCTGCCGGAGCGACCGTCTTGATCGTGGCCCGTTCCGCCGACCGCCTGGAGGACATCGCGGCCTCGATCAACACCGGCGGGGGCCGGGCCGTCGTCTATCCGACCGACCTCAGCGACGAGGCCGCAGTCAGTGAGCTGACAAAACACATCAACGAGGACCACGGCCCGCTCGACATCATCGTGAGCAACGCCGGAAAGTCGTTACGCCGGTCACTGCACGAGCAGTACGACCGCCCGCACGACTTCCAGCGCACCATCGACATCAACTATCTGGGACCGATCTGGTTGTTGCTCGGGTTGCTTCCGGCGATGCGCGAGAACGCAAGGGGGCACCTGGTCAACGTGTCCAGCGTCGGCGTGCGGGTGGTACCGGGACCGCAGTGGGGCGCCTACCAAGCGTCCAAGGGGGCCTTCGACCGCTGGCTGCGCAGCGTGGCGCCGGAACTGCATGCAGACGGCATCGACGTCTCGACGGTGTACTTCGCGCTGGTCCGCACGCGGATGATCGAACCGACGCCGCTGCTCGGCCGGCTCCCGGGCCTGACCCCAGACGAGGCCGCCGACGCCGTGGCGAAAGTCATCATCGAGCGGCCCCGCACCAACGAACCGCCCTGGGTGTGGCCGGCCGAGATCGCCTCGGTCCTGCTGGCCGGGCCGGCCGAACGCGCCGCCCGGCTCTGGTACAGCCGGTTCATCGCCGAATCCGCCAAGGAAGTTCGGCAGTGACGGACAGCGTGGCCGGGACGATGGCGCGCGCGTTGCTGTCGTCGGGTCTGTTGGGTCCACCGGGTCCCACCACGGCTTTGCGGCTGGCTAGCGAAATATGCCGGGGTGGCACGAATCTCTGCACGCTCTTGGCGGTCTCGGCGGCGCGCTGGCCGCAGCGCACAGCGATCATTGACGAGGATGGCGCGCTCAGTTACCACGAGCTGCAGTCGATGACTGAATCAATGGCGGTGGAACTCCTCGACCTTGGTGTACGGGCGGGCCAACCGGTCGGTGTGATGTGCCGCAACGGGCGCAACTTCGTCACCGCGGTATTCGCCACGGCGTTGATCGGTGCCGACGTGGTATTGGTGAACACCGAATTCCGCTCCGACGCGCTCGCGGGCGCCCTTGGTGCACATCAGATCCGGGCGATGTTTTGTGACGACGAGTTCACCGCGCAGATTGCGGCGACCAACGAGCCCATCCAGATCATCGATCCGGCCACCGTCGAACCGCGACTGGATGTTCCGCGGCCCAAAGTGGCCCCGTCGGGTCGAATGGTGTTGCTGACCTCGGGTACCACCGGCATCCCCAAGGGAGTTCCACGAACGCCCCATCTCAGTTCGGGGGTGGGCGTCAGCATGACAATTCTGGCGCGTACCGGCCTGCGGGTCGGCTCGCGAATCTCCTTGGCTGCACCGATGTTTCACGGGCTCGGATTCGGCATTCTGATGATGGCTATCGCCCTGGGCGGCACGGTGCTCACCCGCCGCCGCTTCGACGCCGAAGCTGCGCTGGCCCAGGCGTCATTGCACCGCGCCGAGGCGATGAGCGCGGTGCCGATCATGTTGGCGCGCATGCTGGATCTGCCGCAACGGGTACGGGCGCGAAACCCACTGTCGTGCTTGCGGGTTGTCATCTCCAGCGGCGACCGGCTGGACCCCGGACTGGCGCGCCGGTTCATGGACGCCTACGGTGACGTCCTCTACAACCTGTACGGCTCCACCGAGGTCGGCATCGGATCTTTGGCGACACCGCAGGAGTTGCGTCGCTTTCCGGAGACGGTGGGCAGGCCGGTCGCGGGATGCCCGGTGCGCATCTACAACCGCAACGGCCGTCCCGTCGGGCCGCGGGTGACCGGCCGTATCTTCGTCGGTGGCGGGCTGGCATCCGACGGCTACACCGGTGGCGGCGGCAAGGCCGTCATCGACGGGATGAGCAGCACCGGCGACATGGGTTACCTCGACGAGGACGGCCGTCTGTACATCGTCGGCCGCGAAGACGACATGATCGTCTCGGGCGGGGAGAACGTATACCCACGCGCGCTGGAGAATGCGCTGTCCGGACACCCCGATGTGGCCGAGACTGCGGTCGTCGGCGTCGCCGATGAGCAGTTCGGCAAGCGACTGGCCGCCTTCGTCGTGCTGCGGGAAGACAGTGCCGCTGACGAGTCTGCGCTTCGAGAATACTTGAGGGGCAAGGTTTCCCGTTTTGAGCAGCCGCGGGACATCAACATCGTCGAAAGCATCCCGCGCAATCCGGCCGGCAAGGTGGTGCGCCGCGAGCTGTCCCATTAGGAGCCCCGCTGCCGTCAATCGGGTTCGCTGTCATCATCATCGGATTCCAAGAGTCTTCCCGGGCGGTGCATGCAGTTGGTTCGGGGCCGGCCGCAGTCCAGGTGTTTCGGTGCTATCCATTCGGTGTGGCCGTTGGCGTTTCGCCGGGTGATGTACTTGCGGAGTTCCACCATTCTGTTGTCCGGGCCGCAGGCCAAGGTCAGTTCGCCGATGTGGGTGCGTCGGGTGTTGAACCAGCCTTCGAGATGATGGACCTGGGTCCAGTAGCCGGGCACGGTGCACCCTGGCCGGGTGCAGCCACCGTCCCTGGCCAGCAGGGCAAGTCGTTGTTCGGGGGAGGCCAGGCGCTTGCCGTGGTAGAGGGCCAGGGTCTTGTCTTTGTCGAAGATCGCCAAATAGTGGTGCGCCGGGGAGGCCAGGCGGATGACGTCGGACATGGGCAATAGGGTGCCCCCGGCGGTCAGCCCGCGCCCGGCGCCGGCTTCCAGCTCGGCCAGGGTGGTAGTGACGATGATGGCGGTGGGCAACCCGTGGTGCCTACCTAATGCCTTGGATTCCAGAAGCTTTCGCAGTCCGGCCGCGATGGCGTCGTGGTTGCGTTGGGCCTGGTTGCGGGTGTCGCGGTCGACCGCGTCCAAGGGCGCTTTGCCCTCGGTGACGGGTTGCTCGTCGTCGGGGTTGCACATGCCGGGGGCGCCCAGTTTGGCCACCACGGGCTCGAGGGTGGCGCGGAACTCGGCGGTGATCAGCCCGCGGATCTCCGACATCCCGTCAGGCTGTTGAGCACCGAAGGTGATGCCGCGCGCGCGGGCGCGCTGCTCGTCAGCGAAGTCGCCGTCAGGCATGAGGTAGTTCTTGAGAAGCTTTGCGTAATGGGCCAATTCATCGGGACGGTATCCGGCGGCCGCTTTGCCGGCCAGGTCGCCTTCAGCCTTCTCCCGGGTGGTCCCATCAACGGCGCTGGGTAGCTTCTTGAAGAATTTGCTGATCAACTTGATGTGTCCCTCCCCGACGAGACCCTGGCGCTGCGCGGCAGCGGTAGCCGGCAGCAGCGGCGCCAACGGTTCGCCGGTCAGCGCGCGCCGTGGCCCGAGGTCGGCGGCGTCGGCGATGCGGCGGTCCGCATCGCCCTTGACGATCCGCAGCCGATCGGCCAGCGCCTGACCCAGAGTGCCGCCTAGCTCTGCCGGACTTGCCTGTGTCGCAAGCTGATTGATCAGCACATGGCCAGCGACCGGGATACGTCGGCACTCCACTTCCAGTTCGCCCAGCGTCGCCATCAACTCGTGGCTGGTCAACGCATCAGCGGTGAGTTCCAACAGACGTGACACCGACTCGCGAAGCGCGTCCAACGCTTCCACCCAGTCGGCACGCGTGCTGCAACTCATACCCCAATTCTAGTGAGGGGCACTGACATCCGAGTCCTCCGATTGCGGCGCAGGCTGCACCGCACTGACCGCCTTGTTCAACCACTGGGGCGCCAGGAACGAGACAGCGGTCGTTCCCGCGGTGGCACCGATCACGCCAGTCCAGGCCACCGGTCCCAGCGGCGTGCAGCCGAAGAACTGGCTGAGGACCGGTGTCTGAATGATGCCGACCAGGACACCCGCGCTGCCCAGCGCGGTGGCCACCACCAGGGGGCTGTGGCTGCGGGTAAGGAGCGTCTGCGTCAGCTGAGTCGTCACCAGCGCAGTCAAACCCATTGTGGCCGTTCGCCGTTCGCTGCCCGGTGTCCAGCGTCCGATGGCCCACGCTGCGGTGGCCCCCGCGGCGGTGATGACCCCGCGATTGACGATCTGCCGCATCAGCGGCTCGTCCAGCGACGGGGCCGGCTGGGTCAGCAGCTCGCGCTGCAACCGCCGGCGCGCTTCCTCGATCTGGTCGTCGGTGAGGCCCTCGTCGTCCTCGGGGTCGTCGTATTGAGAGGTGACCGCGACGGCCAGCGCGGGGAACATGTCGGTCAGCAGGTTGACCAGCAACAGCTGGCGCGTCCCCACCGGTGCCCGCCCCTGGCCGAACGCGGTGCCCAGGATGGTGAACAAGACCTCGCCGACGTTGCCGCCCACCAGGATCGTGACGGCGTCACGTACCCCGGCCCACATGTTGCGGCCCTCGACCAGCGCGTCGATCAGCACGCCCAGGTCGTCATCGGTCAGCACGATATCGGCCGCACCTCGGGCGGCCGAGGACCCGCGACCGCTGACCCCGATGCCGACGTCGGCCATCCGGATCGCGGCGGCGTCGTTGGCGCCGTCGCCCACCATGGCGGTCACTCGCCCGCTGCGCTGCAGCGCAGCGACGATCTGCACTTTTTGCTCCGGGCTGACGCGAGCGAAGACCTGCACGTCCGCGGCGAGCTTGGCGTGCCCTTCCTCGTCGAAGCCGGCGAACTCGGCCCCGGTCACCACCCGGACGTCGGCGGGCAGGCCCAGCTGCCGGGCGATCGCGCGTGCGGTGATGGGATGGTCACCGGTGATCAGCACCACGTTGCGCTCGGCTTCCACCAGCGCTTCGATCAGCGGCCGCGCCGACGCCCGGGCGGTGTCGGCCAATCCGACATAGCCGATCAGTTCCAGATCGTGCGCGGCGGCGTCGACAGCGTCGGAATCGGTGTCGCCGTCGGCGGTGCCCAGTTCCCACGGGCGCTGCGCGACGGCAAGCACCCGCAAACCTTGTGCGGCGAGGTTGTGCACCAGCGACTCGGCCTCGGGATCGACGGATCGGCAGCGCGGCAGGATTGTCTCCGGCGCGCCCTTCAGCATCAACACGGGCGTCGTATCGCTGAGCTCCGCACCGATGGAGGCGGCGTAGCCGCGGCTCGATTCAAAGGGCACCTCGGCAAGGACTGTCCAGGGCGAATCACCCTCGGCGTCAATCGAACTGGCGGCGGTGATGATCGCCTCGTCGGTAGCGTGCGCGTGGCCTTCGCCGTCATGCGGCTGTGTTGAGGCACGAGCGGCGGCCCGCAACACCGCGATGGACTGCGGGTCGTCGGACTCCGGAAACGGTCCTTCGGGACCGATGCCCTTGGGCACCGCACGCACAACGCGCAGCCGGTTCTCGGTGAGAGTGCCGGTCTTGTCGAAACACACGGTGTCGACCCGCCCGAGCGCCTCGATGGCCCGTGGCGATCGCACCAGCACACCGCGAGTCGTGAGGCGCTGTGCCGCCGCGAGCTGGGACAGGGTGGCCACCAGCGGCAGCCCTTCGGGGACCGCCGCGACCGCGATGGCGACACCGTCGGCGACCGCCTGCCGCAGAGACGAACGACGCAGCAACGCCAAGCCGGTCACGGTGGCGCCGCCGGCCAGGGTGAGCGGTAACACCTTGCTGGTGAGCTCGCGCAACCGCGCCTGCACGCCCGCCGACGTCTCGACGTTGGCGACCGCCGAGATGGCGCGCTGAGCGGCCGTGCCGACTCCGGTGGCGACGACGATCGCGCGTGCCCGGCCCGCGACGATCGTGCTGCCCTCGAACAGCATGCTGGCCCGCTCCGGGTCGTGGACGGCGACGGGATCCACCTGCTTGTCCACCGGCAGTGACTCGCCGGTGAGAAAGGATTCGTCGACCTCGAGATCATCGGCGACCAGGATGCGGGCGTCGGCCGGTACCACCTCGGGGGCGGCCAGATCGATGACGTCGCCGGGCCGTAGTTTCTTGGCCGACACGGTCGCGGTGCGGGTGGCGTGCTGAGCGGCCTCGAGCCGGCGTCGGGTGGTCGCTACGGCCGGCACCACGACGCGACGCACCAGCTGGTCCTGTTCGGCGAACAGTTCCGCCGCCGCCGCCTCGGCCCGCAGCCGTTGCACACCCCCGGTGATCGCGTTGACCGCCATCACACCGGCGACCAGCAGCGCGTCGACGTTGCTGCCCACGATCGCCGAGGCGGCCGCACCCACCGCCAGGATCGGGGTCAGCGGATCGCGCAGTTCCACGCGGGTGGCCGCGGTGAGCCGGCCCAGCACCTGAGCGGGGCCCCGCAGCGGAGCGACGACCGGTTCGTAGGACAGGTCGTCCAGTCGTCGGCGCCAGGTCGGTGTGCCGGGTTCGACCGCCAGCGGGCGGGAGCCGCCGGCGAGTCGGGAGTACACGATCTCGGGGTCCAGGGCGTGCCAGGCGGTCAGCGGTTGCGGTGTCGGATCCGGCATCCGCAACACCCGCGCGGCCGACAGGGACCCGGACAGTAACGCTGTCACGGCGGCGGCATTAACCGGGTTGAGCCAGCGCCGGAAGGACGCCGGATTGCTGGTTCTGCCGTCTTCCCCGGTAACCAGCAGCAGCCCGGCCAGTGTGGTGCCGCCCTGGGCCAGGTGGACCGCGGATTCGCTCGCGGCACGTGCTACCGGCAGCGCGGACAGGATCCGCACCGCGGCGGCCAAGTCGGTTCCGGTGATGATGTCGGCGGTCCAGGGCGTGGCCGCGCGCGGGTCATCCAGGGCGACCCCGATGTCGGCGATGGCCAGCGCAGCCAGCGTGTCGGTGGACGCGAAATCGCGGTGCAGGGCGGTGATCAGCAGTACCGGTCCGCGGTCCACCCGTAGATCGCGGACCAGCTTCAGCAGCGGCGTTCCGGGTGGATGCGTGGAGCCGACGCTGGCGGACAGGTCTTCGGTTCCGGCTACGTGGCGCAGCACCACCCGGGCGCCGGTGCGGTGTGCGGTCTGCAGCAGCGGGATCGCGAAGGGATCGACTTCCCACCCGACGTCCACGCTGCCCACCCGGTCGCCGTCGTTGATCAGCTCAGCGTGTTCGAGACCTTGCGCAGGCGTCGCCGAGGGGCCCTGCGAGCGAATCCATTTCAGCCGTGCACCGATGGCCGGCAATTCGTCGGGGTCGGGCTCGGGCGCCTCCTCGCCGTGCAGCAACGCGTCGGCGACCTCGTAGACACGGTCGTCGTCCCAGCCGGGCTCGTCGCCCCGGGCGCGAAGCACCGCACGGTGGTCGCCGCGCAGCGCGGCGCCGTCGATGACCACCACCTGCACCCGGTCCAGCCGACGCAGCGCACCCGGATCGAGCAGCAGCAGCCCGGCGTTGGCCAGGCCGCGACCGAGTGTCGTGGCGAACGCCTCACGACCCACGTGCGCGGCCTTGGGAACTCCGGCCAGGATCGCCTCGGCCGCCGCGGCGGCACCTCCGCCGGCGAACAGTGCGCCGGCCGCCGCGACCACCGAACCGCTCGCGGCCTGGTCCACGTAGTTCTCGATGGGGCCCTTCATGGAGCCCTTGCCGGTGTCGATCGCGGCGTCGATGGCACCGTCCACCACGACGTGCGACGCTTCGCCCGCGGCGGCGGCGGCCCAGTTGTGCCGGGGCGTGTGCTCGTCTGCGGCCGACGAGAGGATCGGCACCACCGGAGCCTGCGGCCGGGTTGGAGAGGCGAGTTCGGGTTCCCGTTCCCGCCACCGCTGCCGGTGCGCCGTGGCCTCGGAAAGTTGCAGCCCACGTTGCGCAAGATTCAGCAGGGGAGTGCCGACCGACTGGCTCAATCCGTATGCCAGCGCCGTCGAACCGCTGAGCGCGATGTCGGTGCCGACGCGGCCGAGCTTGGACTCCAGGACGGCCACCACCCGAGGTTGATAGTTCATCAGCGCGGCGGCGGCCCGCGCACTGCGGGGTGCCATGGGCAACCGGGTGAACCAGCCAGTGACGGCCGCGCCGGCCGCGACGGCATCCATCGCCGCGGCCGTCAGCGGCACCAGAATCGCCAACGGATTGCCAGGGTCCGCGAACGGTGCGGCCTGGGGTGTGGGGCCACTCTCGGTGGCGGTGAGGTCGGCCGCCACCGCCGCCGCCGTGCCGCGCACCTGATCGAGGACGTCGTCGGCGTCGGCGTCCTCGGCGATCTCGATGACCAGTCGGCCCAGCGCGCCTTCGACGTGTGCCTTCTCTACCCCGGCAATGCGGCGAACCGGCTCCTCGATCACCGGGGCGTACTCGTGCCAGCGTGGGAACGGCAGTAGCGGATCGAGGTCCAGGTGCACACGTCGCCCGCTCTGCCATCGCACCGGGGGAGTGACGGTGTCGGGTGCGCCGTTGAGCGAACCCAGCCCGATCGCCCGGCCGGTGTTGTGCGCCACCGTCTGCACCACGGGCCCGACCAGGTCCGTCACCGGGCTGGTCAGGGTCTGCACAGCTCCCACGGCACCGGCCGCGCTGTTGACCCCGGCCTGCAACGCCTGAACAGCTCCACCGGTGAGAGTGCCGACAAGGTCGGCCACACCCGGTATCTTCATCCATCACCCTTCGATTGCGTCTACCGCGCCAATCCTCCCGGGGCCTCGATGACCTGTCCACACGGCCCGCGGAATGCGGCTGGGTTACCGGGTGAGCGGCAACCCAAACGTGGCGAACAGGGTCGGATCGAGGAAGACGGTCATCGCTACGATCCCGGGTGTCCCGGCCCGGGAACGGCAGGTGAGGACCTGGATGGAATGGGCTGCCATGATGTTATCGTCGGTGCGCCGATATTCCGCGACCGCGGGTTGCGCGTTGGCGCGCGTCGGGATCATCACCACGCCGCCGGGCGCGGCGAAGGCGCGGTCGGTCAGGAAGCGCAACACGTCTGCACGCCCGGTGAACCACTCCGGCATCGGCGGCATCTCTAGCCTGATGTCGTCATGCAGCACCGAGGTCAGCTTGGCGACGTCGGCGTTCTCGAAGGCCGCGCAGTAGCGGTCGACCAGATCGCGGAGCTGTGCGTCGTCGGGCTCGGTGACATCGTCTTCGTCCGGTGCGATCTCGGCAAGCCGGCCGCGGGCACGTTGCAGGGAACTGTTGACCGCCGCGGGCGTCGTCTCCAGCAGCTCGGCCACTTCCGCGGCGCTGAACTGGACGACGTCGCGCAGGATCAGCACTGCCCGCTGTCGCGCCGGCAGCTCCTGCAAGGCGGTCATCACCGCAAGCCGGACACTCTGGCGCAGGGTGAGGGCGTCCTCCGGGGTCTGGAACAGGTAGGCGTCCGGGATGGGCTCCAACCACTCGCTGTCACCGATCGGGTCGTCGGCCGGAAGCGCCCGGCGCGCGCGGTTCTCCAGTGCCCGCAGGCATGCGGTCGTCGCAATCCGGTACAGCCAGGTACGCAGCGCCGCGCGTTCCCTGAGCGCCGGATAACCGCGCCAGCCGCGCAGGTAGGTCTCCTGGACCAGGTCCTCGGCGTCGTGCACCGAACCCAGCATCCGATAGCAGTGCGCGATCAACTCGGCCCGGAACGGCGCTGCCCGCTCGATAAACTCCGACTGCTCCGACATGTCCTAATAGATACCTGCGCGGCCGGAAAATCATCGCCGGCCTGGACCGCGATGAATCGTGGGCGCGCGGCGTATCTGCATTGGTGAAGTTCCATCACACCGAAAGGGACCCATCACCGTGAATCACTCAATTGCCGGTACGACGGCGATCGTCACCGGAGCCAGCCGCGGATTCGGCCGGGCCATCGCAGCCGCGCTCATTGAAGCCGGTGCGCATGTCGTCGGCGTGGCACGAACCCACGCCCGTCTGCGGGAGGTGCGCGACGAGCTCGGTGACGGCTTCACCGCATTGGCCGCGGACGCCGCGGACGCCGAGACGGCTGCCCGGCTGATCGACCACCACCGTCCGCGGACCATCGTGCTGGCCGCCGGGCTCGCGCCGCGGATGGGGCCGCTGATGGAGCAGACCTGGGCGACTTTCGTGGAGAACTGGAATGTCGACGTGGCGCAGACATTCCACTGGATCCGCTACGCGTTGCGACGGCCGTTGGCGCCCGGCAGCACCGTGATCAGCCTGTCGAGCGGCGCGGCGGTCAACGGGTCGCCGCTCAGCGGCGGGTACGCGGGCGCCAAGGCCACCGTCAAGTTCATCACCGGCTACGCCGCCGAGGAAGCGCAGCGAGCGCGGTTGGGCATCAGCTTCGCCTCGGTGCTGCCGCGGCTGACTCCCGCGACCGACCTGGGGGCCAAGGCCGTTGCCGCCTACGCCGCCCGGCAGGGTATGGATGTCGATGCGTTCGTGGCGGCTGCCGGGGCGGTGCTCACTCCAGAGCAGGTCGGGCTTGCGGTACGGGGCATGGTCGAACGTCGGGACAGCGGCGCCTATCTGTTGACTTCCGCCGGGCTGTCACCGGTGGCATGAAAAGGCACGCGAGAAGGGAGATCGCCGTGAAGACACCTCCGATCGTGTCCGCCGACGACTGGGCCGACGCGCATCAGCGGTTGCTGGCGAAGGAGAAGGAACTGACGCGCGCGCGGGATGCGCTGGCCGCCCAGCGGCGCCGGATGCCGTGGCTTGCCGTGGAGAAGGACTATGTGTTCGAAGGTCCGGACGGGCCGATGAGCCTGCCGGACCTTTTTACGGGCCGCCGCCAGCTGGTTCTGTACCGCGCGTTCTTCGAGCCGGGTGTGCACGGCTGGCCCGATCACGGGTGCCCGGGCTGCTCGATGGTCGCCGATCACATCGGCCACCTTGCGCACGTGAACGCGCGTGACACCGCCCTGGCTTTCGCCTCACGGGCGCCACAGGCCGACATCGAACGCCTGAAGCAGCGGATGGGGTGGCAGATGCCGTGGTACACGCTGACCGACGGGTTCGACGTGGACTTCGGGGTGCACGAATGGCACGGCACCAACGCGTTCATCCAGGACGGGTCACGCGTGTACCGCACCTACTTTGTCAACAACCGCGGCGATGAGGTGCTGGGCAACACCTGGAGCATCCTCGACATGACGGCGCTTGGGCGCCAGGAGGATTGGGAGGACTCACCGGAGGGCTACCCGCAGACCAAGCCGTACGAGTGGTGGTCCTGGCACGACTCGTACGCCGAGCACGTGCCGTCACGGTGGTTCGGAGATCCCGATCCCGATGACCCCAATGATCAACGGCCACCGCGGAGTTGAATTGATGTATAGGGGAATGCCGCGGTGGCCGGTGAACGGCCACGCGCAGCGATAGGGACTCGGGAAAACCGCCCTACAAATATCGGTGGTTTGCCCTGCCGACGTGGTACCCGGCCGGGAACGACTTCTCGATGACCTGGAGATGGTGGTCCACCCTGGACTCCAGCTCGAGGACTACGCAGCCGTCGCCGACCGCTTTGGATTCGAGAACGATGTACCGCTGGCCGCCGTCGGTGATCGGGTCACCTGAATGCAAACTCTCGACGGGCACCAATTCGGGGGTTCCGTGTGACTCCACGTTAGCCACAGTAGGTCAACTCGGCAGGCGAGGAAATAGTCTCAGGAACCTGGCGGGCCGTCCGGCTCGAGGTGCACTTCCGGTGGTAGCGGG